>CALKXH010000041.1 GCA_938005675.1 uncultured Anaerolineae bacterium
TGCAGGCTCAGCCGCCCTAAGCGCAGCCAGACTCCGTTATGTTCAGGGCGCAGGCGCTTGGCTTGCTCCAAGGCGGTCAGCGCCTCGGAGAGATTGCCGCTCGCTAGGTAGGCATCGGCGAGGCACAGCCATGCGGTTGGGTCTTTGGGCAGCAGGCGCGAAGCGGCTAGGAAGGCGTTGGTGGCTTCAGGGTGACGCTTCAGGGTCATGAGGACTTCGCCGCGCTCGATGAACGCCTCGCCCAGCTCGTGATCGAGCTGAAGGGCGCGATCAAAGGCTTGCAATGCCTCTGGAAGCTGTCCCAAGCGGCGCAGGATGCGCCCGTGTAGGACGTGGCTCAGGGCGTGATCGGGATCGATGCTGAGGACTGCTTGGATGCGCGCCAACGCTGCTCGAGGTTGCTTGAGCTGCAGCAGCAAGCGCGCGTGATTGTAAGCCGCCCAGATATCGTACGGATTCAGCTCGGTGGCGCGCGCGTACGCAGTCTGCGCCTCGGCATATTCTTTCAGGCGCTCGTGGACGATGCCCTTGTTGTACCACGCCCAAGCGAAGGTGGGCTGGAGAGTCAGCGCGCGCTCAAAAGCTTGGATGGCTTCCGTGTAGCGCTTGAGCAGGCGCAACAAGCGCCCCTTGCGGGCGTGTATCCACGCCGAGTCGGGTTCGAGCGCCAGCGCCTGATCGTAGATCGGCAAGGCGTCGGCGTAGCGCTTGAGTTCAGTCAGACTGTAGGCTTTATCCATCAGCTCATCGCGCTGCATGGCGGTGGAGCTGTTCTCCAGCTGCGGAAGCTTGCCGGTGAGGGCTTGGTAGCACTTCGCCAGCTCGGCGTGCAGTTCCAGCCACGATTGCGGGCGCGCCTCGCGCGGCACTTGCAGGCAGCGCAAGGTCAGTTGGCACAGATCGGGCGGGAGAGTCTCAGCGAGGGCGGGCGGGAAGCTGATCGAGCGGCGATGCAGCTCGCGCAGGGCTTGAATGGTGCTTGCGCCGCCGAAGGGTCGGATGCCTGTGAGCATCTCGTAGAGGATGACGCCGAAGGCGAAGATGTCGGCGCGCGCATCCAGCGGCTGCAGCGAGGGGGTGTATTGCTCAGGCGCCATGTAGATGAGCGTCCCCATGACTTTGCCTGTCTGGGTGAGGCGCGCTTGGGCGAGCTGTTGGAGCTGCTCTGAGCTGGACATGAGCATCTCTTGCGATTCAGTCAGGCCATCTAGGGCGCGCCCAAGCCCGAAGTCGGTCACTTTAGCAGTGAGGTCGTGGCGCACGAGGATGTTGGCGGGCTTCAAATCGCGGTGGACAAAGCCCGCCTTCTTGCTGACGGCGTGCACCATCCCGTTGCAGACGCCTAAGGCGATTTCGAGGCTCAGTTGCGGGGTCAGGCGTTTATGCTTGATCCAGCCGCGCAGGTCGCTGCCCAGACCTTCTACGCCGCCGACGTACTCAAGGATGATGTGCGGGCGCTCGCGCAGGCGGCTCTTGCCGAAGGAGGCGACCTTGTGGGCGCGCACGATGTTGGGATGCTTATCCATCTCGATCCACAGCCGCGCCTCATTCTCGAAGCGGCGCTTGGCGGTATCGTCGCTCAGGAAGCGCGCCTGAAAGGTCTTGAGGGCGACGAGCGCATCGGTCTCTTCATCCACGCAGATGTAGATGATGCCCATGCCGCCCTTGAGGATGTTCTGGACGTGATAGCGCCCGCCGATGCGCTCGCCGCGTTGAAAGTCCTCGCCGTTGCCGAGAGTCTCAGGCGCGTTCGGCTCAGCCATGGCAGAGCTAGAGGCCAACGCTCGACTCAAGCGGCTTGAGACGTGGTCGGAGAGCGCCTCTTGGGTTTGCGCCTCGCCATTCTCGTCGCTCGGCAGCGGTCGCTCGTCCGCCTCCACATGGTCAGAGGGACTCTCCTGAGGGCGTGGTGTATCAGGCGCTTTGGCGCGCAGGGCGGCGGCATACCACTGAGTCAGTTCGAGGGCGGCGGCGTAGGTCTCGGCGTTGAGGGCTTCGGCGGGGCTCTCCGCCACAGCCCACAGCGCCACGCCGATGTTGTTGGGGCTAGGCGTACTGTGGGCAAGGTTGACCGTCCAGGTGGCGAGGTTGACTTGGGCGAAGCGCGCGAGGGCTTGTTCGTAGTCCGATTGGGCGATCCGCGCGGCGCGTTTGTAGGCTTGCAGCGCCTTCACGACGTATAAAATGACCAGTCGCTCGCCCTCGAGGGCGCGCTGAGCGCATAGATCGCCCAGCGCGAAGTAATCGGCGGCGTGAGGCGAGGCGCGCCGCAGCGCCAAGCGTCCCAAGCGCTGAATGTGGGGATCGGGGTCGGTGGCGAACAGATCGACGTCATCCTGAGGATGCGAGACCGATAAGAGCAGTTGCTCATCCGCCGCCGAGAGGTAAACGGGCGACATTCCGACTTGTGGCGCGTGCAGAAGAGTCATAGCGCGGTCACTGTGCCTCTTGGCGAGCTGAGTCAGGGCGCAGGCTGAAGATCAACTGCGCCTGATCGTCCGAGACGTCGACGTGAATGACGCCGTCCTGCAAGGCGGGCTGCTCCAGCAGCTGGGCGCTCAAGGGGCGCGTGAGCAGGCGCTCGATGGCTTGGCGCAAGGGACGGGCGCCGTTGACGGGGTCGTAGCCGTGCCGCAGCAAGAGCGCGCTCGCCTGAGGGGTCAGCTGCAGGCGCAGGCGCTGATCGAGCAGGCGCTCGCGCAGGCTGCGCAGCTGGAGATCGAGTATTTGTTCGAGCGTCTCAGGGCTGAGCGGGTTGAAGACGATGATGTCATCGAGGCGATTGAGAAATTCGGGGCGGAAGAAACGCCGCAGCGCGGCTTGATAGTTGGCTGAGGGCGCGGCGCTGCTGTTGAAGCCGACGCTGCCGCGACTCAGCTCTGCCGAGCCGACGTTGCTGGTCATGATCCACAGGGCGTGGCGGGCATCGACGCTGCTGCCGCGCGCGTCGCTCAGCCGCCCTTCGTCGAAGACCTGCAAGAACAGGTCGAAGACTTGCGGCGCTGCTTTTTCAACTTCATCCAGCAGGACGACGCAGTAGGGGCGGCGGCGCAGCGCCTCAGTCAGCTGTCCGCCGCGCTGCGAGTCGCGGTAGCCGGGCGGCGCGCCGATCAAACGCGCGACGGTGTGTTCGTCGTGGAACTCGGACATATCGAAGCGCAGCAGGGCGTTCTCGCTGCCGAAGAGGAACGCCGCCAGCGCCTTCGCCAGCTCGGTTTTGCCCACGCCGCTCGGACCGAGGAACAGAAAGACGCCGACCGGTCGGTTCGGGTTGGATAAGCCGGCGCGGCTGGCGCGCACTGCGCCCGCCACCGCGCTGATGGCGTGATCCTGACCGACCACCCGCGCGCGCAGCAGCGCTTCCATGCGGGCATACTTGCGCCGATCATCTTCAGTCAGCTGCGCCACTGGGATGCCCGTCCATTCAGCCAGCACCTCAGCAACGGCTTCCGCTGTGACGACGCGCGGCGCGTTTGGGTCGGCGCCGTGAGCGGTCTGGGTCACCACGCGGGCGCACGCCTCATCCAGCAAGTCGAGCGCTTTATCGGGCTGGCGGCGATTGGGCAAGTATTGGGCGGAGAGGGTCACGGCGGCTTGCAACGCCTCGCTGTGAATCTGCACGCCGTGATGTCGGGCGTAGCGATCTTGCGCGCTGGTCAGGATGAGCAGGGTATCGGCGGGCGAAGGCTCGCCGATCTCGATGGTGCGGAAGCGCCGCTCTAGGGCAGGGTCTTGGGCGATGGCGGAGCGATATTCCTCGTGAGTGGTGGCGCCGATGCAGGCGACCTCGCCGCGCGAGAGGGCGGGCTTGAGGATGTTGGCGGCATCAAGGTTGCTATCGACGGTGTCGCCGGCGCCGACGATGGTGTGAATTTCATCGATGAACAGGATGATCTCAGGATGGCTGCGCACTTCATCGAGGATGCCGATCAGCCGCTCTTCGAACTGTCCGCGCAAGCTGGTGCCTGCCAGCAGCGTGCCGATCTCGATCTGCACGATCCGCCGATTGCACAGCTGAGGCGGCACGCTGCCCTGTGCGATGTTGTAGGCGAGTCCCTCCACGACCGCCGTCTTGCCGACGCCCGCATCGCCGACGAGGAGCGGATTGTTCTTTTTGGTGCGCATGAGCGTGCGCGTCATCATGCGAATTTCGCGCTCGCGCCCGACGACGGGCGTCAGTTTGCCCTCGCGGGCGAGCTGAGTCAGGTCGCGCCCGTACCTATCAAGCATGGGCGTCTGGCTGAGCGGCTCGTCTTCCACATACTCCGCCGCCTCGTAGATCGGGATGTCGTAGTCGTGGCTGAGCGAGCCGAACTCAGTCTCAGCCCGCACCTTTTGGAGGTCTTCCTCCACCAGCCTGAGCCACAGCTGAAGCTCGATGCCCAGCAGTTGCAGACGGCGCATCGGCACGCCTTGTCCTTCGCGCAGCAAGGCGCACAGCACGTGGCGCTCGTCGAGTGTCTGATGATGACGGGCTTCAGCGATTTGGATCGCCTCGCTCAGGACGCGGTAGGCGCGCGGGGTGAGCGGCAGTTCGCTGGGCGGGTCTTGATCGGTATCGTGGGCGCCGGCGTCGCGCCGAATGTCGTTACGGACGCTGCGCGGATCGAGACCCGCCATGAAGAGCAAGCGCTGCGCCAAGCTGCCCTCCACCTGAGTGAGCGCCATGTAGAGATGTTCAGTGCCGATGAAGTGGTGATGCAGCCGCGCTGCCTCGCTGCGAGCTGCTTGCAATAGCTGGCTGCAGCGCTCTCTGATCTCTTGCTCGCTGATCTCTGCCGAAGACACGCCCTCACCTCGCTATAGATGCTCATTGGCTGTGAAGTCTGGGAAGCACATCTGCGTTAAAGCAGCTGAACCCGCTCTGTGCGCCCTCAATCAACTGCTCTTATTGCGATCCAGCTCTGCTGAAGGCGATTATAGCACGAGCTTAGCTCGGCGAATGGAAATTTTTCCTGAAGGCTGCTGCACAGCGAGCCGCCCCGCCCGCTATGCAGCAGATCGGCTCAGAGGCGCTCGCTGACGGACTTAGCTTGCGTGAAGAGCAGCAGGTAGTCGGGTCCGCCGGCTTTGCTATCCGTGCCAGACATGTTGAAGCCGCCAAAGGGATGCACGCCGACCATGGCGCCTGTGCATTTGCGGTTGAAGTACAAGTTGCCGACGTGGAAGATGCGCCGCGCCAGCTCGAGGCGTTCGCGGCTCTGGCTGTAGACGGCGCCGGTCAAGCCGAACTCAGTGCCGTTGGCGATCTCAAGGGCGTGCGCGTAGTCGTGGGCGCGGATCAACGCCAAGACCGGTCCGAAAATCTCCTCTTGGGCGATGCGGGCGGTTGGGGCGACGTCGCCGAAGATGGTCGGCTCGATGAAGTAGCCGCCCTCGGGCGTGACTTTCGCCTTGCCGCCGCACAGCAGCTTGCCCTCTTGCGTGCCGATCTCGATGTACTCTAGAATTTTCTGCATGGCTTTGGCATCTGAGACCGGTCCTTGATCGATCTCCGGGGCTTGATCGGGCGCGCCGATGGTCAGTTGGCGGGTTTTTTCCACCACGCGGGCAGCCACCTGCTCGTAGACCGAGTCGACGATGATGGCGCGCGAGCCGGCTGAGCATTTCTGCCCTTGAAAGCCGAAGGCGCTGACCACGATGCCCGTCGCCGCCGCCTCCAGATCGGCGGTCTCATCGACTACGACGGCGTCCTTGCCGCCCATTTCGAGGATGGTGCGCTTGAGCCACAGCTGCCCCGGATGCACCTTGGCGGCGCGCTCAAAGATGCGCAGCCCGACCTCTTTGCTGCCGGTGAAGGCGATGAAGCGCGTCTTGGGGTGATCGACCAGCGTATCGCCGATGGCGCCGCCCGGACCCGGCAAGTAGTTCAGGACGCCGCTCGGCAAGCCCAAACTCCACAGAATCTCGCAGAATTTGTAGGCGATCACGGGCGTGATGCTGGCGGGCTTCAGCACGACCGTGTTGCCCGCTACGATTGCCGCGCTGGTCATGCCGACCATGATCGCGGCGGGGAAATTCCACGGCGGGATCACGGCGCCGACGCCCAGCGGGATGTACTGCAGCTCAGATTGCTCGTTGGGCAGCGTGTAGAGCTGCTCGCTGGCGTTTTTGAGGCGAATGGCTTGCCGCGCGTAGTATTCAAGGAAGTCTATCGCCTCGGCAGTGTCGGCGTCCGCCTCCGCCCAGTTCTTGCCGATCTCGAAGACCATCCACGCGCTGAACTCGTGCTTGCGGCGGCGCATCTCGGCGGCGGCGCGCAGCAAGTAGCGGGCGCGCTCCTCCGCGTCGACGTATTGCCAGTGCTTGAAGGCTTCCGCCGCCACCTCGATAGCGCGTTCAGCATCTTCCTTGCGCCCAGCTGAGACCGTGCCGACGATCTCGGCGGGGCGCGCGGGATTGATCGACTGGATCGTATCGGGCGTGTTCAACTCGTTAGCGCCGATGTGTAACGGATAATGCTTGCCGAGCTGGCTGCGCACGTATTCCAGCGCCTGTTGGAAAGCGGCGCGGTTGGCGGGCTGGCTGAAGTCGGTCAGCGGCTCATTTTTGAAATCAGGCAATTTTGCCATGCTTAAAAACCTTTCTCAGTCTAGAACGGCTGTCTGCCATGAGACATTTGCCTAGAATTATAGCGCGCCGCTCAGGGCGCTTTGCAAATGGGCGGTCTGCGGTAGAATGCAGCGAACGGCAACTGGAGATAGGCAAAAACACGATGCAACGTCGCCATATCCTTAAACTTTTGGGGCTGAGTGCGCTGGGCGCGGTCTTGCCGCAACGCACGGCGCGCGCCGCCGAGTCGGTGGTGGTGGTCGGGGCGGGCATGGCGGGCATCAGCGCGGCGCGCGCGCTGCAAGCCGTCGGCTTCACGGTGACCGTCCTAGAGGCGCGCGAGCGTCTGGGCGGGCGCATCTGGACGGATGAGGCGCTCGGCGTGCCGCTGGATATGGGCGCGGCATGGATTCACGGCAGCGGTCGCAATCCGCTGACTGCCCTAGTCCGTACGGCGGGCATCCGCACTGTGGCAACCGACTTTGAGGCGGTTGCCCTCTACACGAGCGACGGTCAGCGGCTTTCTGCAGACGAGGTGAAGGCTGCCATGGAAGTCGCCACTGATATCCTGAAGGAGCTGGAAGCTGCTAAGACGCACGATCTAGTTGACGAAAGCACCTCGATAGCCGATGTCCTAGCGGAGCTGCTCCCGCAGTATGAGCTGGTCGGCGTTCAAAAACGAGCGGTGCTGTGGGCGCTCGCCAGTGAAATCGAGCTGGAATGGGGCGCTGATGCGAGCGATCTCTCGCTTTTGGCGTGGAATGAGGATCGCGCTTTCGGCGGCGATCATTTGCTGCTGCGCGAGGGGTACGGCAAGCTGATCGCCTTCCTCGCCCGCGATCTGAACGTGCAGCTGAACACAGTCATCCGCGAGATCGCCTATGATCGCAGCGGTGTGCGCCTGAAAGCAGCGGACGGGCGCGTCTTTGAGGCGGATCGGGTCGTGATAACCTTGCCGATTGGCGTGCTGCAAAGCGGCGCGGTTGCTTTCGCGCCCGCCTTGCCTCAAGCCAAGCGCGCGGCGCTCAGTCGGCTGCAAATGGGCTTGCTCAACAAGATTGCCATGCGTTTTCCGCAGCCATTCTGGGATGAGGAAGTGCACTCTTTCGCTCATCTGAGCGAAACGACCAGCGAAGCCTTCGAGTTCTTCAACCTGCAAAGGCTACATGCGCAGCCGATCCTAATGGCGTTGACGCGCGGCGCCCATGCGCGCAGCCTTGAGAACCTCCCACCCGAACAGGTTGTCGCGCGCGCCTTCGAGACGTTGCAACGCGCCTTCGGCAGAGCTATCCCGCTGCCCGAAGCCTTCGCCGTCACAGCCTGGCAGAGCGATCCTTTCGCGCGCGGCGCCTACTCGCACGTGCCGCCTGATGCGCGGCGGAGCGACTATGACATCCTAGCGCGCCCCGTGCAGGGTCGGCTCTTTTTTGCGGGCGAAGGCACCTTGCCAACTTATCCCGCCACCGTGCATGGCGCCATGCTGAGCGGAGAGCGCGAGGCACGGCGCATCGCGCGCCTAGCCGAATGAGCCACGAGTCGCCCTTAGCGCGCTTCGCAGCGCCGATTATCTTCCTCGCCTTCCTAGCGCTCTACGTCGGGACGGCGGCGCGCGGCTACATCGTGGGCGGCGGCGCTGAGGCGGAGTCGATGGAGCTACAGCGCGCCGTCGTCCACAATGGCATCGCCCATGCCACCAGCTACCCCGCCTATGTAATCCTCGCCCACTACTTCACGCGCATCGGCGCGCTGCTGGGCGATGATCCCTTCACGTGGGTGACCTATTTCTCCTCGCTGACCGTGGCGCTGGCGCTGGTGGTCGCTTACTTTTTGCTGCGCCTGTACGTGCGTTGGTACGCGGCGGCGCTCGCCGTGACGATCTTCGGGCTGAGCGGCGTGCTATGGCACATCGCCACCATCGCCGAAGTGCAGGGACTGCACCTCCTGACCGTGATGGGCATCCTCTATCTTGCGGCGCGCTACGCGCGGCAACCTGAGCGCGTCGCCTACTTGGAGGGCGCGGCGTTGCTGTTCGGGCTGGGCTTGGCGAATCATCGCATCATCGTGCTGTGGGCGCCCAGCGTCGCCCTGATCGCCTTAGGCAGCGGCGCGCTGCGACACTTACGTCCGTGGCATTACGTGCGCCTCGCGGCGATGGTGGGCTTGCCGCTCCTGCTGTACTACGATGTCTTCTTCAAAGTGCCAGCCGGGGTGGTTTACGGCTTAGGCACTACCTTCAATCCCGCGATCAACGCCTACAACGCGCTGCAGATCGTCTTCGGCTACGGGCAAGAGGGCTTGCTGGTCTCGCCGCTGCCTGAACTGGGCGCGCGCATCGGCTTGGTGGGCGGCTTCCACCTTGAGTTTTTCACGCCGATTGGCGTTGTGCTGGGCATCTTGGGCTTGGTGAGCTTCCTGCGCCGCGCGCCGCTCTACGGGACGGCGCTCCTGATCGGCGCGGCGCTCTCGTTCATCTTTTTCATGACGTGGCGGCAGGATCACAAGGCGTTCATCTACTACGGACAGAGCGGCTTCGCCCTGATCGTCGGGTTGGCGTGCCTCGCCGACTCGTCCGTGCGCTTGCCGCGCCTCAAACAGCGGGTCAGCCTCGCTTTGCCGCTGCTGGCGCTCGTGCCGCTCTTGTTCGCGCTTGGCTACCCGAAGAACAATCGCGCCATCGATACGCGCGGCGCCGAGTACTTCGCAGCCTATGCCAGCTTGCCGCCTGAGAGCATCGTCTTCACCGGCGGCTGGAGTCCCGACCATTGGATCGGCTTGGAGGCGGTGGCGGCGGGCTATCGCGTCGGCTTGTTCTACGACCGCGAAGCGCCTCTCATCGCCGCCGTCGCTCAGGAGCGGCTGACTCAGAACATCTACCTCTCGCACTGGATGCAGATGTACTTAGGGATGCTCTCAGGGCAGAATCCGCTCTTGGAGCTGGGCGTGGGCTTCGCTGGCACGCACACGCCCTTCGTTCAGGTCGTGCCGCGCGGCGATCCGCGCCTGATCGCCGAGGCGGAGACGGCGATCAAGCTGGAGCAGATGGCGGCGCCCGGCGTGCAGCTCTATAGCTACCGCGCCCACGCCGATGAGCGCGGCGCCTCCTTCACGCTCTATTGGCGGGTTGTGGGCGAGATTCCTGAGCGCTTCATCCCCTTTGCGCACCTGCGCACCGTCGACGCGGCGGGCAACACGACGGGGCTGATCGCCCAGCGCGACTATCCCGACCCTGTGCGCGGCTACTATCCGACCACGGCGTGGCAAGCGGGCGAGGTCGTGCGCGACACGGTCTTCATTGCCTGGACGGACGAGGCGCTGCCGCCCGCCGAGTCGCTGCGCTGGACGTTCGGCTTCGTCTCATCCAGCACGGGTCAGCGCGTTGGCGAGATTTTCTTACCTTTCAGCGTTGCGGCGCGCCCCTAAAGCCTCCTCTGCAGCCTGATTCGGTGACATTCGTCGCGGCGCGAAATTACAAGCGTCACGTTCCATGATGAGTAGATGAAAAGTACTATATATGTTGAAGCAGAAAGCTTGGGAGACTGTTGATGAAGCACAAGTGCGCTCTTTTTGTAGCAATATTGAGTTTTTGGCTGGCAGGCGCTCTGCGCTCGGCGTATGCACAATCTGATGCGCTCGATGCCTACCTCGAAGAGCGAAGCGCCGCCCACCGCGTGCCGAGCTTGGCGCTGGCAATCGCCTACGCCGACGGCAGAGTGGACGTCCGAACTTATGGCGAAGGCATCGCGCCGACGACGCGCTTTCGGATCGGATCGCTCTCTAAGAGCATGACGGCGGTCGCCGTGATGCAGCTATTTGAGGAGGGTCGCCTCGATCTCGATGCGCCCATACAGACCTACCTGACGGACTTCACCACGCAAAATCCAGACTGGGCGCGCCGCATCACTGTCCGCCATCTGCTCAATCAAACCAGCGGACTGTCTGATCGAGACTACGCCATCACAGTCAACGCGCGCCCGCTCGAGGCGTTGCCCTCATCCTTTGCGCGCGCTCGCCACACGGCTGAGCCAAGCGCGCAGTTTGCTTATTTCAACGCCAACTACGACTTGCTCGGTCGCATTGTTGAGGTCGTCAGCGGGCAGACGTACAGCGCTTATCTCAGCCAAAGACTCTTCGCGCCTGCGCGCATGCAGACTGCGCTCGCCTATGACGACCCAACGCCGAGAGCGATAGAGGGCTTGGCGCAAGGGCATATCCTGTTATATGGCTTCCCCATCCCCTACGCGGAGCAGCTGCCCATCCCTGCCCCCAGCGGCGGGATCATCGCCAGTGGCGCAGATATGGCAGCCTTCCTGCGTCAATTCGTGATAGAGGAACCGAGCATCCTCAGCCCAGATGGCATCACCACAGTGCTGAGCGTGCCGAACGGGATAGATAGCTCCTATGCGATGGGCTGGTTTGCCGCCCCGAACGATGATGGAAGGCGCATCTTCAACCACGCCGGAGACGTGCTGACTTTCCACGCTGACATGGTGCTCCTGCCCGATGACGGCATCGCTTTCGCCCTGCTCTATAACCGTCAAAGTTTGCTGCTGGGCTTCGCCACCTACCCCGAAATCCGTGAGGGCGTGATGGCTCTGCTGCGTGGCGGCAAACCCGCTCAGAGTGGCATCAGCGCAAGCGTGATCGGCATCATCATCCTGTCGGTCAGCATCGCGGTTGTGGTGAACGATAGCCTGCGCCTGCTGCTCAGCCGCCGCTGGGTCAATAGTCGGCAGAACATCTTGAAACGCGGGATGCGCGTGATCGCGCTGCTCATCCCAGTTGCCATTCTACTGCTGCTGCCGACCCTGATCCTGAGCCTGACGGGACGGGGGGTGAATTATGCGGTGCTGATCGCTTACTTGCCCGACATCATGCTCTTGCTGGTCGTATCAGCGGCGCTCAACTGCCTGACGTTGATCGCTTACCTGCTGATCGGGCTACAGGAATCCATGCGCAAGGCTCAGCCCTGAAATTGCGGCGCGCCCTTGAAGTGCGTTCTGCGGTACAATCAGCGTCAAATGAGTTTTTGCCAAAAGGTAGAGACCTTATGACGCCTTCCATCGGCATTGTGGGCATCGGGACGTACTTCCCCGCCCAAATCGAGAGCGCCGCCGACCTCGCGCCGCGCACGGGCATCCCGGAGGCGATCCTGCGCGAGAAGATGGGCATCCGCCAGCGGCACATCGCCGCCGCACACGAGACCGTCTCGTACATGGCGACTCAAGCCGCCTTGCGCGCCTTAGAGGACGCCAAACTCGCCCCCGAACAGATCGATCTGGTCATCTCGCACGGCAGCGAGTACAAAGATCACAACGTCTGGAGCGCTGCCGCCAAGATTCAGCACAACATCGGCGCGCTGAACGCCTACGCCTTCGATCTATACGCCTTGTGCGCCGCCGCACCCATCGCCATGCAGGCGGCGCGCGGCATGATGCTGGCGGATGAGTCCTTGCGCCACGTCCTGATCGTGGCTGCCAGCCGCGAGAACGATCTGATCAACCTGCGCAACGAGAGCGTGCGCTTCATGTACAACTTCGGCAGCGGCGCAGGGGCGATGATCCTCAAGCGCGAGGCTGAACATAATCCGATTCTCGGCATGGCAGCCATCACCGACGGCAGCCTCTCGGAGACGGTCACGCTCAGTCGCGCGCCCGAAGCAATCGGCGATGCGGCGGAACACGGCGATCTGTGCGGGCGCTTGGCGGTCAATCAGCCCGAATACATGGCAGAGCGCTTGGGCGCAGTCTCGCTGGAGAACTTCGTGCGCGTGATTCGCAGCGCCGTTGAAAAGGGCGGCTGCTCGCTCTCCGACGTGCGCTTTTTGGGCATCACGCACATGAAGCGCTCCTTCTACCTAGAGATTTTGAAGGCGATTGGGCTGAGCGCCGAGCAATCGGTCTACTTGGAAGACTACGGGCATATCCAAAGCGCCGATCAGGCGTTGGCGTTGCAGCTGGGCTTGGCGCAGGGCAAGATCAAGGCAGGCGATCTGGTGGTGCTGGCGGGCGCGGGCGTCGGGTATACGTGGAGCGCCGTCGCTATTCGATGGACACAAGCATGACGGCTGATCAGAACGAAATCTTCGAGCTACTGGGCGTTGAAAAAGGCAAGCTGACTCTGCAGCGCGTTGAAATCTCAACGTGGGGGACGGAAGTGCAGCTCGATTGCGCTTACGAGGGCGATCCCTTCCAGCTGGTCTTTGAGGAGGTGCGCTCGCTGCAGTGGGATGTGCGCGGCTATCCGGATGAGCGCGACGAGTACGCCGATATCATCGGCTTGCTCTTGGGCGAGGGCGATCATCACGAGGCGGCGATCATCGTGACCGACGTCTGCGAGATCGCCATTCTGTACGGCAACATGCTGCTGCTGAAGGGGTAGCGAGCGCGCCAAGCAGCTGCTTGGCGCGCTCACGGGGCGTCTCTAGCGAATGGGCGCTACCGCGACCTCGAAACTGCCCGTCGTGCCGCCCGTCAGGGCGCCGAAGCGCGTTGCAATGACGATGTAGCGCCCGTCGGTGGGGATGACAGCGTCGATCTGCGCGTTGACGTTGTTCGGCGCGGCATCATCGTTGAAGGCGAGCTGGACGCCGCTCGGATCGAGCAGGTAGAGGGCGGGATCGAGCGTGCCGCCTGTGGCGCGCATCGAGATGCGCACGCGGTCGCCGGCGCGGGCTTGGAAAGTGTAGACCGTGAACGGAGCAGCGTTATCCACTCTGCCGAAGGTCGGTCGCCCGTAAATGAGCGGCTCGGCGCTATCAGCGCGATCGCGCACATCGCCGATGTCGCGCAGCGCCTCGTTGAAGAACACGCCGCCGCGCCCCGCGCTGACTGTGCCATCAGGGGCGATGCTGAAAGTCGTGACGTAGAACCGCCCGTTGATGTCGGGCTGCTCCTGCACGCTCAGCACTTGCTGACCGCGCACGTTGACGTTCAGGGCGTAGGTGGGCAGGAGAGTCTCGCCACACAGGTTGCGCAGCCAGACTTGCACCTCGTAGGTGCCTGTCAGCAGCCGATCCGCCTGCCAGACGGCGTAGGTGATCGGCGCGCTGGTCGGATTGTTGCAGTTCAGGTTATCCTGACGGGCTAGGATGCCGCCGCTGGGCGTGTTGCGCACGTCCGAGAAGAGCGAGCGGTTCTCCGGATCGCGTACCAGCAGCCGCACGTCGGCGCGACTGTTCCACGTCAGGCTGATGTTCATAGCGCCGACGGGCAATCCCGCCAAGCCGACCTGACTGACCGTCTCGGTTGGCGCGGCGACGGGCGCGCCGCCTTCAGAGGGGGATGCCGTTGGCGCGGCGACCAGCGCACCTGTGCCGCTCAGGATCAGTTCGTAGTTGCCCTCCGTGCCGCCGATGTTCTTGCCGAAGCGCGTGGCGATGATCACGTACGTGCCGTTGACAGGCAGGAGCTGATTGGCGATCAAGGCATTGCGCGTCTCGGGAGTGGCATCGTCGTTAGAGGCGAGCACGGCGCGATCCGGTCCGAGCAGGATCAGCTGCGGATCGAGGCTGCCGCCATCGACCGCGTTCATCGCGATGTTCACCACCTGCCCCGCCACGCCCTCAAAGCTCCAGACATCGACCTGATTGTTGCGATCAATGCGGCTGCGCACGCTTGTGCGCCCGCCGAGCGGCCGCGGCGCGCTGATCTGAGCGGCGAAGGGCGTCAGGTTCAGCAAAAGCGGATTCGCGCCGCCTTGCTGCACGCTGACCGCCTCCGCCGACTCAAGGATGAAGCTGGCGACGTACTGCTCATTCAGACTCAGCCGCCCTTGAATAGGTGGTTGGGCGCGCCCATTGACCGTGACCGTGACGGTGAAGTCCACAGGCGCGGCGGGCTGGCGACACGCGCGGTTGTAGTAGACCAGAATTTCGTAGCTGCCAGCGGGCACGCGCCCTGCCGCCCAACGAATCGTCTCGGTGGGATTGTTGACGGTGTTGGTGCAGCCGTTGTTGACGTTCGCCAGCAAGGTCGCGCCGCCGGCGGCGGTATTCCCGAAAAAGACTGCGTTGCCAACCGGATCGCGCACTTCCAAGTCCAGATCGTCGATGGTCGCCCAGCTGAGCGCCACGCTCATGCTGTTGAGCGTGATGGGCGCCAGCGTCGGGGCGGGCGTGGGCGTCGCAAGGGTGGCGGCGCTGAGCGTGAGCGTGAATTGCCCTGCCGCAGTCCCCTGCGCGCCGCTGCTGCGCAGCACAGTCACATAGTAAACGCCGTTCGGCAAGACCAAGTTGCTCAGGCTGACCTCAGCGCCGCTCAAATTGGCGTTCTGGGCGAGCGGTTGCCCGTTGGCATCGGTCAGGATGAGGGCGAGGGTCAGCTCTGGAGCGTTGCTGAGGGCAGTCAGCGTGACGGGCAGACCGTTAGCCACCTCAAAGGTGTAGGTCTGGGCAAAAGTCTGCTCGTTGAGCGATCCCGTGACGCTCTCACCGATGCTCAGACGGCGTGGCACGCCCTCCTGCGCCATGACTAGGCTGATCGAAGCAAGGACGCATAAAGCCGCCAAGCTGAGCGCTAAAAAAAGCCGCGTGCGGCTTATCAAGAGCCGTTTTTCCAAGTCTCAGTCCTCCTCAAGCACGCACGGCTGCGTGCAAGGCGGGAGTTTATCCCATTGTGGCGGGCTTGGCGAATCGGGCATGGCTGCAGGGCGCGCGGGCAGCCTGCTTGACAACACGGGCAGCAGGCTTTACAATTCACCAAGCATTGAACAAAAGGTAAACAATCGCTCATCAGCTATGCGGCGTCGACTCGAAGACTACTCCGACGAACCGATCTACAACATGAAAGCCGTCGAGCAGCAGACGGGCATCTCGGCGGCGACGTTGCGCGCTTGGGAACGCCGCTACGCCCTGATCGAGCCAAGACGCACCGCCAGCGGCTATCGCCTGTACTCCGAGCGCGACATCGCCCTGCTGCGTTGGGTGCGCCAACAAATGAACGACGGCTTGACGATCAGCCGCGTGGTCGCCCTGTTGGAGGCAGCCCGCCAAAATGGAGAAGCCATCTCCATCGAGCCCAGCGATCCCGCCGCTCTAGACCTCCGCCAAGCGCCGCAGCCGCCCTCTGATTTCGTCCAGCCGCTGGTACAAGCCTTGATCAGCCTCGATACTGAGCGCGCCGACGAAGTCATCGAACAGACCTTTGTCCTCTACACCATGCCGA
>CALKXH010000042.1 GCA_938005675.1 uncultured Anaerolineae bacterium
GCCGAGCTGCGCGAGCGCCTGATCCGCTTGCTGGGCGAGGCGGCGGAGTTCGTCGGCAAGCTGCACGGCGAAGGCGCCCAAGATCGGGCTCGCCTGCGCGATGCCGCCGACGATCTGCGCGAGATGTTCCTCTTGGTAGCCGTCATCGGCGAGTTCAATGCCGGCAAGTCCACCTTCATCAACGCGCTGCTGGGCGAGCCGTTCCTGCCCGTCGGCATCACGCCCACCACCGACGCCATCGAGCTCGTCCGCTACGCGCCCGTCCCCAATCGGACGCCTAAAACGCGCGAGAACGCCGCCATCCGCGAGTGGGAACATCCGGCTACGGGCGGCACGGGCGTCGCCATTGTCGATACGCCCGGCACCGGCTCGGTCTTCCAGCAGCACGAGGCGATTGCCAAGTCCTTCTTGCATCGCAGCGACCTGGTCATCTTCGTCATCAGCGCCAAGCGCGCCTTCGCCGATACCGAGCGGCTCTACCTTGAGCTGGCGCGCGATTACGGCAAGAAAATCGTGGTCGTCATCAATCAAGCCGACCTGCTCGACGAGGCTGAGCGCCAACAAGTGCGCGAATTCGTGCGCCAGCAAATCGACCAACTCTTGGGCTTGCGCCCGCCCATCTTCATGATCAGCGCCAAGCAGGCGCTCCAACGCCCTTATCAGGGCGGAGTCTTCGCCGCGCTGCGCGAGTCGCCCGCCGACGACCCGACGGGCATCCTAGCGCTCGCCGCTCACCTGCGCCAGACTTTCGAGCAAGTGCCGCCCGCCAAGCAGAAGCTGCTCACGCGCTTGAATCTGCTGCGCGGCGTGCTAACTCGCCATCAAGACTCGCTCAACGCGCGCCTCGCCCTGATCGGTCAGGATACCGACGCCGCCCATTCGTTGGAGCGCGAGATCGAGCAGCAAGCGGCGGGCTTGGATCGCCTGCTGGAGGCTACCCTGAAGGATATCCGCGCCGTGATCGACGGAGTCTTGCTGCGCGGCGGGCGCTTTATGGAGAAAAACTTGAACGTAGTGCGGGCGGCTTTCCGCGGCACCGACCGCGACAAACTGGCTGAGCTGTTCGACCGCGAAGTGCTCGCCGATAGCCTCACGCGCCTCGCCACTGCGCAAGAGAGCTACGTGAACGCTCTCGTCGATAGCGGGCGCGCCTATTGGCGCGGCATCATCGAGCGGCTGAGCAAGTTGGAGGCGCTCCTGCGCGAGGAAGCCACCGGCATGGATGCTGCTCAGTACGCCGATCAGCGCGCTGCCCTGCAAGCCGCCTTGGCCGTCGCCGATGTGGAGCTGCGCGCCTATACCGATCACGCCGTTCTGGAAGCCATTGAACAGAACTTCGATCAGAACGTGCGCACCTTCATCTACGGCACTATCGCTGGCATCGGCGGCGCTTTCGGCTTGCTGATCAGCGCCCTGAGCGCCGCCGCCACGCCCGGCACGCTCCTGCCCCCGCTGGGCGTGCTGACCCTCGCCATTGGGGCTGTGGCATTGCCCATCGGCGGCGGCATCGCCTTCCTGACCTCGCAACGGGCGCGCAAAGACGCCCTCAAACAGCTAGAGGCGCGCCTGAACGACCTCGAAAAGACCTACCGCGAGGCGCTCTCGAAGATCACCATCGCCGAGCGCAGCCGCCTGACCAGCTATGGCAAGCAGATTCTGGCGCCGGTCTTCAGTCAGCTCAGCGCGCTAGTGGCGCGCTACCGCGAGCAGCAGACTCAGCTGGGCTATCTGATGGCGCGCGTCGACGAGCTGGAGAAGGCGCTCAACGCGCTCTAGCCGATGGGCGAGACGTGGCGTTTGATCTTAGACGCGCCCTGCGATGGACACATCAACATGGCGCGCGATGAGGCGATTCTGGAGGCGGTGGCGCGCGACGAGCAGCCGCCCACGCTCCGCTTGTACGCTTGGCGCGTCCCGACTCTCTCGCTGGGCTACGCGCAGCCCAGCGCCGACGCCGATCTCAGTCGGCTGCGCGAGCGCGGCTGGGGCTTGGTGCGCCGTCCGAGCGGCGGGCGCGCCATCCTGCACGCCGATGAGATCACCTACAGCGTCACGCTCCCGGAGAGCCATCCGTTGGCGCGGGGCGGGGTGATCGAGAGCTACCGCCGCCTGAGCGCCGCCCTGATCGCAGCGTTGCGCTTGCTGGCGCCCGCCATGCCCATCGAAGCTGATCAGCGCCACGAACGCGCCGCCGCGCCCAACGCCATCTGCTTCGAGGTGCCATCGGACTACGAGATCACCGCGCGCGGCAAGAAACTGATCGGCAGCGCGCAAATGCGCAAGTACGGCGGCGTTCTACAGCACGGCGCGTTGCCTCTGGGCGGCGACGTCGCCGACATCTGTGAGGCGCTCGCCTTCAGCGATGAAAATGCCCGTCAGCGCGCCAAACAGCGCGTGCGCGAGCGCGCCATCACCCTCAGCGAGGCGATGGGCGCGCCCATCGCGTGGGAAACAGCCGCCGAGGCGCTCTGCGAGGGCTTTCGGCGCGCCTTTGAGCTATCTTGGCAACCCGCCGAGAGCTTCCCTGAAGCAGAGGCGGCACATGACTTGGCGCTCAGCCGCTACGCCGCCGACTCGTGGACGTTCGCGCGCTAGGCGTCTGCGCTGATGACCAACAGCAAGCCGATCATGACGAAGCTGATCAGCAGCGAGCTGCCGCCGTAGCTCAAGAACGGCAACGTCACGCCGGTGAGCGGGATGACCTTCAGCACGCCGCCCATGATCAACAAGCTCTGTGCGGTCAGCACTACGCTCAGCCCGGCGGCGAGGTAAGCCCGAAAAACGCGATTCTGCACCTGCATGGCTAGGCGCAAGCCGCGCAGCCCGATCAAGGCAAAGCTGGCTATGACCGCCAAGCCGCCGATCATGCCCCATTCTTCCCCAATCGCCGCAAAGATGAAATCCGAGTGGACGACCGGCACATAGCCCGGCGCGCCCTGCCCGATGCCCTGCCCGAAGACGCCGCCCGCCGCAAACGCCATCAAGCTACGCACGATTTGAAAGGCGCTGCCTTGCGGATCGCGCCACGGGTTGAGCCAGACATCCACGCGCAAACGCACCACGTCCACAGCGTAGTAGGCAACTGCGCCCGCCGCCAAGAGCAGCACCAGTCCGCCCAGCGCATAGGCGAGCCTGCCAGTGGCAAGGTAGAGCAACGTGACGAAAATGACGAAAAACAGCGTTGCCGTGCCGAGATCGCGCTGCCAGAGCAGAATCGCCACGCAGGCGCTCCACATCAGCAAGAGCGGCGAGAGGAAACGGGCGATCACGCCGACTTTGCCGCGTACGGGCAGATCGAGCAAGGCGCGATGATCGGCGAGGTAGCTGGCGAAGAAGGCGATCAGCAGCAACTTGAGCAGCTCGGAGGGCTGAAAGTACACATCGAATAGCCCCAGCCACAGACGCGGTCCGCCGCCGGAGGGGTTGCTGCCGAAAAAGACTGTCAGCAGCAGCAACAGCAAGCCCACTGCCAGCCACAAGTAGCGGTAACGGCTCAGCCAGCGCAAATTGACGGGCAGACGCGCCACGCCGCTCAAGGCGAGGCAAGCCACCACCAGCCACGTCGCTTGTCGCGGCGCGAAGTTCGGCGCGACGCGCTCAATTTGCAGGATGCCCCAGCCCGCCAACAGCAGCGCGATGGGCAGCAGAAACGAATCGCGGCGCGGCAACCAGCGATTCAGGGCGAGGTGCGTCCCGAAGGCGCAGCCCGCCCATACGCAGGCGTACCACAGCGCGATGAAGTTATCCTCACGGGCGAGGCTCAAGCTCAGCGCAGCGCAGAAGATGAACGCGCCCGCCACGCCCAGCAGCAGACGCTCGCGCGCCTGAGCGTGCCTGTTTGCCTCCTGCTCATAGCGCTTGAGCGTCGGCGTCTGCTCGGTCTGCAGAAAGGTCGTCTCCATCGGAGGGGCGCTCAGCGCGCCGCTGCGCTGAAATACTTCTGGATGATCGGGGCGAGGCGGCTGAGCGCCTCAGGCGCGACGCGCTCGCGGGCTGTCGCCAGGGCGTTGCTGAGCGCATCCTGATAGGCGCAAGGCGTCCCCTCGCGGGCGAGGCGCTCGATCACGTTGCGGATGGCGCGCTGCGCCAAGCCGATGTTAGCGTGGAACTGCTTGAAGACGAGTTCCGCGCTGACCGCCTCGGCGCTGTGATGCCAGACGTCGTAATCGGTGACGTGCGCCATGACCGCGTAGCACATCTCCGCCTCGCGAGCGAGGAACGCCTCCGGGCTGGTGGTCATGCCGATGATCGAGAAGCCTAAGCGGCGGAAGACCTCGCTCTCGGCGCGGGTGCTGAAGCGCGGGCCCTCAACGGTCACGAACGTGCCGCCCTCGTGCACGACTCCGCCCGCTGCGCGCGTCCCCTCGGCGATCAGGCGGCTCAGATCGGGGCAGAAGGGGTCTGCCACGCCGACGTGCGCCACCAAACCGTTGCCGAAGAAGGTGCGCCCGCGATCCAAGCGCGTGTTATCGTAGAGCTGATCGGGCACGACGATATGACCGGGCGCCAACTCCTCCTTGAGCGAGCCGCAAGCGCTGACCGCCACCACGTGAGTCACGCCCAATAGCTTCAAGGCGAAGATATTGGCGCGGTAGGGCACTTCGCTGGGCATATAGATGTGACCACGTCCGTGGCGCGGCAAAAAGGCGACGCGCACGCCCGCCAGCGTGCCAAGCGTGATCGTATCGCTCGGTTTGCCGAACGGAGTTTCAAGATCGAGCGTGGCGACGTCGGTCAGGTCGGGCATGTTGTACAAGCCTGAGCCGCCGATGACTGCGTAGCGAACTGTCTCCATCAGAAAGTGCCTCTCTAAGCTGTAAACGACTTTGATGCGGCTATTCTACTCAAGATGCCTCGCCTTGAGCAATGCTTGCCTCACTGCGCAGCCCTTCGTTATCATTGAGGCTTGTATCTGTGAAAGCGAGCGAGCGATATGCAAATAGCCACCCTCAAGAGCATCGTCTACAAGCCGAAGGATGCGTCTCATGCGCCGCGCGGCTATCAGCGCGTGCCAGTCCAAGAGGCGCGCCTGATCGCCGATTATGGCATCGAGGGCGACCGCAAAGGCGGGCATCCCAAGCGCAACCTGAACGTGATGGATGACATCACGCTGGCGGAACTGGCTGCCGAAGGCTATCCGACGGGCGCGGGCGTCTTGGGCGAGAATTTGATCCTCAGCGGGGTCGATCTGCGCACGCTGCCGCAAGGGACTCACCTACAGATCGGCGCTGAGGCGATCATACGCCTGCTCGACCTGCGCCAGCCGTGCGAGCAGCTGGCTGAGCTGGATAGCCGTATGCCCGACTCGGTGGTCGGGCGGGTGGGCTATATGTGCCGCGTAGTGCGCGGCGGTTTGATTCGTGTTGGCGATCCCGTTACACTCGCGCCGCACGTCGAGACCGCTTGAGAAGAGGACGATCATGCGCTTTGTAGCCGACGCGCCAATCGAGCAACCCGAAGACGACCTGTTCGGCTTCAAAAGTTTTGTGGATTTGATCGAGAGAGCCGTGCGCAACACCCAACCGCCCTTCGTCTTCGGCGTGCTGGGCGACTGGGGGACGGGCAAGACGTCCGTCCTGCGCCTGCTGGAGGCGCGCTTCCGCGATCAAAACGGCGCGATCAAGCGCCTCCCGGATGGGAAAGAGATTTTCGTGCCGATCTGGTTTGACGCGTGGAAGTACGAAAACGAGGCGCACATCGTCTACCCGTTGCTATACGCCATCAAGCAGCAGTACGAGCGCGACGTGCCTCAAGAGCAACGCAGCCGCATCGCCGCCGCCTTCCAAACGGTCTTGGCGACCAGCCTGTTGGCGGTCGGGCAGGTTGGCTTGAAGGCGATGCTTCAAACGCTCACTGGCGGCGCTGTGAACTTGAAGGAACTTGAAGAAGCGCTCAAGCGGGTTCGCGAGGAACGGTCCGACGACGGCGCGCTGAGCGAAGTGACGAGCGTCTTGGGCGATTGGGCGGATAGCGTCAGCCGCTTCTCAGCCGCTTTTGAGGCGCTGCTCAGCACCTACGCGCAAGGGCTTGTCGGCGAGCGCGACGCACAGCGCGTGCGCTTCTTGATCCTCGTCGACGACCTCGACCGCTGCCTCCCAGAGACCACCATCAGCATCCTGGAGAGCATCAAGCATCATCTGAGCGTGCCGCGCTCGATTTTCGTGCTGGCGATCAACGGGCGCGTCATCTACCAGACCATTCGGCGCAAGTACGGGGGCGAGAGCATCGATGGGCGCGAATACCTCGAAAAGATCGTGAACTACGCCTTCTACGTGCCAGAGATCACGCTCGACAAAGGGGCGATGGAGCGCTTCGTGGAGGCGCAGCGCAAGGCTCTGATGGGCAACGCAGCCGATTATAAACGCCAGTTCGGTGAATTGAGCAGTGCGCTGAGCGAGTGCAATTTCAACAATCCGCGCCGCATCAAGCGCATCCTCAATCGCTATCTGATCTACCTGCAACGCTCTGATGCTGAGGAACAGTTCTTGCCGAACGTCATCCGCTTGATGCTGATCGCCGAGTACTTCCCGACGCTCTTCCAGCTGTACATGCGCCTCGGCGAGAAAGCCTCCGACGCCATCAAGGAATTGCTGAAAAAAGGGGATACTAACGGAGGCGTCCGCGCCTTTGAGGCGCAATACGGCATCAGTGTGGAGCCGCTCTTGCCACAAATGCGCTATATGTCGCAGCTATTCGAGCTGCCTGCCTCTGATCAGAACCGCTTCAACGCGGAAATTCGCCGAATTTTCGAAATCACACGTTTGTTCTGAGGAGCTTATGTCATCCCGCGTCTTCACTCTCATCCGCTTGTCTCTGTTGGCAGTTTATGTAGCGATGCTGCTGTACAGCCACGCTTTCAGTCTGCCCTATATCGATCATCCCGACGAGCCTGCCTTCTATCTGGCTGGTCAGGTCTGGATCGGCAACTTCGATATGGGTAGCTACATGCGCGGCTATCCGCCCGCCTACATCGCTCTAGAGCTGCTCATCTCACAAGCTCTACGGCTATTCGGCTTCGCCGAGATAAGCCAGACGATCAACGTCATGCGCTGGATCGCCGTGGCGGTCAGCGCCGCGACGCTATGGTTGATCTTCAGCGCAGCGCGCGAGGCAGCTGGCGATTGGGCGTCTGTGGTGGCGGGCACAGCGTGGATCGCCTCGCCGTTCGTGGTCTCGCATGGCGTCTACGCCACGCCCGATCCCCTCGTGTATCTCGCAGTGGCAGGTGCGCTGTGGCTCTCGATCCTCGCCATCAAGCGCGAGCGCACGGGCTATGCCCTGATAGCGATGGTCGTGGGCGCGGCAGCAGTTCTCATCAAGTTGATGGTCGTGCCGGCGTTGTTGGCGGGTGTAGCGGGGCTGTTCTTCTGGCTGCGCGATAGACGCCTTGGCGGGC
>CALKXH010000043.1 GCA_938005675.1 uncultured Anaerolineae bacterium
GCGACAGCGGCGTTGTGCGCCTGAAGCGCGATGGATCGCCCGCCATTTTCTATCGGCTCTCGGCGCGGGATCGGGCGCATTTGCTGCGCGGCGTGATCGAGGCGCTGCGCATCCACTACGCCGCCGCCGCCGATCAGCTGGCTGCGCCGTATCATCGCCTCCCGCTCTATCGGCGCGGCGAGGGGGACTTCGAAGCGTGGCTGGAGCAAGTGGCTAAGGCGGGTTTGCCCAGCAATAGCTTCATCTTGGGCAGCGCCCATCAGATGTCGTCGTGCCGCATGGGCGCCAATCCGTCGCGCGGCGCCGTCGCGCCCGACGGTGAGACTTTCGAGGTGCGCAACCTGTTCGTGGCGGATGCCAGCGCCCTGCCAACCGCCTCCGGCGTCAATCCAATGTTGACGATCATGGCGGTGGCGCACATTGTGGCGCAGCATCTCAAGGCGCGGCTGTCCTGATCAGCCTTTGGTGGCGCCGGCGGTCAAGCCGCGCACGATGTAGCGCTGCACAAAGAGCGTGATAATCAGCACCGGCAGCGTGATCACGACCGCCGCCGCCATCAGACCACCCCAATCCACGCTGGCGTAGGTCAGGAAGTTGAAGATGGCGATGGGCAGCGTGCGCGTGCGGTCGTCCGCCAAGACCAGCGAGAACATGAAGTTGTTCCACGAGAAGATGAACGCCACGATGCCCGCCGTGATCACGCCCGGCATCGAGAGCGGCAACGCCACGCGCAAAAAGGCGCCAATCGGCGTGGCGCCATCGATCTTTGCCGCTTCCTCTAGCTCGATGGGCAGCTCCTCGTAGAAGGCAATCATGATCCACGCGATGAAGGGCAAGCCGACCAGCATGTGGCTCAAAATGAGCGGCGTCAGCGTGCCGATCAGCCCTAGGCGGCTGAAGATGATGAACCACGGGATCAAAAAGGTGATGCCCGGCACGATGCGCGCTGTCAAGAGGATCACGCCCAGCCATTGCAGGCGGAAACGCGCGATGGCGTACGCCGCCGGCAAGCCCAAAATTAGCGAGAAGAGCGTGGAGAGCGCCGCCACTGCAAAACTGTTCAACAGGTAGCGCAGGAACTCATACTGGGCGAAGACGTTCTCGTAGTTCTCCAACGTGGGCGTGAAGTTGAAGATGTTGCGCGTGTTGGTGATATCGACTTGCGTCTTGAAGGAGCTGAGCAGCATCCATGCGAAGGGCGCGAGGAAGATGAACAGCACTACCGCGATGGCGAGGTAGCGCAGCGCTCCCCCCAACGCCTGACGGAGTCGGCGTTGCTGCGCTTGGAGGTTGACGGCGCCTCGGGGCATTTCTACGGCGTAGTTCGTGGTCATAGGGCGGCTCCCCAATGGCGACGGAAGCGGATGAAGAACAGGCTGACGCCCAGAATCAGGGTGAAGAAGACGATCAGCAGGCTGGAGGCTTGCCCCAACTGGAAATATTCGAAGGCTTGGATGTAGCCGTAAGTGTTGATCGTCTCGGTGGCGAAGCCCGGTCCGCCGCGCGTCATGGTGTAGATGATGTCGAAGGTCTTGAGTGCGTCAATCGAGCGCAGCAGGGTCGCGGCGATGATGGTGGGGAAGAGCAGCGGCAAGGTCAGCTGCGTGAAGCGCTGCCACGCGCTGGCGCCATCGACGCGGGCTGCCTCGTACGGCTCTTCCGGCAATGCCGATAAGCCCGCCAACAGAATCAGCGCCATCAGGGGCGTCCACTGCCAGATATCCACCACTGCCAGCCATAACAAGGCGGTCGACGAGCTGCCCAGAAAGTCCTGAGGCGGCAAGCTGAGCGCCCGCAGCAAGGCGTTCAAGGCGCCGATGTTCGGCTCGTAGAGCAGCAACCACGCCATGCCGATGGCGACGGGCGTCGCCACCATAGGCAGCAGGATCAGCGTCTTGACGAGGTTGTGACCGAGAAACTTGCCGTTGATCAGCAAGGCGATGCCCAAGCCGAGCGCCAACTCCGCGCCCACGGCGACGCCTGTGAAGATGAACGTGCGCACCACGGCGTCACCAAAGCGCGGATCGCGCGTGAGCAGGCGCTCGTAGTTGCTCAGCCCGACGAATTCGGGCGGGCGGCGCGCCGAGCCGCTCCAGACGTGCAAGCTCAAGTAGCTGGTGTACAGCAGCGGCACGATCATCATGGCGATCACGAAGATGATGGAGGGCAGGACGAACGTGCTGCGAATGTGGCGATTGAGGAAGTTCATGTCAGCCTCGGGGCAGCTCTACGGCGCGAGGTGCGCCACCTGAAGACTCTCCGATGGCGCACCTCGCCGCTGGCGAACTAACGATCTTCGCGCAGGAAGGCGTTGAACTGCTCGTGCGCCTCTCTGAGTGCCGCCTCAAGGTTGCCGCCCTCGATGGCGACCACAATCGGCGCCCCGACGATGTCGCGCGCGCGCCCGACGCTGATCACGCGCGGACGATCATAGCCGACGCCGCGCGCCGCCTGCAGCTTGGCGACTTCAGCGTACTCGGTCGGGAAGCCGGACAGCCCTTCGGGCGATTCCCACACCGAGTTACGTGGACCGGGGTTGCCGCTCTTTTGCAGCGCCATGACGACCGGCGCGCTAGTCGCCCACTTGACGAACTCCCAAGCCGCTTCCTTGTTATTGGAGAGTTCGTTGATGCCCAGTGCCCAAGAGGTGATGTTGTACTGATTAGCGCCCGCCGGACCAGCTGGGAAGGGCGCGAAGCCGATCTCGCTGGCGACGGTCGAGCGGGTTGGGTCGGTGGCGTTCAGGAACAGGCTATCGGCGTCGATCCACATCGCCGCCTTGCCCTGTTGCAAGACTGCCACAGCCTGAGGCCAGCTCATATTGGTGGTGCCCTGCGGACCGTATTCGCGCAGCAGACGTCCGTAGAACTCATAGGCGGCGCGCGCCTCGGGCGTATCCAAGCCGGAGGTACCGTCTTCTTTCGTCCAGTCGGCGCCGAAGCTGTAGAGGAAGCTGCTGAACTGCGTCACAGCCGCCGCGCGCTGCCCGCGCATGACGATGCCCGCGACGCCATTGGCGGGATCGGTCAGCGCCTTAGCTGCCGCTTCCAGCTCCTCGAGGGTGGTCGGGGCGCTCAAGCCTTTGGCGGCGAAGAGGTCTTTGCGGTAGTAGACTACTTGGCGCTCAGTCACAATCGGCACGCCGAAGACTATGCCCTCAAAAGTGACGGTCTCGCGGGCTGCCTCTTGGAAATCTGCCCAATTCCAGTCAGTATCAGACTCGGCGAACGCCTTCAGATCGAAGAGCCAGCCGTTCTTGGCGAAGAGCCGCCCTTCCTGCAAGGGACGGAACATGAAGGCATCGGCGGTGCTGGTGCCGCTGGTCAAGCCGACCTGCAACTTTTGCGAGAGCTGATCCTCGAAGTAGCTCTCGATGCGCAGCGACATGCCGCTCGCTTGCTCGAAAGCCGGGATCAGGCGCTGGATGGTGTTGTTCCAAGGGTGATTGGCGAAGATCAGGCGCAGCTCGGTGCCGGCGAACTTGTTGCTCACGCCGGCTGTCAGCGGATTATCTTGCGCCGACGTTGGCAGGGCGGGCAAGAGCGTCGCGCAGGCGAAGGCGACCGCCACGGCAAGGCTCACAGCCTTCAAAAGGATGGATTTACGCATGGCAAAAATCTCCATTGTAGCTAGAAACGTTTTTGTTCTGAACAGAAGCTCAGGTGAGCTTCAATGATAGCGCACTTCGCTAGGTGTGCAAGGCGACGCGCCGCTGTTATAATTGCCACAGTTTAACAAAAATCTAACGCTCCGTTGAGAGACATTGAGGTGAAATGCGGGCGGGAGGAAAAAGAGAATCGTTCATGGCGCGGTTGCGCGCCGCCGAGCCGCCATCGCCGTGGCAGCTGAGCAGCGGCATCGTCTTCATGGTGGCATACGTGCTGTTCTCGATAGTCTGGCTGCTCTCGGTCAGCGTGCTGGCGGATGAGGCGCAGAGCGGCGCGCCCTCGCCGCGCACGCTCACGCTCAGCGCCCTGCTGACGGCGATAGTCATCACGCTCGGCATCGGGCAGTGGGCGCGGCGGCGCTTCGGCGAGAACTGGCTGAAGGTCTTGCGCTTGCTCTCGCCCAGCCGCCCGTCGGCGCTCTTGGCAGTCTTGATGTTCTGCTTGGGCATCGCGTGGGCGATTGACCTTGTCGGCAGGCTGCTGAACTTGACGGCGGGGCAGATCGTGCCGCCGACGCTCGAAGTGCTGCGCGGCGGCGAGCCGCTCGGCTTCCTCTTGGGCGTGCTGTTGGCGGTCGTCTTTCAGCCAGTGGCGGAGGGGCTGCTCTTCGGCGGCGTGTTGTATCCGAGCGTGGCGCGCGTCGGCGGCGATAACCGCATCGGGATCGTGGGCGGCGCGTTGCTGTACATGCTGGTGGCGCTGCTGACCTCCGGCGCGCAGGGGCAGTGGTACGCCCTGATTCAGCCCTTCTTCATG
This sequence comes from uncultured Anaerolineae bacterium, assembly GCA_938005675.1. Taxonomy (GTDB): domain Bacteria; phylum Chloroflexota; class Anaerolineae; order Aggregatilineales; family UBA2796; genus CP2-2F. The sequence goes on from CALKXH010000043.1 coordinate 4,425, forward strand.
ATGCTGGTCGTGCTGAGCGCGCGCGCTTACGCCCAATCGACGCGCACCGCCATCGTCGCGCGAGCCGCTTTCGGCGTCTTCTTCGTCTTGGCGGCGCTCTTCAGCGCCGGCTTCGCCGACTTGCCGATTGCGAGTTAGGAGCGCACGTGATCGCGGCGGAGACGCACCTCAGTCTGTTCTACACGGTCGCGCTCAAGGGCGATTTAGCGCTCTTGCCGCGCCTGTTCACTTTCCTCAGCCGCCAGCGCGCCGCTGTGCGCGGACTCTCCTTCTTAGTGGATATGGGCTGCGCCTGCGCGCCTGAGGCGTGGATTTGCCAAGCGACCGCCGGACGGGGTATGCTTGTGGCGATGGACGGCATGGGCTACGATGCCTTCCACGTGGGTGTGCGCGACCCGCTCTATCGCGCGCCGCACATCATCGAGGGGCTACAACGCCTGATCGTGACGCGCTTCGCGGCAGGCGGGTGGTCGGTGCAGGTGGAGCGCGGCGGCGTGCGGGTCGGCTTTGCCAACGCCGCTCAGATGGCGCGCGCCGCCGCCGATCTGCCCGACGTCGACTTGTTGATCGGCTTGCGCTACACTGATCAAGCAGTTATGCAACTAGAATGGCAGGCTGGGCAGAGACGGCTACTCTTTGACTGCGGTGAGCGACAGAGTCAGATCGGGCGGCTGGATTTGACGCTCTTGCCCGAAGCGCCATACCTCACAGTGCAGGGACACGCCGCCTTAAGCCTGCCTGAGGGGACGCCGCCCGACCCGACCATCAGCGGCGTGATCGAGTTCGTGCAGAGCGAGGCGCGCTACGCCGAACGGAAGCGAGAAGGATCATGATCTCACAAGCGGAGCTAGTCGAACGCCTGAACAAGCTCTTCAATGTAGCCGACTTCGATGAGAGCGGCGACCGTCGCTACTTCCCAGCTGGCTATGAGTCCATGATAGAGCGCTACTTAGCTGAAGGCTTCCTGAGCGGCACGCTCAACGGCTTGATGCTGGATAACACAGCGCAGGTCGAGCGCGTCTATCTGATCGTCTTCCCCGCCACGCAAGTGCTGGATAGGATCATCGCCAAAGAGGTCGAGCGCGGCGCGCCCGGCGCCTTGATCTTCAGCCATCACCTCGCCGATTATCAAGAGAGCAGCGGCACGTACACCTACATCGCCGAGGCGCACCTGCAAGAGCTGCGCGAGCATCACATCAGCTTGTACATCTGCCACGCCCCGCTGGATTGCCATCCGCACCTCTCGACGTCGGGCGCGCTCGCCAACGCCCTGAAGCTCAAGGAGCAGGCGCGCTTCGCTGCGTACTACGGCGGCTTGTCCGGCGTGTACGGCAACGCCAACGGCGTCAGTTTTCACGACTTCGCCAAGCGCGTGGCGGAGATTTGCGGCTTGCCCGCCCTGCGCTATCACGCCGTGCGCCACAACGGACGCCCGATCAACAAGGTGGCGGTTGTGGCGGGCATGGGCGGCACGCCCGACAATCTGCGGGAGGCAGCGCAGCTAGGTTGCGATACTTTCGTCACCGGCGAGTGGTGGCTGCTCGGTCAGGGCGAGTTTCAGGCGCAGTCTCGTGAGCGAATGCGCGAGCTGCTGCGCGAGCTAGACCTGAACATCATCGGCAGCTCGCACTACGCCAGCGAGTCGCTGGTGCTGCGCGATGCCCTCCAGCAGTGGCTGCAAGAGAACATCCCCTCGATTGACCCGATCTTCATGCCCGAGACCGATGCGTGGCGCTAACTTGCGGCGATTGGTGACGCTATGCGCCTTGATCGGGGCTGTGATCGGCGCGCTGATGGCAGTCCCTATCTCCGCGCAGGAGGAGGGCTTGGCGATCATCACCTCGCCGACGCCCGCCCAGACCTTGATCGGCGTGGTGAGCGTGCAAGGCACAGCCAGCAGCCCGAATTTTCAGCGCTATCGCCTTGAATACGCCGTGCAGGGCAGCCTTGAGCCTGAGTGGTTCTCGATTGTGGAGATCGCTCAACAGGTCACCAACGGCACGCTCGCCCTGTGGGATACGACCGCCCTGCCCGATGGCGTCTATCAGCTGCGCTTGCGGGTCTTTTTGCGCAGCGGCGCGGTGCTGCAGACCGTTGTGCAGGGGCTGAACGTGGTCAATCGGCTTGCCACCGCCCTGCCGACTCAGCCGCCGCCCGTCACCCCGCAACCGACCGTCCCGCCCACGCTCGGACCATCGCCCACTTCGCTCATCCAGCAGCCGCCCACGCAGCCGCCTCGCCCGACCGTGGCAGGGGTAGCGCTGCCGCCCGCGCCGCCCAGCGAGGGTCAGCGCGCCGTCACGCAAGCGGCGCGCGTCTTAGGGGCGTTGCAGGGCGCCTTTTGCAACGGAGCGCTGTTTGCGCTGTTCCTGTTCGGCATTTTCGGCGTCTATCGCGTCTTTCAGGTGCGGGTGCGCCCGCGCTTGCGGCGCTGGCTCTCGGAGGGCGGCGAGTGATGGGCAGAGGGCGGCTGATCGCCGCGCTGCTGATCGGCGGCGCGCTGATCCTCAACGTGATCGCCTCCTATCAGCTCTTCACGCGCCCCTATCCCGGCTTCAACGACTATTTGACGGTCTGGGAGGCTTCGCGCCTGTTTTTCTATCGCGGGCTCGACCCCTACAGCGCCGAGACCAGCCTCGCCATCCAGACGCGCATCTTCGGGCGCGCCGCCCTGCCCGATGAGCAGCCCAATCATTTCGCTTATCCGTTCTACGCCATCTATTTCGTCTATCCGTTCATCCACGCCGAGTACGAATGGGCGACGGCGGCGTGGCTGGTCTTCCTTGAGGTCTGCTTGATCGGCGCGCTGATCTTATTGCTGGACTTGTTCAAGTGGCGCGCCCGTCCGCTGACCGTGACGGGCTTGATCATTTTCACATTGCTCGCCTATCCGTCGGCGCGCGGCTTGGTGCTGGGGCAAGTCAGCCATTTGGTCTATTTTTTGCAGGTGGCGGCGCTGTGGGCGTTCGCGCGGCGGCGCGACGGTCTGGCGGGCGCGCTCTTGGCGCTCTCGACCTTCAAGCCGCAGATGAGCGTGCTGATCGCGCCGTTTCTGTTGCTGTGGGCGCTATCGCGGCGGCGCTGGCGGCTGATCGGCGGCTTTGGAGTGACGCTGGCGGCGCTGATCGGATCGTCTTTCCTGCTCCAGCCGAACTGGGTTGAGGGTTTTCTCTATCAATTGACGCTTTATCCGAGCTACATCGAGGTCTCCACGCCCGTCTGGGTAGTGACCGAGTACTTGCTGGGACTTGGGCGCGCGGCGGAGATCGCTTTGAACGTCTTGGGCGGGCTGGTCGTGCTGTGGGCGTGGCGGGCGGCGCTTCAGGACGGCACGGTCGGCGCTTTCGCTTGGACGTTCATGCTCACGCTGACCTTCACACACCTGATCGGGCTGCGCACGGCGACGCCGCACTTCGTAGTCTTTTCGCTGCCGCTGCTGTTCTACCTGCGCGAGTGGGCGCGCCACAAGCGCCATAGCGCGATGCTCATCACGCTGACGGCGCTCTTCGTCTTGCCGTGGCTGTACTTCCTGCTGACGCTCGGCGAGGGCAAATTTGAGCATCCGACGTTGTTTTTATTGCCCTTCGCCGCGCTGAGCGCGCTCGCGCTCACGCGCCGCCAATGGCAGACGGCGGCGCTGGACTGGTCGGTCTGATCACAAGACCAGCTCCGCCAGCAGGCGCACGGCGCGGATGTCGTTGGTCTGGAGGTTGAAGGTGGTGATCGGGACTTCGCGCCAAGCCGCCAGCCGATCCGCGATGCGCTCAGGCGTGCCGCACAGCGCCACCTCATCGACCAGCGCGTCTGGCACGCTCATAGCCGCCTCCATCTTCTTGCCGTCAAGGTAGAGGTTCTGAATCTGCGCCGCCGCCGCCTCGTAGCCGTAGCGACACGCTAAATCGTAGTAGAAGTTCTTGCCGCGCGCGCCCATGCCGCCGATGTAGAGCGCCAAAAACGGCTTGACGCTCAAAAAGCACGCCTCAAGGTCGTTGCCGATGACCACGGGCACGCTCGGCGCGATGTCGAACTGGGCGTAGCCTTTGCCGTCGCCGGCGGCGGCGAAGCCCGCCTCAATCGCCGCGCGGTACTCGTCATAGCGGTAGGGCGAGAAGAAGATCGGCAGCCAGCCATCGGCGATCTCAGCGGCGAGCTGCACGTTTTTGGGTCCGATGGCGGCGAGGTAGATGGGCAGGTCGGCGCGCCCGTGAATGATGCTCTTGAGCGGCTTGCCCAAGCCGGTGGCGTCGGCGCCATCGTAGGGGATGCGATAGACCTCGCCTTGATGGACGAGCGGCGCCTCGCGGCGGAAGATGGCGCGCAGGATCGCCACGTACTCGCGGGTGCGGGCGAGCGGCTTGCTGTAGGGCTGCCCGTGCCAGCCCTCCACCACCTGCGGTCCGGATAAGCCCAAGCCCAGCACGAAGCGCCCGCCGCTGAGCTGATCGAGAGTGATGGCGGTCATGGCGGTGTTGGCGGGCGTGCGAGCTGCCATCTGCAGGATGGCGGTGCCGAGGTGCACGCGCTGAGTCTGGGCGGCGAGCCACGCGAGGGGCGTCACAGCGTCTGAGCCGTACGATTCAGACGTCCAGATGATGTAATAGCCGAGCCGATCTGCCTCTTGGATCAGCTCTAAGGGCAAGTCGAGGCGCGCGCCGCTGTAGCCGAGCATCAAACCGAGCCGCATAAACCAAAATCCTTCGCAAGAGTTTCTAAGTAAAGCGCTTGCCGCTCCTGCGCGGCGCAAGAGCGGCGACTCATGTAGACTAAACTAGGCGACCGTGATCGCTTGGCACAGGTAGACGTCTTGGATGGCGTTGAGCAGGGCGATGCCCTCCGCCATCGGGCGTTGGAAGGCTTTGCGCCCGCTGATCAAGCCCATGCCGCCGGCGCGCTTGTTGATGACCGCCGTCATGATCGCCTCGCCGAAGTCGTCGGCGCCGCTAGCGCCGCCGCTGTTGATCAAGCCGGCGCGCCCCATGTAGCTATTGATGACTTGGTAGCGCGTCAGGTCAATCGGATGATCGGTGGTCAGGTGCGTGTAGATGCGCTCATCCAGCTTGCCGTAGGACGAGCCGCCCGCGTTGAGCGCCTTGTAGCCGCCGTTGCCGGTCGGCAGCTTCTGCTTGACCAGATCAGCTTGGATGGTGACGCCCAGATGGTTCGCCTGCCCAGTGATATCGGCGCTGGTCTCGTGGTTGACGCCGTTGACCTTGAAGGCGGGATTGCGCGTGTAGCACCACAAGACGGTCGCCATGCCCAGCTCGTGAGCGCGATAGAACGCCTCCGAGACCTCCACCAGCTGGCGCATACTGAGCTGATCGCCGAAGTAGATGGTCGCGCCAATGGCGACGGCGCCCATATCCCAGGCTTGCTCCACCATGCCGAACATGACCTGATCGTGTTTGTTGGGGTAGGTGAGCAGCTCGTTGTGGTTGATCTTGACGATGAAAGGGATTTTGTGAGCGTATTTGCGGGCGACGGCGCCCAGCACGCCGAAGGTCGAGGCGACGGCGTTGCAGCCGCCCTCAAGGGCGAGCCGCACGATGTTCTCCGGGTCGAAGTAGGCGGGATTCTTGGCGAACGAGGCGCCGGCGGAATGCTCGATGCCCTGATCGACGGGCAGGATCGAGAGGTAGCCCGTGCCCGCCAAGCGCCCGGTGTTGAAGAGCTGCTGCAAGCTGCGCAGCACTTGCGGCGGACGGTCGCTGAGCGCCCAGACGCGGTCGACGAAGTCGGGCGCGGGCAGATGGAGCTGATCGCGGCTGACGGTCTGGCAGACGTGATTGAGCAGGTAGTCGGCTTTATCGCCGAGTGCCTGCACGATTTGGTCATAGGTGAGCGCACGAGGCGCGGCTGCAATAGCCATTTCAGGAACTCCTTACACTACTAACAGTGTGTGTTGCTCAGAGTATACCGCACTCAGTTGCCAAAGCGCACCACGATCACGCCGGTCAGGCTCTGGCAGAGGCGGTCGCCCGCCCGCAACGGCATGACCTCCCAAGCGTAGTTGCCCAAGCCCGTGAAGAGCGCGCGCTCGAAGGTGATGGTCGTCTCGGTTGTATCGCCGATGAAGACGTAGCGGTTGGAGGGCGCCAACAGCCAGACTCGGTAGCCCTCCGCGCCTGCCACAGCCGTCCAGGAGACTTGCCCGTCGGTCTGCTGATCGGCGATCAGGCTAGTGGTGGGATTGCGGCGGGCGAAGGTGGCGCAGGCGGCGGGGAGGGTGACATCGAAGGCGATGGTGGGCGGTGCGCCGGTCGGAGTCGCCGCCAAAATGCCCAGGCTTTCAGTGCGGCGGGCGGCGGGCGTCACGGTCGGGCGGATGTTCATGGGCGGCTGCGTGGAGCGGGGTGTATTGGTCACGAAAGCAGTCGGAGTCCAGGTGGGCGGCAAGGTGAAAGTCGGGCGGGGCGTGTTGGTGACGGTCGGCGTGGGCATGGGCGTGGGCGTGGGCGCGGGCTCAGGGGCGCTGCACGCCGCCAATGACGCGCCTAGCAGCAGGATCAACAACGGACGTAGCAATCGGTTCATGCTTCAGACCTTTCAAGGGGCGCTGAGCGCCTCTGCCAGCGAGAGTAGCGACCAAATCAGCGCCGCGATGCCGATCAAGGCGCTCAGCAGCACATAGAGCGCCCCTGCCCTGCCGACTTGCAGCGGCGTCTCGGCGAAATCAAAGCCGACCAGCAGCCGCCAGCCCAGCCAATAGAGCGCCAAGCCGAGCAGTCCCGTCCCGAACAGCAGCGCGTTAGCGACGCCGACATCAATCTGATCGGCGCGGATGCGGAAGAACGCGTTGAACAAGAGCAAGGCGATCACAGCGGTCAGCAGCAGAGCGGCGAGCGCCGCGATCAGGATGCGCGTCGTGCGCGAGCGTCCGTTCAGCCACTTGGCGAGGCGCGCCAGCACAGCGAGCTTCACGGCGGGCTTGGCGGCAGCTTTGGACGTCTTGCTCATGGCTTTGGCTCGTGTAGGGTCAGGTCGGGGCGGTTGATCAGGAAAGTAGCGGCGTTTTCAAAGTATTGGCGCATTTCGCTGTAGGCGGGCTCGCCGATTTGAGCTTCATCCAGCGCAGCGAGCATCGCCGCCACCCACGCATCGCGCTCCGCCCGCCCGATGGCGAAGGGCGCGTGGCGCATCCGCAGGCGCGGATGCCCGCGCTCGGCGCTGTAGTCGCTGGGACCGCCGAAGTACTGCACTACGAATAAACGCAAGCGCCGCTCGGCGGCGGCGAGGTCGGCTTCGGGGTAGAGCGGACGCAAGACGGGATCGTCTTTGACGCGCCGATAGAAGGCGGCGATCAGGCGGGCGATGGCTGCCTCGCCGATCAACGCGTAGACGCTCTTGCTGCTGTGTCGGCTCTCGCTCATCAGGTCGCTCCCGCTTGAGGTGTGCGCCGTATTATAGCGCGTCGGCTAAAGTTTCCACAGGCGGGCGGCTTGCTGGCGCGTGGCGGCGCGCACGGCGCGCGGATCGTCGGGCAGGCTGCGCCATTGCCCGTCGATCATCACGCCGCCGACGTGGACGGGATCGCGCCAGAGGATCAGCTGCTCGCGCAGGTTGTGCGCCGTGAGGGGCGTTGGTAGGTCGGCGTCGATCAGGATCAGATCGGCGCGGTAGTTGGGCAGCAGCTTGCCGACGTCGCGCAAGCCCAGCGCCGCCGCGCCGCCCGCCGTCGCCATGTGCCAGACGCGCTCGGCGGGCAGGATGCTAGGGTCTTGGCGGCGCGCCTTGTGCATCAGGAAGGCGCCGCGCAGCAAGGCGAAGAAATTGTTCACATAGCCATCTGTGCCAAGCCCCACAGTCACGCCTGCGGCGTCCATCTCTGGCAAGGGCGCGAAGCCGCCGCCCACCTCGCAGTTGGAGAGCGGCATCGAGGTGACCTTGACGCCCCGTCGCGCCAAGATGGCGATCTCCTCAGGGCTGATCTGCACGCACTGCGATGCCATCGCCCGCTCGCTCAGCACGCCCAGCGACTCGTAGTATTCGAGGGTGCGCCGCCCGAAGTGCTTCAGGCAGTACTCAGGCTCGTAAGTGCCTTCGGCGCAGTGGAAATGCACGAGGCTACCCAGCTCGGCGCCCAGCGCGAAGGCGCGCCGAATGAACGCGGCGGAGCAGGTGAAAGTCGTGTGGAAGCACATCACGCCGCCCAGCAGCGGATCGTGGGCAGTGGCGCGGATGAAGTCGGCGTTCTCTTGCAAGCCCGCCTCGCCATTTTCGGCGCTGACTCGCTCGGTCGCCTCGAAGGAGAGCAAGGCGCGCACGCCGTAGCGCCGCACCACCTCCGCCTCGACGTTCAGACAGCCGCGCAGCGCCATCGGCGCCTCTAAAATGTCGTAAAAGGTCGTGACGCCGCTCTGCAGGCACTCCATGCAGAAGTGCGCAGTCGCCGCCGCGATCATCTGGTGATCGAGGGCATCTTCGACCTGCACCCACCAGTAATCGCGCAGGAAACTCCAGAAGTCCAGCACTTGCGCCGTCGGCGGGATGCCGTGCGCTAAGACGCCGTACATATGCGCGTGGGCGTTGACGAAGCCGGGCGCGATCACGTAGCCGCGCGCCTCAAAATGCTGCGCCTGTGGATAGAGCGCGCGCAAGCCCTCCGTCGTGCCGATCTCCAGCACTTTGTTGCCCTGCACGGCGACCGCCCAATTCGGCTGGGGCGGCTGCAGGGCGTCGTAGAGCAGCCAATCGCCGCTGATGAGCGTGATCGCGCTCATGACGCTTGCCTCGCTGCGTCGGCTTTGGCTAAAATGCGCGCCGCCGTGACGTGATCGGTGATCACGAAGTTCACCACGCCCGAGCGCAGCACGCCCAGCAAGGGCAGCACCTTATCGCTGCCCCCGGCGACCGCGATCACGTATTCGCGCGTGCGCAGCTCATCCAAGCTGATGCCGATGGTGCGATTGTCGAAGATCGTCGAGCGGAAGCAGCCGTCAGCATCGAAGAAATAGCCGCAGATATCGCCGACGATGCCCTGCTCCGCCATGCGATGCGCCTCAGCCTCGCTGATCAAGCCGCCCAGCACGAGGGGCGAATGCTCGATCTCGCCGATGCCGACCAGCGCGATGCGCACAGATCGATACAGCTCAGTGACGGTGCGGATGGCAGTCGCGTTCATGAGCATGTTGCGCACGGTGGCGTTCTCGACGAGGGCGGGCGCGCTCAGATAGTACGCCTTGCCGCCGAAATTGAGGGCGAGTTGGCGGGTTAGCTCGTGGGCGAGCGTCTCATCGTGCTGGGCGGAGACATCGCCCAGCAGCTGCACGATGGTCAAGTTCATCGGCAGGGGCGGCGGACGCATGGCGGCGGTCAGCTCGGCGAGGGTGCGCCCGCGCCCGACCCCGATCACGTCGTTGGGCTGGAAAAGCCTAGCCACGTGGGCTGCCGCGCCGAAGCCGATGCCTTGGCGCATGGTGGCGCTATCGGCGCTGCCGGCGCTGCGCACGATGATGGCGCCGCGCAGGTTGAATTTGCGGCAGAATGCCTCTTCAAGGGCGTTATCGCGCTGCCGCCACGGACTGATGGTGATCTGCACCACGCCCTCTTCGCGAGCGCGCGTCAGCAAGCGCGAGACGGTCGGGCGGGAGACGCCCAGCACCTTGGCGATCTCCGCCTGCGTCAGGTTATCCACGTAGTACATATGGGCGGCTTGGAGCATCTGCTCGTTCGAGTCTACATCATGCAAGCGCTTACACCTTTGTTGTATCCTGCTACAAACGTTCAGCACATCTTCTCATAATTATACACCTTTCAGGGGGGCGGGGCGAGTCGGCGAGGGTGTGAAGGGCTGCGGACGGCATCGGGATGCCGTCCGCAGATCGATCAGGCGTTCATCAGTTGGTTGTAGAGCTGCTCGGTCTCTGGCTCGATCTCGACATCGTGTTTTTCCAGCTCGGCGCGCATGAGGTTGTAGTGGCTGGCTGCCTCGCTGCGCCGCCCCAGCTCGGCGAAGAGGCTCATCACGCGCCGATGCAGGTCTTGGCGCAAGGGGCTCTCTTGGGCGGCGCGCTGGAAGAGCGTCAGGGCGTGTTCGTAGCGCTCCTCTTGCAGGCGCACTTCTGCCACGCCGCACAGCGCCTCGATGTAGCCGGCTTGATAGTCCTGACGGCGGGCTGTGATCCAGCTCTCGGTGTGCCCTTGCAGGTAGGGACGTTGATGCATCTCGATGACGCGCTGATAAGCTTGCAGGCGCCCTTGAGGCGTCTCGGCGAGCCGCCCTTGCATCAGCAGCGCCACGAAGTCGGTCATATCGTAGTAGATGCGCAGCTTCGGATTGATGCGATAGTAGCCGCCATCGTGGATCAGCACGTCCATGCCGAGCGTCTCCAGCGCTTTGTGTAGGCGGCGCTTGGTCACATGGAAGACGTTGACGGCTTGCTCGCTGTTCAGGTCGGGCCAGAAGGCTTGGCAAATCTCGGAGCGCGTCACGAAGGGGCGCTCTAGGGCGAAGAAGAGCAGCAGCCGCGGCAGATGCCCCTCCCAGCCGCCGACCTCGTCCCGTTCGGTCAGCACCATGCCCGGTCCGAGCCCTCTGACGTAGACGGCGGCGTCGTCATGCGCCTGCATCCCGTAGAAATCTTCGGTGATCAGCTCAGCATCGCGCAGCATGACCGCCTTGCCGCGCGCCATCAGCGCCAACCACGGGAAGCGCGGCAAGTTGCGCCCGTTCAACACCAGCTTGCAGCGCTCCGGCATGTAGTCCACAAGGCGCTCTAGGAGCTGTTGCAGGTCGTCGCCGACGTCGGCGCGGTCGAACTCATCGAGGAAGATCATGAACGGCTCGTCGGTCAGCAGCTCTAAATCTTGGGCGAAGGCTTCCAAGAGAGCCTCGATGTTGGTAGGGTCTTCAAAGCCGACGTGGTTGATGTTGGCGCCGAAGCTCGGCACCTGCTCCGCCACCTCGTGGATGAAGCCGCTCAAGAACGAGCGCACGTCGGTATCTTCGCTGCCCAGCGCGTAGTAAAAGATCGTGCGGCGCTCATCCGAGAGCAAGTGGCTGAGCAAAACCGCCCGATAGCGGCTGCTGGCGTGCAGCAAGATTACGCGCGCGTTGGCGCTGTAGCGATCGAATGCCTGCGTGATGCCTTCAACAATTTGTGGTAGTCCCATCGCTGAACCTCCTAGTTTTAATGGCATGAATAGTATAACACTTTTTAGGCGCAAATAGCAAGGTAACATTTTCGCGGAAATTGCAACGTCACTCTAAAGAGGCGCTTGACAAGCAGCCTTAGGGCGAGCTGCTGATTGCCCGACCGAGCGCCGCAACGTACAATTGACCTAGTCATGAAAAAGAGTTGAGGAGTCTTTCATGCAGATTGCGATCACCCTGAACGGGCAAGCCTGTAGCCTGAACGTGCAGCCTCACGAGACCTTGATGACGGTCTTGCGGCGCGAAGGGATGTTCAGCGTCAAACACGGCTGCGAGACGGGCGAATGCGGCGCTTGCACCGTCCTGATCGATGGCAAGCCGACGGTCACCTGCCTGACCCTCGCCGTGACCGTCAACGGCAAGTCCATCACCACCTTAGAGGCGCTCGCCAGCAAAGCCAGCCAGATGCATCCGCTCCAGCAAGCTTTCATCGAGAGCGGCGCCATTCAGTGCGGCTACTGCACGCCCGCCCAGATTCTGTGCGCTAAGGCGCTGCTCGATCACAATCCGAACCCAACTGAGGCGGAGGTGCGCGCCGCTTTCAACGGCGTGCTGTGCCGCTGCACGGGCTATGTGAAGCCCGTGCAAGCCGTCTTGCGCGCGGCAGCCGTCCTGCGCGGCGAGGACGTGCCGCCCGTCGAGGCGGAGGAGCGCGCCACGCCCCTGCCCGTCGATCTGCTGCGACCCTTCGGCAGCGATACCCCGCACGTCCCCGACGATAGCGCCAACGGCGGCGACGGCAGCGTGCGCACTCAGGCGCCCGTCAAGCCGCTGATTGTGCCGACGACCGAGCCGCGCGAGACCGCCGTGATCGGCAAGCCTGAACAGAAAGTCGATGCCGTGAAGCTGGCGCTGGGCAAGCCCGTCTTCGCCGATGACATTCAGCTGCGCGGGATGCTCTACGGCGCCCTGATGACCAGCCCGCACGCTCACGCGCGCATCAAACACATCGATACCAGCAAGGCGAAGGCGATTCCAGGCGTCCACGCCGTGCTGACTTACAAAGATGTGCCGCGCGTGATCTACGCCAGCGGCGGGCAGAGCTATCCCAATCCGCCGCCGCACGATCAGGTCAGCCTCGATAGCAAAGTGCGCCACGTCGGCGACCGCGTCGCAATCGTGGCGGCTGAATCGCCTGAGCTATGCCAGCGCGCCATCGAAGCCATCGAGATCGAGTGGGAGATTCTGCCCGCCGTCTTCGATCCGCAAGAGGCGATCAGCGGCAACGCCCCGATCATCCACGATGAACCCGATGCAGTCGGCATTCACGACGCCGCGCATAACATCGCTTGCCACATTCACGCCCAGATCGGCGAGGCGGATAAAGCTTGGGCGGAATCCGACCTGATCGTCGAGGGCGAGTATCGCGTCCATCAGGTGCAGCAAGCCTCCATCGAGCCGCACATCGTCATCACCTACTGGGATGAAGACGAGCGCCTCGTCATCCGCACCAGCACGCAGGTGCCCTTCCACGTGCGGCGCATGATCGCCCCGCTGATCGGCTTGCCCGTCTCGCGCATCCGCGTGATCAAGCCGCGCATCGGCGGCGGCTTCGGCGGCAAGCAGGAGATGCTCATCGAAGACCTCGCCGCCCACTTGACCCTCGCCACAGGGCGCCCCGTGCGCTTTGAGTACACCCGCGCCCAAGAGTTCACCAGCGCGCGCAGCCGCCACCCCCAGATCATCCGCTATAAGACAGGCGTCAAGCGCGATGGCACGCTCGTCGGGCAGGAGATGTACGTGCTGGGCAACACCGGCGCCTACGGCACGCACGGTCTGACTGTGCAGACGGTCACGGGGATGCGCGGACTCTCCACCTACAACGCGCCCTACCGCCGCTTCGATTGCGACGTGGTCTACACCAACATCCCGACGCCCGGCGCCTATCGCGGCTACGGCGCGCCGCAAGCGCTCTTCGCCCTCGAAATTCACATGGAGCAGATCGCCCAAAAGCTCGGCATGGACGTGCTGGAGTTCAAGGCGAAAAATTGGGTCAAGGTCGGCGACCCGTTGCCCCTCGCCGAGGCGCTGGGCGAGGCGCGCGAGGGCTTCCCGCAGTCCGTCCTGACCTCAGGCTTGGCGGAATGCGTGGAGCTGGGCGCTAAGGCAATCGGCTGGCATGAGAAACGCGGCAAGCCCGGCGACGGTCCGATCAAGCGCGGGGTGGGCATGGCGGTCTGTATGCACGGCACCGCCATCGCCGGCTTGGATATGGGCGCTGCCAGCATCAAGATGAACGACGACGGCTCGTTCAACGTCCTGGTCGGGGCGACCGATCTCGGCACCGGCTCGGATACGGTCATCGCCCAGATCGTGGCGGAGACGCTCGGCGTGCCGCTCAGCAAGGTGATCATGTACTCTAGCGATACCGACTTCACGCCCTTTGATACGGGCGCCTACGCCAGCAGCACCACGTACATCAGCGGCGGGGCGGCATTGCGCGCCGCCGAGCAAGTCCGCGCCCAGATTCAGCGCGTGGCAGCGAAGATGCTCAAGGTCGACGATCCTGAGGCGCTCTGGCTGGAGAACGAGCGCGTCTACGCGCCCGGCGGCAAGTTCGTGACGTTAGAGCAGGTGGCGCTGCACTCGCTGCACGTCGAGGAGCAGCATCAGATCATGTCCACAGCCAGCCATATGTCCTACGCCTCGCCGCCGCCCTTCGCCGCGCAATTCGCCGAGATCGAAGTCGATACGCGCACGGGGCAGATGACGGTCAAGAAGCTGGTCATGGCGGTCGATTGCGGCATCCCGCTCAACCCGATCACCGCCTCCGGGCAGGTCGAGGGCGGCATGACGCAGGCGCTCGGCTACGCCCACTGCGAGCAGATGGTCTACGATGAAAACGGCACGCCGCTGGCGACCAAGTTCGGCGAATACCACATCTATCAGGCGGATGAGATGCCTGAGACGCGCGTGATCTTCGTGGAGACCTACGAGCCAACCGGTCCGTACGGGGCGAAGGCGGTCGCCGAGATTCCGAAGGATGGCGTCGCCCCGGCGCTCGCCAGCGCCATTCACGACGCGACGGGCGTCTGGCTGCACCAGATTCCTTTCACGCCGGAGCGCATCTGGCGCGGCTTGAAGGAGGCGGGCAAGCTCTGGGAGGGCTGAGCGCCTGAGACGGCAACGCTTCAGCGAGCAACAGCGGTCGGAGCGCTCCGACCGCTGGATGCTGATGCCCCGCCGCTCACTGTGAGCAGGGCGGACCGAACTCGCGCACGCGCGAGGCTTGCACCCAGCCCGTCACCGGGATGCCATCGACCTCGTACTCGACGCGATACCATGCGAAGCCATCCACCGAGCGAATCTCCAGCACGTTCATCTGCTGATTGACCGCCGCTGTGCTGATGGGCGTGCCTGCCAGCGTCGGGCGGGAGCGCACGATGACTTGCTGAGTGGCGATCACGATGCAGCGGATCAGCGGTGTGGGCGTGACGCTGGGCGTGAAGGTCAGGCTGGGCGTGAGGGTGATGGTCGGCGTGAGGGTCTCGGTGGGCGTGGGCGTCACGGTCGGCGTGTCGGTTGGCGTGAAGGTATGGGTGGGCGTGTTGGTGTGCGTCGGCGTGAAGGAAGCCGTCGGCGTGAAAGACGGCGTGAAAGTCAGCGAGGGCGTCCACGTCCAAGTGGGCGTGTGAGTCGGCGTGGGCGTATCGCTGGGCGTGAAGGTGAAGCTGGGCGTGAAAGTGACAGTTGGCGTGTCAGTCGGCGTGAAAGTGAAGGTCGGCGTGAAGGTGAAGGTCGGGGTGGGCGTGTTGGTCGGTGTGAAGAGCGGCAGCCACACGTCGCGCGAGAGGAAGGCGATCAGCAGCAGGACGATCAAGGCGCCGCCGCCGAAGGCCGCTGTGCGCAGCGCGCCGCCCCGCCGCAGCCTGCGGACTTCCTCTTCGAGTTGCAGCAGCTCGCTGCGCCTGCCCAGAATGCGGAAAGGCTCCTCTTTGGCGAGCGAGAGCCAGCGCTCGGCGCTCTGGACGTCGCGGCGATCCAGACTCGCCTCGATGCGCTCCACGTGGCGCGCCAACAGCTCGCTGACCACATTGCGGTAGCGCGGGTCTTGGGCGTGATTGCGCAGGGTCGCCAACATGCTGCGCGCTTGCGAGAGTTCGGCGTCAAAATTCTGGGCGATCAGGGCGGAGGCGCGCTCGATGACTTGGCGGGCTTCGGAGATTTGCGTCTCCAGTTGGCGGGCGCTCTGCAAGAGCGTGTTCAGCTCGGAGTCGCCCGGATCGATGGCGTTCGCCGTCTCAAGGGCGCGCACCGCCTCCGTGATCAGGCGCATTCGCTCGTCCAGCACGGTCGAGGCTTCCACGCGAGCGAGGGCGGCGCGCCCCTGATCGACCAGCTGCGCTTTGGCGGTCTGAACGCGGGCTTGGGCTTCATCGACCATGCGCTGTAGGCGCCCGCTGCCGGGCAAGATTTGGCGCAGGGCGGCGAGGGTCTCCAGCAGGCGCTGTAAGTTGCCGATGCGATCCAGCAGGCTGCCGCTCATCATGTTGAGCTGCACGGAGGCTTTGTCGTACTGCTCCTGCACGCGCTTGACCAGATCGATGCGCTCTTGAGCGGCGGGGTCGCTCGGCACGACGCGCTGAGCGCCCTCATACTTGCGCAGCGCCTCCTGCCACTCGTCGTTCGCCAGCAGGCGGTCGCCTTCGGCGAGGAGTTCGCGGGCGAGGGCGAGGTCTTGGATATCGAGCAGGGCTTGTTCGGCGTCTTTCCAATTGGCGATGCCCGCTCGCTCAGCGATGTCGCGCGCCTCGCGGTAGAGTCTGCCGGCTTCCTCGTAGTTGCCAGCGCGCACCAGCGAATTGGCGCGGTTGAAAGCCACGCGCGCATCGAAGGGGATGCGATGGTCAGGCACGATGCCGCGAATCAGGTTATCTTCAGCCTTTTGGCGGTAATCGAGGGCGGCGGCGTTCTCAGGCTGCACGGCGAGGACGCGGTTAGCGATCTCGATGGTGCGCTGATAGTCGCCGGCGTAGTAGGCTTGGGTCAGGTCTGCCATCAGGGCTTCGAGATTGGCGTTGGCGCGCGGCGGGCTGGCAGCGGGCGTCTTGGAGGGCGGCACAGCCGTATCGTCGTCGGGGGCGGCGGGCTGGGGCGGCGGGAGCGGCTCGCTCTTGGGCGGCGGGGCGGGCTGGGGCGACGCGACGGGCGCGCTGGGCAGACTCAAGCCGTAGCGGGAGAGCAGATCGCGCACTTTCACGGCGTGCTGAGCGCCATGCGCCGCCGCCTGATGCAACAGGGCGAGCGCATCGCTATTGTTGGGGTCTTGCTCCAGCACTTTGGCGAGGATATCGATCGCCTCGTCGTAATCTTCATCGCCGGCTGCCATCTCCATGCGGATTCGAGCGCGGCGCAAGGCGGCGCGCTGCGAGGCGACCTCAGGGGCGGGCGGCGCGCTGCGGCGTGCCAGCTCGGCGAAGAGCGCCTTGGCGGTCTCTTCGTAGGGCGTGTTCTTGGTGGCGGTCAGCAAGGTGCGCGCCTCAGCCTCCAGAGGCATGATCTCGGCGGCGCGCGCGTCGGCGGGCAGCGCCTCGATTCGGCGGCGCAGGTCGGCAAGCTGATCTTGTAAGGTCGCCATGCGGTCTCCTGAATCTCTCATGAGCGTGCCAATTGGACGACCATTGTAGCCAATTGGCTGCTGAAGGGCAACGCAGCAGGACGGCGGTCGGCACAGGCGAGCGCTCACAACCCTTCGCCAAGTGTGGTATAGTTTACAGTATCGTGCCAGTTGCGCATTGGCTGGAAAGGCGCGCTATGCCCAAGCTGCTTATCGTGGATGATGAGCCCTTGACCGTCGAAATGCTTGAGACTTTTCTCGCAATCAGCGGCTACCAGACGGTGGCTGTCTTGAATGGCGCAGATGCTCTGTTGATGGTGCAGCTTGAAGCGCCCGACGCCATCTTGCTGGACTTGCAACTGCCCGATCTGAGCGGCATTGAGGTCTGCCGCAAGCTGCGCACCGCGCCGAGCCTGAGCGCCTTCGCCGAAGTGCCCGTGATCATGATCACGGCGCACGGCAGCCCTGAGATGCGCCGTCGCGCCCTAGAAGCCGGCGCCAACGCCTACTTCACCAAGCCGATCCGCTTCCCCGAACTGATCGCCGAGCTGACCCGCCTCTTGGCGGCGCGCCAAGCCAAGTAGCCATGCCCAAAGCCACCGTCACTTACCTCTGTGAGGCGTGCGGCAAGCGCTACACGCAATACTATGGGCGCTGCCCCAATTGCAAGACGTGGGATAGCCTGCGCGAGGTGACCGAGCAGCCCGATCCCAAGCCGAGCGCCCGCAAAGCGCCGCCCGCTGCCCTCCCCAGCGCCCTGCGCAGCGAGCCGCAACGCCTGCGCGACGTCCCCAGCGGCGGCGAGGCGCGCCTGCCCGTGCCCGTGGAGGAATTCTCGCGCGTGTTGGGCGGCGGCTTGGTGGCGGGCAGCATCACGCTGGTCAGCGGCGATCCGGGCATCGGCAAAAGCACGCTGCTGCTGCAATTGGCGGCGGTCATGGCGCAGACGGTCGGACGGGTGCTATACGCCAGCGGCGAGGAGAGCGCCCGCCAGCTCAAAATGCGCGCCGAGCGGCTCGAAATCGAGGCGGAGGAGCTCTTTTTGGTCACCGAGACGCACCTTGAGAGCCTCTTGGCGCACGTCGAGCGCCTGCAGCCGCACGTGCTGATCGTGGACTCGATCCAGACCCTCTACAGCGAGGATAAGCCCTCTAGCGCCGGGACGGTCACGCAGGTGCGCGAGTGCGCGGCGCGCCTGCAGCTGCTGGCGAAGACGACCGGCATCAGCGTCTTCTTGGTTGGGCATGTGACCAAAGAGGGCATGATCGCCGGTCCGCGCGTGCTAGAGCACATCGTGGATACCGTGCTGTATCTCGAAGGCGACGCTTTCCAAGCTTATCGGCTGCTGCGCAGCGTCAAGAATCGCTTCGGCGCGACCAGCGAGGTGGGCGTCTTCGAGATGCGCGATAAGGGCATGGTCGAGGTCAGCAATCCGTCGGAGGCGTTCTTGGCAGAGCGCATGATCAACGCAGCCGGCTCCGCCATCGTGGTGACGATGGAAGGCACCCGCCCGCTCTTGGTGGAGGTGCAAGCCCTCGCCAGCCCAACCGTCTACCCCAATCCGCGCCGCGCTGCCAACGGCGTCGACTTCAACCGTCTGCAGCTGCTGACGGCTGTGCTGGTGCGGCGAGTCGGCTTGCGCTTGGCGGAGCAGGACATTTTCGTCAACGTGGTGGGCGGCTTGACCGTTGAAGAGCCCGCCGCCGACCTCGCCATCGCCACGGCGATTGCCTCAAGCTTGTGGGATAAGCCGCTGCCCGCCGATTTGGCGCTGATCGGCGAGATCGGCTTGAGCGGCGAGCTGCGCGCCGTCAGCCAGATCGGGGCGCGCCTGCGCGAGGCGGCAAAACTCGGCTTCAAGCGTTGCATCGTGCCGAAGACGCTCCGCCGCGCCGATCCGCCCCCGCAGGGCATCCAAGCCATCCCCGCCCGCAGTCTGCCAGAGGCGCTGGCAATCGCTCTGCCGCGCGAGGCAAAGAGTTAGGCGGCGCTCTTGCTAGGCGGGCGGCGCGGGGTATAATTCCGCCCTAGCACGAACGCGCAACCGACCATAGGATGAAGGATGTTTGACGAACTGGAGCGCCTCTATCAGGCGGCGAGCGCCGCCCTCGCCGAGAGCAAGGACTCCGCAGCGCTAGAGGCGTGGGAGAACGCCTATCTGGGGCGCAAAGGCGCCGTGACGCTCGCTCTGCGCGCCGTCGGCAACCTGCCTAAGGCAGATCGAGCGGCGTACGGCAAGCGCGCCAACGAAATCCGCGACGCCCTCGAGCAAGCCTACGCTCAGCACGCCGAACTGGTGCGCCAACACGAGTTAGCCCGCCAACTTGAAAGCGGCGGCATCGACGTGACCTTGCCCGGCTTGCCGCCCGTGCGCGGCGGCATCCACCCCGCCACGCGCACCTTGCGCGAGATCGCTGAGATTTGGCGCGAGATGGGCTTCCAAATCTTCCGCACCCGCGAAGTTGAGGACGATCAGACTAACTTCGAGCTGCTCAACATCCCGGAGCATCATCCCGCCCGCGATATGTGGGATACTTTCCACACCACCACGCCGGGCGTCATCCTGCGCACGCACACCTCGCCCGGTCAGATTCACGCCATGCGCCGCTACGCCCCTAAGCCGATTCGGGTGATCTTGCCCGGCATGTGCTTCCGCTATGAGCAAATCTCGGCGCGCAAGGAAATCCAGTTCAACCAAGTCGAGGGGCTCGCCATCGGCGAGAACATCCGCCTGAGCGACCTGAAAGGCACGATCACCGCCTTCGCGCGGCGCATGTTCGGCGCGGATCGGCGCGTGCGCTTCCGCGGCTCGTATTTCCCCTTCACCGAGCCGAGCATGGAAGTGGACGTCGAATGCATCCTGTGCGGCGGCAAGGGTTGCTCGGTCTGTAGCGGCACGGGCTGGCTGGAGATCGCCGGCTGCGGCATGGTGCATCCGACCGTGCTGCGCAACGGCGGCTACGATCCTGCGCGCTTCAGCGGCTTCGCCTTCGGCATGGGTCCGGAGCGCATCACCATGCTCAAGCACGGCATCACCGATATCCGCTATTTCTGGGGCAACGACGTGCGCTTCTTGGCACAGTTCTAGAGCGCGGCAACAGGTCGGCGTACGGTGAGTGCGCAATGGCGGGCTTGACGATCTACCCCTTGCGCTTCACCTTGCGGGCGCTCGACGAAGTGGTCTTGGGCGAGCAGGCGGGCGCGCAACTTCGCGGCGCGCTGTACAGCACCTTGCGTGAGCAGGCGACTCGCTTGCCCATCGCTCAAGGCGGCGCGCCAAGCCTCGAAGCCGATCCAGTCCGTTGGCTGCTGGCGCGCGAGGATGAATCGGCGCAGCGCGGCAAGGATGTGCCGCGCGCCTTCGCCCTTCAGCCGCCGCTCGATCCCCAGCGCCGTTACCCGCCTGAGAGCCATTTCACAATCGGCATCACCCTCTTCGGGCGGCGGACGCTCGCCCTGTTGCCCGTCATCGTCGGCGCGTTCCCCTACATGGGCAGGACGGGCATGGGCTACGGGCGCGGGCGCTTCACTTTGCATCAGGTCAGCCTGCTCAGCGCCGATGGCAGCCAGACTGTGCTCCTATCGCCCGATGGCGACCAAGTGCAGATGCCGCAGCAGGGCATCTCAGCGGAGCAGATCGCTCAGCGCGCGGCGGATAGCAACGCCGCACGCCTGACCCTGCACTTTCAGACGCCTACGCGCCTGATCCATCAGGGCAAACTGCTCAAAGTCCCGCTTTTTCACGTGCTGATGGCGCGCCTGCTGGAGCGCTACGACCTGATTGGGGCGGAATACGGCGATGACTTCACGCCTGTGCCGCCCGATCTGCGCACCGAGCTGTTGGCGCGCGCCGAGCGCATCCAGCTGGTGGAGAACCGCACGCGCTGGCAGGACGTCTTCAGCCATTCGCGGCGCAGCGGCAGCCGCTCGCCCATCGGCGGCTTGATCGGCGAGGCGACCTACAGCGGCGACCTCGCGCCGTTCCGCACGTGGCTGCTGTGGGGGAGCTATTTGCAAGTCGGCAAGAATACCGTCAAGGGCGACGGCTGGTACGCCGTGCGCTGAGGCGCGCCTACAGCTGCAGACGCGCCAATTCGTGATGCCGCCAGAAAGTCAGAGCGTGGGCGGCGGTTTGCTCTGGGGTCAGGTCGGTCGTATCGAGGACATCGAATTTGCGCGAGTCGGACAGTTTGCGCTCCTGACGGATGTGATGCAAGAAGGCGCTGCGCACTCTGGGATCGTGGAAGCGCGCGCCGTGTTGCACGTGCAGACGGCGCAGCATCTCGTTGAGCTGGCAGTGTAGCACCAGCAGCCAGCTGCTCTCCAGCAGACGCTGGCGGATATCTTCCTCCAGCAGCGGGGCGGCGGGCATGGCGATGACCGCGCCGCGCTGCAGAGCGAACTCGTCGCACAGCCGCCTGAGTACGTTGCGCAGGTGCGCCTCGCCGTAGGTTTGGCGCAGCTCGTCCAGCGAGAGCCGCTCGCGCAGCTGGACTTCGGTCTCAAGGTCCAGGCAGGGCGCGCCGACCGCGTCGGCGATGCGGCGGATCAGGGCGTAGCGGCTGGTGGCGTCGTAGCCGCTGAGGATCAAGTTGCGGTAGGGCGTGAAGGGCTGAGAGTCGCTCATCGGCGCCATCCGTCATGCCACATATCCAGCAGCGGCAAGAGTTCGTACAGATCGCGGATGGTGGCGTCGGGCAGGATGTGCCGCTCGGAGCGCTTGCCGTTCGGCACGAGGCGCAGCACGGCGCGCATCCCGACGCCTTGCGCGCCCATGATATCCGCCTCGATGTTATCGCCGACGAAGACGGCTTCCTCAGGGCGCGCTCCGACGCATTCGAGCGCCGTCTCGAAGATTTTAGGATGCGGCTTGAGGTAGCCGACGTCCACAGCGGCAAAGCGGCAATCGCCGAAGTACTCCAGCAAGCCGCAGGCGCGCAGCTCCTGATCGCGGAAGCGCATCGGGATCGAGGCGTTGGTCACCAAGCCGATTTGAATGCCGTGCTGCCGCAACAGGCTCAGCACCTCAGGCACTTCGGCAAAAGGGCGCACGCCGTCCATCAGGCTCCAGTTCAGGGCGCGCATACACGCCTCTCGGTCGATGCACGCCTCCGGCACGCCCACCTCGACGAGCGCCTTGTGGAGGGCTTCGGCGTAGCTGGGCGCCTCGAGGCTGTGTTCGGCGCGCTCCCAGCCCTGCCGCGAGTAGTAGCGCACCAGATCGTAGAATTCGTTCGGATGGGCAATCGGCTGTACGGTCTGCGCGATGTAAGCGCGCACATTTTCGAGTTGGCGGCGTTCGTAGGCGATCCAATCGATGCTGCGGGTGCTCCAATCCAGCAGCGTATCGTCCATATCGAACAGAACGGCTTTCAGCATGGCGCGGTTTTCGATCCTATCAGTTGGCAACGCGGCTATTGTAGCTTGAAGCTGCGCCGCCGCCACCCTAAAAATAGTCTTTGAGGGGGATGTACGCCAGCTGGTAGCCATCGGCGTGGTAGCCCAGCCGCCTGTAGAGCGGCGCGCCCATGCTGGAGGCGGCTAAAGCCGTGCCGCTATAGCCCTCGGCGCGAGCGCGAGCGTGCAGGGCTTGCATCATGGCGGCTGCCACGCCGCGCCGACGGGCAAAGGGCAGCGTGGTGACGTTGTAGACGCCCGCCACGCCGCCGCACAAGGCAAGACTGCCCGCTCCGCAGGGCTGCTCGCCCAGCCACGCCACCACATGCCGACCCTCCGCCATGCTCAGCAGCACGTTGAGGAACTCTTCAGCGGAATCGCCGACCATCTCGAAGCCCTCTAGCACGAGGCGCTTGTACAGCGCTTGATCGGCGGCGTCCTGCACGAAGCGGACGCGCACTTCGGGCGCGATGGCGGGCAGATCGAGATCGCGCTCGCAGAGCATGAGCGGATCGCAGAGCAGCTCGGTGAAGCGCGCCGCCTGAAAGAGCGCCATCTGAGGGGGCTGAGCGCTGGGCGCGCAAATTTGCACCGAGTAGGGCAGACCGAGCGCCGCGAAGGGCGCGGCGTAATCTTGCAGGGTTTGGGCGGTCAGCTGATCGGCGTCTTCGAGCACGGCGCCGTTGAAGACGGCGAGTCGCCAGCCGGTGCGCACCATCAGCGCGCCATTCTTGCGCCAAGTGTAGGCGTTGGGCAGGTGGCGGACGAGCGCCTCCAGCAAGCCGATCCAATTGCGATGAAACGCCATACTCGGCGCGTGAGGGGCGGTCATAGAGCAGCTATCCTTTTGCTCAAAAACTATAGTGTAGGCGGGCGGGCTGAGTCAAGGGATGGTGAAAAGCGGCGAGGCGTGCTAGAGTTGAGGCTGTTCACCTACATAGAGAAAGCCAGTCTGCAGCGACATGGAACTCATCCTCTTATTCGCGGCTGCCTTTTTAGGCGGCGCGCTGAACTCCGTTGCCGGAGGCGGCAGCTTCATCTCCTTTCCCGCTTTAGTCAGCGTGGGCGTGCCATCGATCAACGCCAATGCCACCAACGCGATGGCGTTGTGGCCCGGCTCGATTGCCAGCGTGGGCGCCTACCGCGCCGAGTTAGCCCGCCAAGACCGCCGCCTCGTCTTGTTGCTCTCGCTGACCAGCCTGCTGGGCGGGCTATCGGGCGCGGAAATCTTGCTGCGTACGCCGCAAGCCACCTTTGATCGCTTGTTGCCGTGGCTGATGCTCTTCGCGGTCGGCATTTTCAGCGTGGGCGGCAACCTGACTCAAGCGTTGCGGCAGCGCTTCGGGGAGCGCTTGGCGGCGGGCGGCATCTTGGTGGCGCTGATCGTGGCGGTCTTGCAGTTTTTGATCTCGGTTTATGGCGGCTTTTTCGGAGGCGGCATCGGCATTTTGATGCTGGCGGCGTTGGCGCTGGCGGGCATGACCAACATCCACACCATGAACGGCTTGAAAGTGCTGCTGGCAACCCTGATCAACGGCGTGGCGGTGTTGCGCTTCGTGGTGGCAGGCACGATCTTCTGGCAATACGCTGCCATCATGATCGTCGGGGCGATTTTGGGCGGCTATGGCGGCGCGGCGTACGCGCAGCGCCTCGATCCGAAGATCGTGCGGCGCTTCGTGATCGTCGTCGGCGTGGTCATGACTGTTTATTTTTTCCTGCGCGAGTACGCCGCTTAAGCCGCGCCCTTCGATCTCGGCTTGCGCGGCTTCTTGCTGGGCGCGGCGGCGGGCTTAGCCGCGCGGCGAGTCGGCTTCGCCTTCGGTTTGGCGTCGGCTTTGCCCTCCGCCTTGCTCTTCGCCGCCAAAAGCTGCACGGCTTGGGCGAGGGTGAGCTGCTCAGGCTTCAGCTCCGACGGCAGCTTGACGTTGGTCTTGCCGTGCTTGACGTACAAGCCATACGGACCGTCCATCAAGGCGACGGGCGCTTGATCGTCGGGATGGGCGCCCAGCTCGCGCAGTGGCGCCGCCTTTTTGCGCGCGCGCGAGGCGCCTTTGGGCTGGCTGAGCAGCTCCAGGGCGCGCTCCAGCGTGATGGTCAGCACGTCGTCCTCGGCGCTCAGCGAGCGGAACTCCGCGCCGTGCCGTACGTAGGCGCCAAAGCGCCCGACGCCCGCGCTGATCGGCTCGCCCGTCTGCGGATGAGCGCCCAGCTGGCGCGGCAGGCTGAGCAAATTCAAGGCGGTCTCTAGGGTGACGTCCTCGGGGCGCATCCCCTTCAAAAGAGAGGCGCGTTTGGGCTTAGCAGCGCCGCCGCCCTCGCCCAGCTGGACGTAGGCGCCGTAGCGCCCCTCCAAGAGGTGGATCGGCTCGCCCGTCTGCGGATGATAGCCGAGCAGATCGCCGCCGCTCGCCTTTTGCTGAAGCAGGCGTTGGGCGGTCGCCTCGTTCAGCTCGGCGGGCGGCAGATCGGGCGGCAGGGAGGCGCGCAGCGGCTCCGGCTGAGCGGGCTGCTCGAGGTAGGCGCCGTACTTGCCGATGCGCACGTGCGCGCCGAGCCCTTCGAGACTGAGGGCGTGCAAGTCGCGCGGATCGATGCTCTGTGCCTTGCGCTCGACTTGCTTCTCCAAGCCGTTTTCGCCGCAGTAGAAATTCTTCAGGTAGGGCAGCCACTCGGCGTTGCCTGTGGCGATGTCGTCGAGGGTTTGCTCCATGCGCGCCGTGAATTGCGTATCGACCAGATCGGGGAAGTGCGCCTCCAGCAGGCGGTTGACGCTGTAGGCGGTGAAGGTTGGGATGAGCTGATTCGCCTGCTTGATCACGTAGCCGCGCTCTTGAATGGTGCTGAGGATCGAGGCGTAAGTGCTGGGTCTGCCGATGCCCTCGCGTTCAAGCGTTTGCACGAGGGATGCCTCTGTGTAGCGCGGCGGCGGCTGAGTCTCGTGCTGGAGCGGCTCAAGTTGGCGGCACGTCAACGGATCGCCGACGCGCATGGGCGGCAAGAGGGTCTCGCGGTCTTGCAGGGCGGCGTCGGGATCGTCGGAGCCTTCCACGTAGGCGCGCAGGAAGCCGGGGAAGTCGATGCGGCGTCCGTTCGCCTGAAAGCGCGCCTCTTCAACTTGAATCTCAGCCGTGAGCGCCGTGATTTGAGCGTCCGCCATCTGGCAGGCGATGGTGCGCATCCAGATCAAGGTGTAGAGGGCTGCGGCGATGCCGCTCAGACCGAGCTGCTCGGCGGTGCGCATCTGCGTGCCGGCCGGACGGATCGCCTCGTGCGCCTCTTGAGCGTTCTTGCTCTTGGTGGTGTACTTGCGCGGCTTAGGGCTCAGATACGCCTCGCCGTAGCGGGCGAGGATGGCACGGCGCGCCGCTTGGATCGCCTCTGTGGAGAGGTGGACGGAGTCGGTGCGCATGTAGGTGATGTAGCCCTCTTCATAGAGCTTTTGGGCGATCTGCATGGTCTGCTTGGCGGAGAGGCGCAGCTTGCGGTTCGCCTCTTGCTGCAAGGTGGAGGTGGTGAAGGGCGGCGGCGGCGCTTGACGTTGTTGGCGTTCGCTCAGCTCTGCCACGCGCCACTCGCCCGCACTCAGGCGCTTGGCGAGCGCCTTCGCCGCTTTTTCGTCCAGCAGCAGCACTTTTTTGCCCTTCGCCAGCTGACCGGTGCGCCCATCGAAGTCTTTGCTGGTCGCTACGCGCAGCTCGCCGACGCGCTGCAGGGTGGCTTGAAAGGGCAGATCGGGCTGAGCGGGCGCGCTGAGCGTGGCGCGCAAATCCCAGTAGGTGGCGGAGCGGAACAGGCGGCGTTCCTCCTCGCGCTGCACCAACAGGCGCACCGCCACCGACTGCACGCGCCCGGCGGAGAGTCCCGGCGCGATTTTCTTCCACAACAGCGGCGAGACCGTGTAGCCGACCAAGCGGTCGAGGATGCGGCGCGTCTCTTGGGCGCGCACCAGCTGCAGGTCGACTGAGCGCGGGTTGCGCAGCGCCTCTTGAATCGCCTCTTTGGTGATCTCGTGAAAGACCATGCGGCGCACGGGCACTTTGGGCTTCAGCACCTCCAGCAAGTGCCAGCCGATGCTCTCGCCTTCGCGGTCTTCGTCGGTGGCGAGGATCAGCTCTTCAGCGTCTTTGAGCGCTTGCTTGAGTTCCTGCACGACTTTGCGCTTGCGCGCGGCGATCACGTAGAGCGGCGCGAAGTCGTTCGCCACGTCGACGCCCAGCCGCGCCCAGTCCTTGCCCTTGTAAGCCGCTGGAATCTCGCTGGCAGATTCGGGCAGATCGCGCACATGCCCCATGCTGGCGAGCACCTTATAGCCCGCTGGCAAGAAAGCGCTGATGGTCTTGGCTTTGGTCGGCGATTCGACGATCACGAGTCGGGTCATGAGTAGCCTCGTTTGCTCACGGACGTGGATAAGTTTCGCAGAAGGGGCGTTTTTTGCAAGAGTCATTTGGCGCAGCCGACGCGTCAGCTTACAATTTTGACTATGCGCGCCTTTTACACGGATATTTTCGTCTTGCCGCTGCCGGAGGGACACCGCTTCCCGATGGCGAAGTACCGTCTGCTGCGCGAGCGCCTGCTGGAGAGCGGCGTGATCGCGCCTGAGCGCCTGTGCGTGCCGCACGCCGCCACCGACGCCGAACTCTTGCGCGCCCACGACGCGGACTATCTGCGCCGCGTGCAAAACGGCGAGCTCTCGCCGCAAGAGATACGGCGGATCGGCTTCCCGTGGACGCCATCTATGGTTGAGCGCTCACGGCGCAGCAGCGGCGCGACTATCGAGGCGTGCTATGCCGCCCTGCAGGACGGCGTCGCCGTAAATTTAGCCGGCGGCACGCATCACGCCTTCCGCGACCGCGGCGGCGGCTACTGCGTCTTCAACGATGCGGCGAGTGCCGCGCGGACGCTCCAAGCCGAGGGCTTGGCGCGCCGCGTGGTGATCATCGATTGCGACGTGCATCAGGGCGATGGCACAGCCGCCATCCTGCGCGACGACCCGACCGTCTTCACCTTCTCAATCCACGCCGAGAACAACTATCCCTTCCACAAAGAGCAGAGCGACCTCGATATCGGCTTGCCCGACGGCACGACCGACGAGGCATACCTCGCCGCCCTTGAGCGCGGCTTGAGCGAGGCGCTGCGCCGCGCGGACGCCGATCTCGCCATTTACCTCGCTGGCGCCGACCCTTACGAGAAGGATCAGCTCGGCAAGCTGAAGATCAGCCTAGCGGGTCTTGCCGCCCGCGATCACATGGTGCTGCGGGCTTGCCGCACGGCGGGCTTGCCCGTCGCCATCGCCATGGCGGGCGGCTACGCCAAGCGCGTCGAAGATATCGTGGACGTCCATTACCAGACCGTCGCCATCGCGGCGCAGTATTGCCGCCCTGAAATCTCCTGATGGCGGTATAGTAGCGTTGAGGCGATCAGCGGTTGTAGTTAGCGCCGAAGACTTCCACCAGCAAGCCGCCGATCAGGGCGCGATTGGGCGAGAGCACCGACATGCCGTTCCACAGCATCGGCTGCACGTAGCGCTCGTCCAGCACGCCGTAGCGGATGTTCTCGCTCGGCACGTCTTTGGCATAGAGCGCGAGGCGTAGCCATTGTTCAAGGCTCAAGCCGCTGCGCACGTGCCCGCTCAAGCGCGCCCACAGGTTAGTCGCTTGCAAGAGGAGGCTCGGCAGCATATCGTAGCGCAGGATGCGCTCGCGCACGGCGGCGATGACCTGCTGCTGGCGGCGGGCGCGATCAAAATCGCTGCTGCCGTGCCGCGAACGGGCGTACTTCAGGGCGAGTTCGCCGTTCATCCACTGCCTGCCGGCGCGGATGTAGAGCGGATCGTAACCGCTGGAGTACATGTCGGGATATTCGCGGTCGATGATATCGCGCGGCACGTCGATTTCGATCCCGCCGATGGCATCGATGGCGGCGATGACCGCCTCGAAGTCGAAGATCACGTAATCGTGGATGCGCACGCCGAGGTTGTACTGCACTGCCTGCATCGCCAGCAGCGCGCCATAGCCCTCACGGACGCGCTCGCCCAGATAGTACGCCGTGTTGATGCGCTGAAAGCCGTAGCTCTGCCCGACGACCGTATCGCGCGGAATCTCCACATACAGGTCGCGTGGGATGCTCAGCACGCCGATGCTGCGCGTGGCGGGATCGAGGCTGACAAGGATCATCGAGTCGGTGCGGAAAGCGGTGCCGCGTTCATACGGGCGCTTATCCAAGCCCAGCAGCAAGATGGTGAAGCGCTCTGTGCCGTCCCAC
>CALKXH010000044.1 GCA_938005675.1 uncultured Anaerolineae bacterium
CCCAACGCCGTCCTCGCCCCAAAAGATGGAACCGGAGCAACCGTCATCCTCCAGATTTATAACAACGACCCTGGAACTGTAGGCGGCGTGATTGACGCCGTGAACATCAACGGCACGGTGTGGGACTTCGAGCTTGAGGGACCGCCCGCCACTTTCTTCGATCCGGGCGATGGGCGCTACGATCCGCGTCCCGGTGACCGCGTCGCCGCCTACTGCGAGGCGAAGCGCTTGGTGATCTACGGCGTGGCGGGCAACAGCCGCGGCTTCCTGCTGGGCGTCTTCGACTTTGAAGCGCTCAAGGCGGCGGGCGAGGAGGGCATCTACCTCGATAAAGGCGTCGATGGGGTCGTCTCAGCCAGCATGAGTCCTTCAGGGCACATCTGGGTGGCGTGGACGGGCGGTCAGCACAACGCCAGCGGACGTCCCGAACACGGTTTCGCCAAGCTGGTTCGCTGCAACTGAGTGAGCACGCTCTTGGGCGGCGGCTCGGCGAGCCGCTCAGCCGCCGCCCGTCATAGCACGAGGCATGGAGAGACTGAGATGCGAAACAAACTCATCTTAGCTGTCGCGCTCGCCCTGATCCTGACGGCGGCGTGGGCGGGGCAGACGGTCAGCGCCAACCCGATTGCCACCTTCGTGGTCACGGCGGGCAATCTGCAGGGCTGGGGCACTTTCACGGTCGATGGCGGCTTCTTCAAGTTCGCCGAGGGTCCGGGCAGACCGCCCATGGGCAAAGGCAGCCTGATCGCCACCATCGATGGCACGGATATGGTCGGCTTCCAGCGCTACGACTTCGTCAACGATCCGCTCAGCATCCTCTTCATCGATTACGTCACCTATCACAAGGGCAAGCCCGATAACGACTGGTTCATCAACCTGTACGTCAAAGCGGGCGGCGATCAGACCACCGCCAACTGCCGTCTGGACTTCAACGGCAGCATCGCCTCCAACCGCTGGAGTCGCAAGTCGCCCATGACGGCGCGCGGCTGGACTGTCCACAACTACAATCCCGACGCGCCCGGGCACATGCCCTGCCCCTACCAGTACACCGACTACGGGCGTCCTAAGACGTGGCGCGAGGTGCTGAGCGAGTTCCGCAAGCTGGGCTTCAAGCCTGTAATCAAACCCGACGGGCTGTACGGCACGGCGACCATGTCCTTCAACATCGGCTATCCCTCGCGCGGCGGAAACGGCAAGGACTACATCGAGAGCGCCCTCGATAGCGTCCAGATCAACGAGTTCCGCTGGGATTTCGAGCTGAACGCGCCCTAACAGGGGGCTGTTTGTCGGCTCAGCGTACGGCGTTCGCCGCAGTCAAGGGCGAGGGGGGTTATCCTCTCGCCTTTTTTGTGCTATCTTGTGGAAAAAATGCGCCCTTTCGCGCTACAATGAGCGCATCTCACCTATAGCTTTCGCGCCCTCGTGGCTGTGCTGCAGAAGAACGGGATGATCTATGAGCCAGAAGTACGATAAATTCGGCGCGCGTGCCGCCTTCGAGACGGGCAGCGGCACGGCTTATCTGTATCGCTTGAACCGCCTTGAGGAGCTGGGCATCGCGCCCGTCTCGCGCTTGCCGTTCTCGATCAAAGTGCTGCTGGAGAGCGCCCTGCGCTCCCTAGACGGCTACAACGTCACGGAAGAGGACGTGATCGCCTGGGCGACCTACGACGCCGCCGCGCCCGCCCCGCGCGAAGTCCCCTTCATGCCCGCGCGCGTCCTGATGCAGGATTACACCGGCGTGCCATGCATGGTCGACCTCGCCGCCATGCGCGATGCCATGCATAAGCTCGGCAAAGACCCGCGCAAGGTCAATCCGCTGGTGCCGACTGACCTCGTGATCGATCACTCGATCCAGATCGACGCCTTCG
The DNA here is from genome assembly GCA_938005675.1 of uncultured Anaerolineae bacterium. Lineage (GTDB taxonomy): Bacteria > Chloroflexota > Anaerolineae > Aggregatilineales > UBA2796 > CP2-2F. The sequence goes on from CALKXH010000044.1 coordinate 1,869, forward strand.
GCAGCCGCGACGCGCTGATGCTCAACAGCAAGCTGGAATTCGAGCGCAACTACGAGCGCTACGAGTTCCTGCGCTGGGCGCAGAGCGCCTTCCAGAATTATCGGGTCGTGCCGCCGCGTTCGGGCATCGTCCATCAGGTCAATCTGGAGTACTTGGCGAAGGGCGTGCAGCGCAAGACCGAAAACGGCGAGACAATCGCTTTCCCGGATAGCCTCGTCGGCACCGATTCGCACAGCACCATGATCAACGGCTTGGGCGTGGTCGGCTGGGGCGTGGGCGGCATCGAGGCAGAGGCGGTCATGCTCGGTCAGCCCTATTACATGCTCCTGCCGGAGGTGATCGGCTTCAAATTGACGGGCAGATTGCCCGAAGGCACCACCGCCACCGACCTCGTGCTGGTCATCACGCAGATTCTGCGCAAGAAAGGCGTGGTGGATAAGTTCGTGGAGTTCTTCGGCGAGGGCTTGAGCCAGATGTCCCTGCCGGATCGCGCCACCATCGCCAACATGGCGCCCGATTACGGCGCGACGATGGGCTTCTTCCCCGTCGATCACATCACGCTCGATTATCTGCGGCGCACCGGGCGCTCTGAGGCGGAGGTGCAACTGGTGGAGCGCTACTGCAAAGAACAAGGCTTGTTCCGCACCGACGAGACGCCCGCGCCCGTCTTCACCGATGTGATCGAGCTGGATTTGGGCAGCGTCGAGCCGAGCCTCGCCGGTCCGAAGCGCCCGCAGGATCGGGTGCGCCTGAGCGACCTGAAACGCTCCTTTGAGGATGCCCTCAACGCGCCGCTCAGCGCGCGCGGCTACGCCCTGAGCGATGAAGAGCGCGCCAAGCGCGTCACCGTGCAGAACGGTCACACAATCGAGCTGACTCACGGCGCCGTGGTCATCGCCTCGATCACCAGCTGCACGAATACCAGCAATCCGTCGGTCATGCTGGGCGCCGGCTTGCTCGCCAAGAAAGCCGTCGAGCGCGGGCTGCAGGTCAAGCCCTACGTCAAGACCAGCCTCGCGCCCGGCTCGCGCGTGGTGACCGAGTACCTCACCGAGACCGGGCTGATGGATTACCTCGAACAGCTCGGCTTCCACGTGGTCGGCTATGGCTGCACCACCTGCATCGGCAATTCCGGTCCGCTGCCGGAGCGCGTGGCACAAGCCGTCACGGAGCATAACCTCGTCGCCGCCGCCGTGCTGAGCGGCAACCGCAACTTCGAGGGGCGCATCAATCCGCTGGTCAAGGCGAACTATCTCGCCTCGCCGCCGCTGGTGGTCGCCTACGCCCTCGCCGGCACGGTCGATATCGACCTTGAGCACGAGCCAATCGGCTACGATAAAGAGGGCAAGCCCGTCTACCTGCGCGAAATCTGGTACACGCAGGCTGAGCTGGAAGAGTACATGCGCGTCGCCACCAAGCCGGAGGTCTATCAGCGGCTCTACAGCGGCATCGAGACGGCGAACGAGGACTGGAACGCCATCCCAACTCAGGGCGACCTGCTCTACACTTGGTCGGAGGCGTCCACTTACATTCAACGTCCGCCCTACTTCGAAGACTTCACTGTTGAGGTAGCGCCGCTGAGCGACATCCGCAACGCGCGCGTCTTGGTCATGCTGGGCGACTCGATCACGACCGATCACATCTCGCCAGCTGGCAACATCGCCGTCAACAGCCCCGCCGGGCAGTATCTGCTCTCGCTGGGCGTGCGCAAGGAAGACTTCAACCAGTACGGCACGCGGCGCGGCAACGACCGCGTCATGGTGCGCGGCACCTTCGCCAATATCCGCATCAAGAATCTGATGCTGGATGGCGTGGAGGGCGGCTACACGCGCTACCTGCCGACGGGCGAGCAGATGAGCATCTACGACGCCGCCATGCGCTACAAGCAAGATGGCACGCCGCTGATCGTGATCGCCGGCAAAGAGTACGGCACGGGCAGCAGCCGCGACTGGGCAGCCAAAGGCACGGCGCTCTTGGGCGTGCGGGCAGTGCTGGCGGAGAGCTTCGAGCGCATCCATCGCGGCAACTTGGTGGGCATGGGCGTCTTGCCGTTGCAGTTCAAGGCGGGCGAGAACGCCGCGACTTACGGCTTGACGGGCGAGGAAATCTACCACATCGAGGGCATTCACGACGGCATGGCGCCGCGCGCTGAGGTCACGGTGCGTGTGGAGCGCCGTAACGGCGAGTCGTTCGCCTTCAGCGCCATCGCCCGCCTCGACTCGCAAGTCGAGATCGACAACTATCGCAACGGGGGCATCCTGCCCGCCGTGCTGCGCAAGATGTTGGCGGAGTGAAGCTAGGGGCGGCGTCTCAAGCGCGAGACGCCGCCCCGCTCAGGGCAGGCGCAGATAGATCAGCGGATCGACCACGTCGCGGACGCTGTAGCCGCTCAAACCCCGCCCGATGTGCTGCAGAGTCAGGTGCAGATGCACGCCCGAAGAAAAGCCGCTGCTGCCCGCCACGCCGATTGGCTCGCCCAGCGCCACGACTTGCCCCTCGCGCACGTCCGCTCGGCTGAGATGCCCGTACCACGTCACGAAGGTCTGAGCGTCGCCCCAGTCGTGGCGGATGCGCACGAATAAGCCGTAACCATCGCGCTGAAAGCCGACGCGCGTCACCACGCCGCGCTGCGCCGCCAAAACGACCGCCGCTGAGCCATTCGGCAGCAGCGCAGCGAAGTCAACCCCCTCGTGCTTGCCGTTGGCGTAGGGGCGCGGCGCATCGAATGGATCGGTCAGGCGCGGCGGACAGCGCAACGGAAAAGCGAGGAAGAACGGCTCGCCCATGCCACGAGAATCCATCATGCGCGCAATCGGTAGCCCAGCCGCGCCAAGAGCGTCTCGTCTTGCCGCCAATTCTTGAGCACTTTCACCCACGGCTC
>CALKXH010000045.1 GCA_938005675.1 uncultured Anaerolineae bacterium
GAGCAACCTGAACAAGTATCCGCGCCGCTCGGGCGACCAAAACCGAGTCGTCGATATCATTCAAGAGGGCGAGACGTTCTTGGTGGTTGGCGGTCCAGAGTGCGGCAACGGGCTGACGTGGTGGCAAGTCCGATACCTCAAAAACAATTTTCTTGGCTGGTTGGCTGAAGGTGAGGGCAACCTCTATTGGCTGGATAAGTACCGATAGCTCAAGTGCGCGCTCGCAAATACCATTAGAAAAAGCTGAAAAATTGCTCTGCTCAGGTTAGTATCTAGCCGTCGAGCTACGTCTTTTTACCTAAAGCGGACGGCAACGAACAGCTTTTGCGGGGGTTATTTCAGCAGACCTGCACGCTTGAATAGCTATAGGCTTAAAAGGGCAAAAGGCATACGATCTAGCGTGCATCTGTCAAGTCAGTTGAGAGGACGTGGAACACATGTCGCTTGCACATCTCATCCCTTCCCTAGAGCCAAAGTTGCGCAGTCTGTACGACGCGCACCATGAGCGCGCCAAGCGCATCGACTGGGCATACAGCGAGTACCTCCCCTTAGACGAGCTGAAAGCCAACCCTGAGAGCATCCCGCAGCTCTCGCCCGTCGTCTACACCGCCGTTGAGACCGCCCTGCTGACCGAAGTGAACCTGCCGTGGTTCACCACGCACCTGCACGCGGCGTTTCGCGGCTCGCTCAGCGTGATGACCGACTTCTTGCACACTTGGACGTCTGAGGAAGACCAACACGCCCTGCTGCTAGAGACCTACCTGCTCTTAGGCGGCAACGGCGATCCCAAACGCCGCGCCGCCATGCGCAAGAGCGTGATTCGGCAAGGCTGGGCGACCAACATCGACTCCCACTTCGGCGCCATCGCCTACACCGCCATTCAGGAACTTGCCACCCAGACCTTCTACTTGCGCGTCGCCGACATCGCCGAAGGCGAAGACCCGCGCCTCGCCCGCGCCCTGCGCCGCCTCGCCAAAGATGAGACGCTCCACATGGCGTTCTACCGCGATGCCGTCAAATATCACCTCGAAGTCGAGCCGAACTACGTCTATCCGCTGGCAGAGGTGATCATGAAGTTCGAGATGCCCGGCAGCGGGATGCCCAACTATCAAGAGCGCGCCGAGCTTTTGGCGGCGAAGGCGAACTATGGACCCGCTGAGTACTACACACAGGTCATCGATGCGCTGTGGCGCTACTGGGGCATCGATCAGCTTGAGCCGACCCTCGCCCGCGCTCGTGAAGCTCAACTCAAGCTGATCAAGCATCACCAAAAGCTGGGTCGCATTGCCGCTAAGCTGATGGAGCGCCGCAAAAAGCGCCAAGAGGGCGCCGCCGACTAGCCCAGCGTTGGCTTGATCGCCCTCGCGTGGCTAAGATCAAGGCATTCGCAGAAGAGCTGAGCAATTTCGGAGAAAATCGCATCATGCCCGATTACGTCACAGTGGCAAAAGCCGCTGATATCCCCTCAGGCGAGCGCATCGTCGTCGAGGTCAAGGATCGCTACATCGCCATCTTCAACGTGGGCGGGACGTACTACGCCATCGAGGACGTCTGCACCCACGATGACGGTCCGCTCGCCGAAGGCGAGCTGCACGACCTCGAAATCGAGTGTCCGCGCCATGGCGCGCGCTTCGATATCCGCACGGGCAAGGCGCTCTCGATGCCCGCCACGCAGGACGTCGAGCGCTTCGAGGTGCGCGTCGAAGGCGATGACCTCCAAATCCTGATCTGAGGACGCCTGATCCAAGCATTGCCGTTCAGAGAGGCATGGTGTGCTATAATGCATCGCCATGCCTTACCTTCTCCTCACACCGACCGCCGATCAATGGGATACTTTCGTGCGGGCGCACCCCGATGCACACGCTCTGCAGCTCTCGGCGTGGGGCGTCCATCAGAGTCGCTTCGGCTGGCAGCCGCGCCGCATCGCCGTCGCCGACTCAGCGGGCAGGATCGTTGCCGGCGCGCAGATTCTGTTGCGCCGCTTGCCGCTCGGTTTGGGGCGGCGCGCCTACGCGCCCGCCGCGCCGCTCTTCAGCGAGGATGAAGCGGCGAACGCGCTCTTGTGGCGCGCGCTACGAGCCTGCGGCGCCGCCTTCATCAAGTTTGAGCCGTGCGATTGGTATCGCCCGCGCCCCGACCTGCCCGACCGCCTGCTTCAAGCCGATCTGCGCCCCTCGCCTCAAACTGTCCAGATACCGCGCACCCTCGTGCTAGACCTGAGCGGCACGGAGGAAGACATCCTCAAGCGCATGAATCAGTCCACGCGCTACAAGTGCCGTCTTGGGCAGAAAAAAGCGGTGGTCGTGCGGCAGGGCGACTCCGCCGATGCGCTGCGTTTCGGCGCGTTGATGCAGCTCACGGCACAACGCGATGGCTTCCGCGCCTACCCGCCTGAGTACTATCAGAGCGCCTACGATGCCTTCGCGCCCAGCGGCGAGGTCGTCTTGCTGATCGCCGCTCACGATGGACACGATTTGGCGGGCGCCATGATCTTCCGCTGTGGCGAGAACGCCTACTACTTCTACGGCGCCTCCTCCGATGCCGAGCGCAACCGAATGCCGACCTACATCCTGCAATGGGAGGCGATCCGCTGGGCGAAGGCGCACGGCGCGCAGCGCTACGATCTGTGGGGCATCCCCGACGCCGACGAAGCGACGCTCGAAGCCGAATTCGAGAGGCGCGAAGACGGTCTGTGGGGCGTCTACAAGTTCAAGCGAGGCTTCGGCGGCGCGGTGCGGCGCAGCGTCGGCGCGTGGGATTTGATCAACAAGCGCGCCATCTATGCGCTCTACACATGGGCTATACAGCGGCGCTCAAGGAACAAAGCATGAGCGGCTACACTTTGGCGCGCTTCGACGGCTCAAACGCGGCGTGGGATGAGGCGATCAGGCGCTTGCCGTGCGCGCATCCCCTCCAGACGGCAGCTTGGGGCGACTTCAAACGGCGCAACGGCGGCTGGCAGCCCGAAAAGCTGATCTGGCGCGACTCGAACGGCACAGTCTGCGCCGCCGCCATGATCCTGACGCGGCGACTCGGTCTGCTGCCCGTTTTGTACGCGCCCAAAGCGCCGATGCTCGATTACCGCAACCTCGCCCTGCTGGAGCGGGTGCTGAGCGATCTGGAGCGCCTCGCGCGGCGGCGACTCGCCCTGCAGCTCAAGATCGATCCCGACGTGGTGCAGTACACGGGCGAGCCGAACACCGACTCGTGGCGCGACGATCCCGACGGGGCAGCGGTGGTCGCGCTGTTGGAGCGGCGCGGCTGGCGCTTCTCGCCTGAGCAAGTCCAGTTTAAAAATACCGTGCTGATCGACCTGACTCGCTCCGAAGAGGAGCTGCTCGCCGCCATGACTCAGAGCAAGCGCCGCAAAGTGCGTTACGGCGTCCGTCACGGCGTGACGATCCGCGCCGCCACGCCCGCCGACCTGCCCGCTATGGTCGCGCTCTACCTTGAGACGGGCAAGCGCAACAATTTCCTGACCCGCCCCGCTGATTACTACCTTGACGAGTGGCGCAGCTTGATGGCGGAGGGCTTGGCGCACGCCCTGATCGCCGAGATCGAGGGGCGGATGGCGGCGCACGCCGTCTTGCTGGCTTTCGGGCGGAAATGCCTATATTTCAACGGCGCCTCCACATCGGATAACGAGCTGCGCAAGCTGATGCCCGCCGACGCCCTCCAATGGGAGGCGATGCGCTGGGCGAAGGCGCGCGGCTTCGCTATCTACGATATGTGGGGCGCGCCGACGCAGTTTGAAGAGTCCGATCCGCTCTGGAACGTCTGGCTGTTCAAGCGCGATTTCGGCGGCAGGCTGACGTGGTACATCGGCGCGTGGGATTTCGCGCCGCTGCCGCCGCTCTATTGGCTGTACATGCGGGCGATGCCGCGTCTGCGGGCGTGGTTGCGCCGCCGAGAGACCGCTCAGCGGCGCACGGCTCTCGCTTAGCGCGGCGCGATGACCTCCAAGCCGCCCATGTACGGGCGCAGGACTTGCGGCACGATCACGCTGCCATCCGCCTGCTGAAAGTTCTCCAGAATGGCGATGATCACGCGCGGCATCGCCAAGCCTGAGCCGTTCAGGGTGTGGACGTACTCCACTTTGCCGCCACTCTCAGGACGGTAGCGGATCATGGCGCGGCGCGCCTGAAAAGCCTCCGCGTTCGAGATTGAAGAGACCTCTAGCCATTCGCCGCAGCCGGCGGCGTACACCTCGATGTCGTAAGTCTTTGCCATGCCGAAGCCGAGATCGCCCGTGCAGAGCGTCACCACGCGGTAAGGGATGCCCAGCAGCGCGCAGAGGCGCTCCACATCGGCGCGCATCGCCTCATGTTCGGCGTAGCTGTGCTCCGGAGTCGTGAACTTGTACAGCTCCACCTTCTGGAACTGATGCACGCGCTTGATGCCGCGCACATCGCGCCCGGCGCTGGTCGCCTCGCGCCGCCAACAAGGGGTGTTCGCCACGTAGTAGAGCGGCAGATCGGCGGCGTTCAGGATTTCATCGCGGTGCAAGTTGGTGATCGCCACCTCAGCGGTCGGCAGCAGGTAGAGCGCCGCGTCAGGATCGGTGTAAATCTCGTTGCGGAACTTAGGGAACTGCCCGGCGCCGTAGAGCATCTCCTCCTTGACGATGAAGGGCAAGTACAGCTCGGTGTAGCCGTTGGCGAGGTGCTGATCGAGGCAGAAGTTGATCAGAGCGCGCTGCAGCCGAGCGCCCATGCCCTTCAGCACGTAAAAGCGCGAGCCGCTCAGCTTGGCGCCGCGCTCAAGGTCGATCACATCCAGCGCCGCGCCGAGTTCCCAGTGCGGCTTGGGCGTGAACGAGAAGGTGGGCAGCGCGCCGACTGGCTCGCCGACGGGATTATCCTCGCTGCTGGCGCCCTGCGGCACGGAGTCGTGGGGCAAGTTGGGCAGCCAGAGCATGTGATCGCGCATCTCCGCCTCGACCGCCTCAGCTTGCTTGGTGAGCGCCTCGACCTTATCGCCGATGCCGCGCAGGGCGTCGGTCAGGGCGCCCAGATCGGGTTGGGCGCTCGGATCGGGGACTTCGGCGGGCGGATCGGCGAGCAGCTCGGCGGCGCGGGCGAAATCTTCAGCTTCGATGGCGCGGACTGCCTCTTGGATGGCGTAGGCTTGGGCGGCGAGGCTCAGGTGACGGTTGCCTTTCATGCGTCCGAGCGCCTTGTTGATCTTGTTGCGCTCGGCTTGGAGGCTCTCGCCTTGCACCAGCAGGGCGCGGCGGCGCTGATCCAGCTCAAGGATGGCATCCACGCGGGCGGCGAGCGTCTCGTCGTGGCGGGTGGCAAGGCGCGCCTTGACGAATTCAGGCTGTTCACGGATCAAGTTGATATCGAGCATCTTTCCCTCACTTCTGAATGCGAAAAAGTCCCTCGCGCCGTCAATGCGCACAACAGCGCATCAGGGCGAGAGGGACTCGCGGTGCCACCTGACTTCACAGCAAGAGCTGCGATCTCATTGGGCGCTGTAACGGGCGCACACGGGCTGCCTTAGCGGCGCGCGGAGCGCCTTTTCGGCAGCCGACCTATCGGCGGTGGACTTCGGCGGGGCGCTCACTGCCTCGCAGCGGACGGCAGCTCTCTGAAGAGCGCGAATCGCCTACTAAGCCGCTTCGGAGTCGTTCAAGCGTATTGTTTGAGAAAAGTGTAAGCGCGGGCTGAGTTCCTGTCAAGCACTGGAGGTTGAACACGCCGCCCCGAGCTGACTCAACGTCCTAGCGCGCCTGTGCTACAATCTGCCTGTATCGTCCATCCAAAGCTTGACTGGAGATCACGAGATGCTCACACGCACCGCCTCGCGCCTGTGCGCCGCGTTGCTGATTGTAGCGCTGCTCAGCGTCGCCCTGCAGACGCCCTTCGCCGCGCAAGCTCAGCCCAGCCCAACGCCCGAAGGGCAAGCCACCAAGTTCCCGCCCTGCCCGCCGCCCGACGACGCCGCGATTATCGAGGTGACCGAAGAGCCGACCGCCGAAGCGACTCTCGAAGGCACGCCGACCGCCACGCCGACCTTCGATACGCGCGCCGAGTTCGCGCCCGCCTATCTGGGTATCGCCGCTGAGGACGTCGCCGATTGCGGCAGCCGCGTGATCGAGATCATCAGCGGCTCGCCCGCCGAGCGCGCCGGCTTGCAACTGGGCGATGTGATCGTAGCCGCCGATGGCGTGGCGCGCCGCAGCGCAGCTGAGCTGCGGGCGTACATCACCAGCCGCACGGCGGGACAGAGCGTCGTGTTGACGATCAAGCGCGACGATCAAGAGCTGGAGATCAGAGCCGTCTTGGGCTTGCGCCCGCGCGTCACGCCCCCGACCGTCACGCCTTTCGCAACCGAAGCCGCGCCGACCCCTGAGGCGACCGAGAGCAACTAGTTCTGCACACTTTTCACAGAGCGCGCCGAATCAGTTGAAAATCTGCGCGCTCTGTGGACAATCAGGCGTTGCAGATACCCGTTTGCGTGGAGCAAATGCAATGCCTAAAGTTTTAAGTCGTCTTTTCCTCGTTTTCAGCCTGATCGCGCTGACGCTCGGCGCCCTGCCGACCAGTCCGCGCGCGCAGGCGCAAGCGCAACCTGAAAAAGTCGTCGTGCCCGGCACCTTTCAGACTCAGCTCGGCTGCCCCGCCAACTGGCAGCCTGATTGCGACGCCACTGCCCTGAAATACGACGCGATCGGCGATATCTGGATCGCCACTTTCAAGCTGGAGGCGGGCGAGTACGAATACAAAGTCGCCCTCAACGGCAGCTGGGACGAAAACTACGGCGCCAAGGCGGAGCGCAACGGCGCTAACATCAAGCTGAGCCTCTCTGAAGCGCGCGAGGTCACTTTCTTCTACAGCCGCCAAACTAACTGGATCGCCGACAACGTCAATGCGATCCTCGCCAACGTGCCCGGCAGCTTCCAGAGCGAGATCGGCTGCCCGAACGACTGGATGCCCAGCTGCTTGCGCACCCTGCTGCAAGACCCCGACGGCGACGGCAAGTACATGTACGTCACCAGCGACATCCCCGAAGGCGCCTACGAGGCGAAGGTCGCCCTGAACCTGAGCTGGGCGCTCAACTACGGCGCGCGCGGCGCCCGCGATGGCGCCAACATCGGTTTCACCTCCATCGGCAAAGAGATCGCCTTCATCTGGGACTCGGAGACCAAAGTCATGAGCATCGAGGTGGCGGGCGCGCCCAAAGGCGATCTGAACACGGCGCGGGCGCACTGGGTGCTGCGCGATCTGTTCGTCTGGAACGCCAAGACGCCCGATCCGCGCCGCAGCGTCTTCCGCCTGCACTACGCGCCTGAGGGCGGCATCCGCTTGGAGGAGAATCGGGTGATCGGCGGCGAGTCGGTCGAGCTGAAATACGTCATCGGCGTCGATTCGGCGGTCACGCGCAAGTTCCCGCACCTCAATAACAGCTACTCGTTGCAGCTGCCGCCCGAACTACGCGAGCGAGTCCCGCAGATTCTCAAGGGGCAAATTGCGCTCTCGGTCACCGATGCGGAGGGCGCACTCTTGGATGCCACCGGCGTGCAGATTCCCGGCGTCTTGGACGATCTGTACACTTACGGCGGCGTGCTGGGCGTGAGCGTGCCCGATAGCGGCTTGCCGTTCTTCGCCCTCTGGGCGCCGACGGCGCGTTCGGTCACCCTGCACATTTTTGAGGATAGCAACCCCGAGACGACCAGCACGACCTATCCGATGGAATACGACGCCGCGCAAGGCGTCTGGACGTACTTGGGCGAGGGCGATTGGCTCAACAAGTTCTACCTGTACGAGGTCGAGGTCTACGTGCCCAGCACGCGCCGCATCGAGCGCAACCTCGTGACCGATCCGTACTCGGTCAGCCTCTCGCTCAACAGCCAGCGCAGCCAGATCGTCGATATCTACGATCCCGCCCTGATGCCCAATGGCTGGCAGACTCTGCAGAAGCCGCCGCTCGCCGCCCCTGAGGATATCGTGGTCTACGAGCTGCACATCCGCGACTTCAGCATCATCGATCAAAGCGTCCCAGAGGCGTTGCGCGGCACGTACCTCGCCTTCACCAACCCTGAGACAAACGGCATGAGGCACCTGAAGGCGCTGCAAGAGGCGGGCTTGACGCACGTCCACCTCCTGCCCTTCTTCGATATCGCCACCATCGAGGAAGATCGCAGCAAGCAGGTCAACCCCGACTTCAACGAGCTCGCCGTCTTCCCGCCCGACTCCGACCGCCAGCAGGCGATCATCTATGAGACGCGCGATCAGGACGGCTTCAATTGGGGCTACGATCCCTTCCACTACAACGTGCCTGAGGGCAGCTACGCCGTCGAAGCCGACG
>CALKXH010000046.1 GCA_938005675.1 uncultured Anaerolineae bacterium
AGCATGAGCTTTACCACTTTCGTCTATATCGTCGTCATGGGTAGCGTCGCCTTTCTGTGCTACTACGCCCTGCTGTGGCTGCCCGGGCAAATCCGCCGTGACTACCGGCAGGGTCTGCAGGCGCTGGCGCGGGCGGTGGAGATTCGGGAGCACGGTACCACCGGCAGTGCACGCTTGCGAGCGTACTACGCAACGCAAATTGCCTGGCGGCTTGGACTGCCGGTTCGAACGGTTCGTGACATCGAGTTTGCCGCGCTATTGCAGGAAATCGGTAAGGTCAGCATCCCATACCGCATCCTGAACAAAGACGAACCCCTTACTGACGACGAGGAAGAGGTGTTGAAACTGCATAGCGTGTTGAGCCAGAGGATGGTCGAGCAGATTCCCTCGCTGGCGCAACTGGCAGCCTTCATTCGCCACCACCATGAGAACTGGGACGGCAGCGGCTATCCCGACGGGTTGCAGGGAGAGGAAATCCCCCTGGCGTCGCGAATCCTGCATGTGGTGGGTGATTACGCGGACGCGCTGCGTGGGAGAGACCTGGATAACGCTTCCTTGCGCCGGCAGGCGGCAGAGCAGATGGAGGCGGGGAAAGGAACCCGGTACGACCCGCGGGTTTTGAAAGCATTTCAGGCTATCGTCCGCGCTGAAACGTCCAGACAGGCGAGCCTTTCCGCTCATGAACGGTATGCCTGAGCGCCCCTTCAAACTGGCGCTGGTTGGGATTCTGGGGATGGCTTTTCTGCTTCGCGCGGTAGGTATTCGATGGGGGATACCTGACCCTTCACACTACTTCTCCTTTCATCCCGACGAGTGGGTGATACTGGGTTATACGCTGGGACTGGACCTCCCGCACGGGCAGATTGACCCGCATTTCTACAACTACGGGACGGTGTACCTGTACCTTCTGCACCTCGCTATCCTCGCCGGCTCCGCCTACGGATGGGTGACGTTGCCCAGCGACATCGCGCAGCACGAGGCGTTTGCCGGGTTATACCTTACTGGGCGGTGGCTGTCGGTTCTTGCCGGGGTGGTAACCTGCTGGCTCGTGTGGGAGATGGGCAAGCGAGTGTGCGGATATCGCTGTGCGATGGTCGCTGCGTCTCTGCTGGCGATAGTGCCCCTGCATACTTTGCATTGCCACTTCCTCACCACCGACGCTACTGCCACCCTGTTCACTACTGGCGCGTTACTTGCCGCGCTGAATCTGCACGAGACCGGTAGAAGGCGCGCGTTGATCACGGCAGGAGTGCTGGTTGGGCTCGCCTCTGCCACGCGCTACAACGCCGCGCTGGTGCTTGTCGCTCCCCTGCTCGCCCTATGGTTACGCGGTAAGGAGCATGGCGAGGCGTGGTTGGGGAAAGCGCTGCTTGTGGTGGGGATGAGCGGTGTAGCTTTCCTGTTCTTCTGCCCGGGCGTCTGGATGAACCCGCAGGAGTTCTGGCGTGACTTTGGGTATGAGGCAAAGCATGTGCGTGAAGGACATGGACTGGTGTTCGTGAACACCGGACTGGGCTGGGTTTACCACTACTGGACGAACCTGCGTTTTGGTCTGGGGTTGCCGCTGTTGCTGCTGGCAACGCTCAGTGTGTTGATTGCCCCTCTGTCGCGCCGCCCACCGGTGCTCGTGCTGTGGGTTTTCGTGGTGGTTTACTACCTGTTTCTCGGCTCGTTTGCGGTGCGGTTTGCGCGGTATCTGTTGCCCATCCTGCCCCCGCTGATGGTGCTGACCGCGTGGCTGGTCGCGGAAGCCTGGCGAAACACCCAGCAAGTGGGCAGGACGGTGGTTGCAGCGGTGGCGGGAGGGGTTGCCATCTACACGCTACTCTGGGGCACGGCAGTAACGATGACACTGCTACAACCCGACCCACGCCTGCGCGCGCTGGAATGGATACGCAAGGAGATACCGCCGGGTACACGCATCGCTTTCGCGAGTATCCCCTGGTTTTATACCCCTCCGCTTAGCCCATACTGGGGCGAGTTGCAGCCGTCGCGCCGGGCGGAGCGCGCTCTTGAGGTGGAGAAATATCGTCTGCTGGTGCCGCGCGAGGAATGGGATACGAGTGTACTGCAACAGGCGCAGGTGGTGATACTTAGCCAGTTCGAGGTGGACGACGCGGTACGGGTACACCATGCGCCGGCGATGGCGTTTTTGGATGAGCTGAACCGTTCCTTCCACCGTGTTGCACAGTTCGATACGACGTTTCGCGTGGGCGGTTTGAGCTTCGGCAAGCGCGACGTGCCGCATGATATGCTGTACCCCTTTGCGCGTATTGAGGTGTGGGGGAGGCAGAGGTGAGTAATCACTGTAGCCGCAGGCTTTAGCCTGCGCAAAGGGGGAGGTGTTTCTTTGTCTCAGCCACGTTCTGACTGGTTGTTCCTCACGCTGCGTGGGCTGGTGCTGCTGGTATTAGGCTGGGCGTTCGGTGCGCTGTATGGGCTCACCAGCCTGGGCGTGCTGGTAGTGTTTCTGCCGGTCAGCACCGCGTTGCTCGGCTTTTCGGCAGCAAGGGCAACGGTGGCAGGCTGGTTGGTAACCCTGTGTGCCTGCGTGGGTGCATTGACGGTATTTGCTCAGCATTTTGCTCTCCACTCGCTGGTGCTCTTCCTGTGGGGAGCGTACATCTTCGCGGGTCTGGTGGGCAATGCGGTATTTCCCCGTCGCTGGAGGATAACATTGCAGGTGTACCTTCTGCTGCTGCTGATAGTGGTCGGAGCGGGTATGGGGTGGCAGGCTTACCCCACGCTCTCCGATGGCGTGTTCCGCGCGGCGGGTGCGCGTCTGGTGCCGCCATCACAGGAGGCATGGCGAACGGTGATACCCGCCGGATTGTTGGCAGGCGTGCTTGGCGGGATGACGGGGCTTGGTGGGGGCTATGTGCTGGTTCCTGCGCTGGTGTTCGCAGGGGTGGCGCCGCACGGTGCGCTCTGGCTCTCGCTGTGGCTGATGTTGCCGTTAGCGTTGCTCAGCACGTTTGTCGGTGTCAGACGGACAACGCCTTCGTGGTCGCAGGAAGGATGGCTGGCAGCAGGCGCGTTTCTGGGAGGAGTTGCGGGTGCAACCTGGGCGACCGGTTTCAGCGCGGGGATGCTGGTGCTCTGTTTCGCAGCCGCCTTGACCGCACTGGCTTGTGTTAGTTGGGGGAGCTTAACTGCGATTGAGAGAGCCACTTCGCCACAGGGCGATTAAGCGCATGGAGCAACGCATTGACCGCCGCTCGGTGTACGTTGTCGCGAATAGGAGCGAACCCGGACAACAGCTGATTGCCTGAAGCGGTTTGCAGTTCCACCACTACCATCACACCGTCCATCTTTTCATTCGTTTCGTGCAGGTCCATCGTGACTCTGGAGACGTGATGCATCTGTACGGTACCTATGCCGGGCACGAGCTCGGTCAGCGCATCGCGCGCTGCCTGCACCATAAGCTCTTCGGGAGGCTTTTTGGCATCGCCTCGCACTTGCTTCACGATGCGTAGTCCGCCGATTGCCAGCTCCACGCCCGCTTCCGCCTCCTTGCCCTGCGTGATGAAGCTGATACCCGTTACCTGCAGACGCGGTTCGGTATGCTCCTCAGGTTCCACGCCAGGCAAAGGCAGTTGCAGCATTGCCAGAGTGCCCTTGCGCTGTTTCATCTGCAGGCACATTCGGCTGGCGCGGACGATGAGGTTGTCCACCGTTGCGGCGTAGTGTACTATCTCGCGTTCGCGAGTGCGTCTTCCGCCAAAGACGCCATAGGATACCGAGATGGTCTCGCGCACGCGGGGCAGCTGTATCTCTTCCACACGGTGGGCGATACGGGCAGCAAGCTGCTGTGCTTCACCACTCATATACAGGGTGGCAACGGCAAACTCGTCACCACCGTAGCGGCAGAGAATGGTCAGGTCAGGGTCCAGCTCACGCTCTATCGTACGCGCCACCATCTCCAACACGCGGTCGCCGGTCACGTGGTCATACTGCTTATTAAACTGCCCGAAGCGGTCGATATCGAAGAAGAGGATAGAGATTTCGTGTCCGGTGCGCAGTTTGTCGATACTCCACTCGCGCAGGGCGTCCTGCCAGGGTAGCTTGGTCAATGGGTCGTACGAGCGGGACACCTCCGGAATGAGGTCGATCGCCCGTACCATGCCTGCCAGCGTGTCGTTGATGACGAAGGCAACCTCTGCACCTTTTTCCGCCATCTTTGCCGCCGCTTCCCGAATGGGCATCTCCCCGTCCAGCAGCAAAGCATCGGTAGTCATCACCTGCGAGATAGGTACCTCCTCAGCGACAGTAAGCACCTGCCTTGCGGTGACCATGCCTACCACCTGGTCGCCATCTCGCACAGGCAGCACATCCACATGAAGACTTTGCATTAACGCCACAGCCATCTTCACCGGGTGCTGTGGGTTCACCCATATCGGGGGTGATTGAATCAGGTCTCTCAGTTTTTTCATTATCGCGCGTGCTTTTTTGGGATGTTCTGCCCCCATTATAAAACCCGTCGCAGCAGCGAGAAAACGTCATAACTACCTGTTTTTGATTTTTCGTCCAGTTGTGTAACGGATTTGTCATTCACTTCCCAACAATGCGGCAACGAATTGCTCTGCGTCAAAATCCTCGATGTCTTCCGGCTTCTCTCCTACCCCTACCAGCTTGATGGGCACTTTGAGTTCATCATGGATGGTAATGACCGCTCCGCCACGCGCCGTGCCGTCCAGCTTCGCCAGCAGGATGCCCGTGACGTTCACTGCCTGCACGAACTCCTGCGCCTGGCGGATGGCGTTTTGTCCGGTGGTGGCATCCAGCACCAGCAGCACCTCGTCCGGCGGGCGCCCCAGCGCGCGTTCGGTCACGCGATACACCTTCTTGAGCTCCTCCATGAGGTTCGAGCGGGTGTGCAATCTGCCTGCAGTGTCCGCCAACACATAATCCACCCCTCGGTTGCGTGCGGCGGCGATGGCGTCGAAAATCACAGCGGAAGGGTCAGCCCCCTCGCGATGCTTGATAAGCGAGGCGCCAACGCGCTGCGCCCACACCTCCAGCTGGTCAATTGCGGCGGCACGGAAGGTATCCCCTGCGGCGAGGATTACGCTTTTGCCCTGCTGGCGCAGACGGTAAGCCAGCTTGGCAATGGACGTGGTCTTTCCCACGCCGTTGACGCCCACGAACAGGTATACCGTCGGCGGCTCCGGGGAGACCCTGAGATTCGCATCTCCGCCTGATTGCAGGGAAGCAAGCAGGCTTTCCCTCAGCACCGCCTTCACCTCGGAAGGCTCTTTCAGTCTTTGCTCGCGCACCGCACGACGCAAATCGTCCAGCACCTGCATGGTGGTATGCACGTTGATGTCGGCGGTGAGCAGCACCTCTTCCAGCTCCTCGAAGAGATCTTCGTCCACGCGCCCACGTCCGGTGAGCAGCGTGTCTACCTTCTGCAAGATTCCCTTGAATATCCCTAAACGCATAGACGGCTTGACTCCCTACGACAGTTTCTCTAATTTGGCGATGGATGCCAGCAGCTGCTTGATGCCCGCGTTCGGGAACACCACCGTGAGCAAGTGGTCATCCGTTTGCGGCTCGCACTTCATGATAACCCCCTCGCCGAACTTGTGATGGCGCACCCTCTGCCCCACACGGTAAGTATCTTGCGCTTTGGGCGTAACCTGTCGCGCCGGCGGAGTCGCAGGCAACGGATGAGCCAGCTCGGTGGGGCTCCAGGTCAGCTTTAACCCTTCCGGGATGTCGTGCAGGAAGCGTGACTCGAACATGCCGCTGGTCGTACCGAACACGCTACGCAGGCGGGCGTGGGTGATATGCACACGCTCCTTCGCGCGAGTCATCGCCACATAGCACAACCGGCGTTCCTCCTCCACGTTAGGGTCATCGTTGATAGCGCGGATGTGCGGGAACAGCCCCTCTTCCATACCGACCAGAAAGACTATCGGGAACTCCAGCCCTTTCGCGGCGTGAACCGTCATCAACGTCACGCGGTCACTGCTCTCCTGCAGCGAGTCCACGTCCGCCACCAGAGCCACGCTTTCCAGAAATCCCGCCAGACCGCGTTCGGCTTCGGGGCTGGCATCAAACTGCTGGGTAGCGGTGAGCAGTTCGCGGACGTTCTCCACCCGTGATTGTACCTCAGGGTCGCGCAGGTCGCCCAGCCGTTGCAGGTAGTCGGTACGCTTCAGCACCTCCTCCAGCAGGTCGGTCACCGAGCTCTTCTCACGCAGGGCACGCAATTGCGTGATCAGCTCGCGGAACTGGGCAACCGCGCTATGCGCACGCAGGGTCAAGCGATTGGAGAGGTCGGGATGCTCTATCGCTTCCCACACGCTGATGCCCTGTTCCGCTGCCAGCTGGCGGATGACATCCACCGTTTGCAGTCCGATGCCGCGTGTGGGCACGTTGATGATACGCAGAAGGCTCACATCGTCGCTCGGTGACTGGATAACGCGCAGGTAAGCCAGCACATCTTTGACCTCTTTGCGCTGGTAGAAGCGCACACCGCCCACAATCTGGTACGGGATGCGGTAGTTCAGGAAGACCTCTTCAAAGGTACGCGACTGCGCGTTGGTGCGGTAGAGCACCACGAAGTCGCCGTACCTGCGCCCCAGCTGCTGCACGCTGAGCGCGATGTGCTGCGCCACCACCATTGCCTCCTCGCGCTCGTGTTGCACTTCGGTGACGGTGATGGGCAATCCATCGCGCCTTTCCGACCACAACCGCTTGGGCGCACGGCGGAGGTTTTTTTCCACCACATGGAACGCCGCGTCCAGAATGGGTTGGGTGGAGCGATAGTTCTGCTCTAGCTTCACCACATGCGCGTCGGGGAAGTCGCGCTCGAAGGAAAGGATGATGCTCACGTCCGCTCCGCGCCACGAATAGATGGACTGGTCGTCATCACCCACCACACACAGGTTGCGGTGCATCGCGCTGAGGTGCTTCACGATGCGGTACTGCGCCTGATTCACGTCCTGAAACTCGTCTACCAGTACGTGCAGGAAACGCTTCTGGTAACGCTCCAGCACGTCGGGATGTTGTTCGAACAGCTGCACCGTCTTCATCAGCAGGTCGTCGAAGTCCAGCGCGTGGCACGCCTCCAGTCGCTCCTGATAGTGCGGGTACACCCTGCCCACGATCTGCGTGAAGTAGTCCACCGGAGTATAGAGGTGAGGCGGTACCAGTTTTTCCTTCGCGCGGCTGATGAAGTTCAGTATGGAGCGCGGCGCGAAGCGTTTTTCGTCGATGTCTAGCAGCTTCAGCACCTCTTTGACCACGCTGAGCTGGTCGTCCTCATCGAACACCACGAATTCGGGGTCTATGCCGAGCGGGCGTCCGCTTTCGCGCAGGATGCGGGCGCAAATGGCGTGAAACGTGCCCACCCACATCTGCTTCACCTGCGCCGAGCCGACCAGCTGCTCGATTCGCTCGCGCATCTCGTTGGCGGCTTTGTTGGTGAAGGTGACCGCCATGATCTGGTGCGGCGGCACGCCCAGCCGACTGATCAAATAGGCGACGCGGCGCGTCAGGACGGCGGTCTTGCCGCTGCCCGGTCCGGCGATCACGAGCGTGGGGGCGGGCGGCGCTGTGATCGCCGCGACTTGCTGCTCATTCAGACCCTCAAACAGATCAACTTGGCTCACGATAGGCTCTCACAACTAGGCTGCCGATGAATGGGCGGGACTTCTAGCGCGCAAGGCGGCTACGCTCTAGCGCCGCGATGACTTTGGGCAGTTGCGCGATCACATCTTGGGCGAGGGCGCTGCTGCGCGTCGGGATGGCGGCGAGCCTGCCGCTCAGGGCGTGCAAGTACGCCGCGCTGAGCGCCGCCTCAAAGGGTGGCAATCCCTGTGCCAGCAAGCCGACGATCATGCCCGCCAACACATCGCCGGTGCCTGCGCGGGCTAGAGCGGGCTCGGCAAAGGGCAAGATGGCAACCTCGCCCTGTGGCGTGGCGATGACCGTGAAGGCGCCTTTCAGCACCACGATGCAGCGCCACTGGGCGGCTTTCTCGGCGGCAAGGCGCAGCCGATCCGCTTGGACTTGCTGCACGGGCGTGAGTCCGTTTTCAGGGCGCAGCTTAGCGAGGCGCGCCATCTCGCCTGGATGCGGCGTCAAGATCGTGTTCGGCGGGATTTTCGCCCACCACTCGTCCATCGTGGCGAGCATGTTCAAGCCGTCGGCATCGATGACGAGCGGCGGCAACTGCCCTTCCGCTTGCATCAGCACGGTCTCGATCAGGGTGAAGGCGTTCAGGGCGCGCCCCATGCCGACCCCGATCAACAGCGCGCTGTAGTCTGGCACTTCGGTCAGGGCGAGGCTGATGGCGGCGTCGGTGAGGGTTTTCTCGCCCTCCTCGCCGCCGTTGGGCAAGGGCAGCCACGTCACTTCAGGCAGCGCCGAAGCTAAGGCGGCGATCACGGGCTTGGGCGCGGCGACGGTCACCAGGCCCGCCCCGATTCGATATGCCGCCTGCGCCGCCAAGCCCGCCGCGCCGATGTAGCGCTCTGAGCCGCCCACGATCAGCGCCTTGCCGAAGGTGCCTTTGTTGGCATCTGGCGGGCGGCGCGGCAACAGCGCGGCGACGCGCGCCGAGTCGATGACGAAGTGGCGCACGGATTGCACTTCGGGCAGGTCGGGCGGCAAATCGAGCGGCGCCACGTGCAGCGCGCCGACGTACTCAGCCGCTGAGGCGGTCAGCAAGCCGACTTTGACCGCCTCGAAGGTGATGGTGGCGTCGGCGCGCAAGGCGCACTCCGAGTCGACCGCGCCGCTATCGGCGTCTACGCCTGAGGGCATATCCACAGCGAGGATGCGCGGTCGGTTGGGCAAGACTGGCTCTGGCAGGGCGCTCAAGTTGTAGCTGGTGGGCTGATCAGTCGGCATAGCGCGCTCCTCAAGGGCGCGGCGCACCGTCAACAAGACCTCGCGCGCGCCGCCGCGCACGGGCGGCTTAGCGCCCGTGCCGAGCAGCGCATCCACGATCAGATCGGCTTCGAGGACGCGTTGGCGCAGCGCCTCAGGCGCATCGCTCAAAATGGTGACGCCGCCTGCGCGGGCTGCCTCGACGAGGCTATCTGCGCGCTCGCGGGCGAGGTAGCCCGTCACGCTCATGCCCTGCTCCGCCAAGTGACGGGCTGCCACCAAGCCATCGCCGCCGTTGTTGCCGTGTCCCACCAAGACCAACACACGCCCCGCCGAGTCGGGCGGCAAGAGTTGGCGGGCGAGATCGGCGGTGGCGCGCCCGGCGCGCGCCATCATCTGCGCATACGAAACGCCCATTGCGTCGGCAGCCGCCTCGATAGCTTGCATCTGTGCAACAGTGACCAGTTTCGGCACGACGATCTGTCTCTTTCCTCGCGCGGCTACTCCAACAGCCAGCGCGCAACGATCTCAACCAAGTTCGGCTCACGCTCTAGTAAGATAATACCACGCGCCCCGCCCTCATAGGGCAAGATGCGCCGCTCGCCGCGCGAGTTCGCTGCCAGCGCCTCAGCCGCCGCCGCACTGAGCGCGTCCTCGCGCCCGTAGGCAAGCAGTAGCGGGCGATCTCCGTAGGCATCCAGCGCTGCCTCAAGCGGTACGCCCTCTAGGGCGGGCAACGGGCTGATCAGGACGGCGGCGCGGCACAGCGAGGCGGCGGCGCAGCCGTCTAGGGCGGCGTTGGCGCCCGCCCCGACGCCTAGGACGTACAGCCGACTCGGATCGAGGCTAGGCAGACTGCGCAGCCGCTCCAGCACATTGACCACGTCCTGCGCGGTGCGCGCCCAATCGCGGACGCCGCCCGACATGCCGTAGCCGCGCAGATCGAGGGCAAGGACGTTCAAGCCGCCGACCTGCCATCCTCGCGCGAAGTCGCGCCAAACCTCCTTCGTCCCGTCCGAGTCGTGCAGCAGCAGGACGGTCGGGGCGGGACGGCGCGGCGCGCTGAAGAGGAAGCCCTCCAGCAGAGCGCCATCGGGCATCACGAACTGCAGCGCGATGAAGACTTCGGTCGGCGGCGGCAAGGGCGTCACTGTCACGCCCGAATTCGGCAAGAGAGTCGGCACGCGCGGCAAGAAAGCCGCCACTTGCGTCGCCAAGCGATCATCCGCCTCGCTATCGGGCAGCGTCGGCGGGCGCGGATCGATGGTCGGGCTGGCGGGCAGGATGAAGATGGTCTCGGTCGGCGGGACGGGCGTGAACATCAGCTCGGGGTCGCAAGCGCTGAGCAGCAGGGCGGCGATCAGCGCGCCGCACAGCGCCGCCGCGCGCCTAGTGACGGGCAAGCCAGTCATCAGCCGCCTCCATCTCCGCCCAGTTCGCGCCGATGTTGACTTCGGCGCGCAACGGCACGCTCAGCGCGTAAGCGCCCTCCATGATCGTGCGCACCAGCGGCACGAGGCGCGCCAACTCGTCCTCAGGCGCCTCTAACACCAGCTCATCGTGGACTTGTAAGATCAAGCGCGCTCGAAAGCCGCCCTCGCGCAGCGCCCGATGCAAGTTGACGGTCGCTAATTTCATGATGTCCGCCGCCGTGCCTTGAATGGGCATGTTGATCGCCTCGCGCTCGATGCGCGCCCGTTCCGCGCCGGAGACTCGCTCGTTTTGCAGCGCGCTGAAGTCGCGCCGCCTGCCCAGCAGCGTCTCAAGGTAGCCCTGCGCTTTGGCGCGCGCCTTCGATTCATCGAGGTAGCGGCGCACGCCCGGCAGCCGCGCGAAGTAGTTCTGGATGAACTGCTCCGCCTCGGCGCGGTTGAGTTCGCTCTCGCGGGCGAGGCGTTGCGCGCCCATGCCGTAGAGCAAGCCGAAATTGACGCGCTTGGCGAAGTAGCGCTGCTCTTTGCTGACTTGATCGTACGGCACGTTGCTGACCAGCGCCGCCGTGGCGCGATGGATGTCCAGATTATCGTGGAAGGCTTGCTGAAGCGCCTCATCGCCGCTGTAGTGCGCCAAAATGCGCAGCTCGATCTGGCTGTAATCCGTGCTGAGCAGCTGATAGCCTGCAGGGGCGATGAAGGCGCGCCGCACGCGCCGCCCTTCCTCCGTGCGGATCGGGATGTTCTGCAAGTTCGGATTCTCGCTGCTCAGCCTGCCCGTGACCGCGCCCAGCTGACGGTACGTCGTATGCACGCGCCCGTTGGCATCGGCTTGACGAGCCAGAGCGACCACGTAGGTGCTATGGAGCTTCTCTAGGGCGCGCCACTCCGCCAAGAGCGGCACAATCGGGTGCTGATCGCGCAGCGCCTCAAGGGCGTCGGCATCGAGCGAGTAGCCGTGCTGCGACTTGCGCAAGCCTTTAGTGGGCAGCTTGAGCCTGCCGAACAGGACGTCGTTGAGCTGCTTGAGGCTACCGACGTTGAAAGGCATCCCCGCCGACTCGTGAATGCGCCGCTCGATCTCGGCGAGGCGCTCGGTGAACTCGACGCCCAGCGCCTCGAGGTAGGGCAGGTCGACGAGGGCGCCGTGCGCATTCATCTCGGCGATGATCGGGGCGAGCGGCAGCTCGATGCGTTCGTAGAGCGCCCACAGGTTTGCCGCCTGCAGATCGCGGCGCGTCGGCTCGATCAGGCGGAAGGTGAAGACGGCGTCGGCGGCGGCGTAGGGCGCGGCTAATCTCACAGGCACGCGATCCATCGTGATCTGCGCCTTGCCCTTGCCGATCAGCGCCTCGATGCGCGTCATGCGCACGCCGAAGCGGATGCGCGCCGAGTCCTTCAGCCCGTGGCGGCGCTCAGGCTGCAGGAGGGTCTCCGCCAATTGGGTATCGTAGCTGAGCGGCTGCACCTCCACGCCGTAGCGCCGCAGCACGTTCAGATCGAAGGGGGCGTTATGCGCCGCTTTAGCGATGTGCGGGTCGCTCAGGGCGGGCTTGAGGGCGGCGAGGACGCGCTCAAGCGGCAATTGGCGCTCGGCGGCTTCAGGAGCGTGTCCGACGGGGAGGTAGTAGCCCTCGTCGGCGTTCAGGGCGAGCGAGATGCCGACCAGAGAGGCTGTGTTGGCATCCGAGCTGCTGGTCTCGGTATCGAAGGCGAGCCACGTCGCCGTTTTGAGGCGCTCCACGAGCGCTTCGAGCGCCTCAGGCGTATCGACGAGGTGCAATTTGAAGGTCGACTCGGCAGGCACGAGGCTCGGATCGTCTTCAGGCTCGGCGGCGGGCTTGGGCGGCTCAGGCGTCTCGCCGAAAAGCGCCAACTGCTCCTCCTCCCGCTTGGGTGGGGCGAGCGGTTGCAAGCGGCGGATGAGCGACTTGAACTCCAGCTCGCGGAAGAGCGCCAAGACGCGCTCATAGTCATAATCTTGCGCCACGCAGCGCGCTAGGTCCAGCGCGATGGGCAGATCGGTCTGAATGGTGGCGAGTTGACGGCTGAGGAAGGCGCTCTGGCGCCCCTCGATCAGCTTGGCGCGAATTTTCTCAGGAATCGCCTCCAGATTGGCGTAGATGCCCTCTAGCGAGCCATAAGTTTGCAGCAGCGGCGCGGCGGTCTTCGCTCCAATGCCCTTGACGCCGGGGATGTTGTCCGAGCTATCGCCGACCAAGCCCTTGTAATCAGGCACTTGCTCAGGGCGCACGCCCAGCTTGGCATAGACGGCATCGGCGTCGTAGCGGGTGCTGCCGCCGCCCTGTTCGGGCAGCTCCAACGTGGTCAGATCGTTGACCAGCTGGAACAAGTCCTGATCGCCGGTGACGATATGCACAGCGACGCCTTGCGCGTTAGCTTGGCGCGCCACCGTGCCGATCACGTCGTCCGCCTCGCAGCCCTCGCGCTCCAAAATCGGGATGTTGAACGCCTCGACCAGCTCTCGGATGCGCCCAAGTTGAGCGGCGAGCGAGGCTTCCATCTCAGGGCGCTGACTTTTGTAGGTGGGCAGAGCCGCCTCGCGCCCGCTCAGCCCTTGATCGAAGGCGACAGCGAGGTACTGCGGCGGCGGATCGGCGCGCAGGATATCCAGCAGGGCGCGCGCGAAACCGAAGGTGGCGTTAGTCGGCTCGCCGCGCGAGGTCATCAGTCCGCGCTGCCCGCTGTGATAGCTGCGATGTGCCACAGCGTGTCCATCCACGATCACCAAACGCGGGCGCGTCTCAGACATGGCGGCATTTTCTCGGCATTCTAAAACGGATGTTCATCCTTTGAATTGTAACCGAAAACGATGCGGAACTCTAGCCTTGAGCGGTCTGCGCTGTAAGCGCCTTGACGCGGCGCTATGGCGCGTGCTAAGCTACGCGCATGGCTGATCAAATCGCGCCCAAGATACACTTCCCCAAGCGTTGGGGCAAGCTGCTGATGCCGGGCATCGGCATCAAGCGCTGGTTCATCGTGTTCGTCCTCGGTCTTTTCGCGCTCAGCCTCGCCCTTGCCCTGCTGCTGAGCTTGGGCATCCCCTCGATTGCCGATCTGTTCGCGCTCGGCGCTGTGTGGCTGCTCTTGCTCAGCGCGCTCTTCGGCGCGGCGGGAGGCTTGGCGCTTTATGTTGGCTTGGTGCGCCTCAGCCAGCTGATTCTGACGCCCTTGTTGCGCGGGCGGCGCGAACACTTCATCGATCTGATGACCCATCACGCCCAGCGAGCCAACGGACTGCGACTAGTGGCGCTGGGCGGCGGATCGGGCTTGCCTGCGGTGCTGCGCGCCTTCAAAGAGCAGACCAATAACATCACCGCCATCGTGACCGTCGCCGACGATGGTGGCAGCACGGGCATCCTGCGCGAGGAGTTCGGGGTGCTGGCGCCGGGCGATCTGCGGCAGAACATCGCGGCGTTGGCGGACGACGAGTCGCTCATGACGCAGCTCTTTCAATATCGCTTCACCAATGGCGGCTTGCAGGGGCATAGCTTCGGCAATTTGTTCTTGACGGCGTTGGCGGATATCACGGGCAGCATGGATCGGGCTGTGATCGAGGCGAGCAAAGTTTTGGCGATTCGCGGGCGCGTCTTGCCCGCCACCGTACAGGATGTGCAGCTGGGCGCCGAGGTGCGCACCGCGGAGCGCCAGCTCAAGCGCGTGATCGGCGAGTCGCAGATTCCGAAGGCGGGCGGGACGATTGAGCGCGTCTTTCTGCTGCCGGAGCGCGCCCGCGCCTATCCCGACTCGATTCGCGCCATCTTGAACGCCGAGCTGATCGTGATCGGACCGGGCAGCCTCTTCACCAGCATCCTGCCGACCCTTCTGGTCGATGGCATTGTGGAGGCGGTGCGCGCCAGCAAGGGCTTGGTGGTCTATGTCTGCAACATCGCAACGCAAAAGGGCGAGACAGAGGGCTTCGGCGTGGCGGATCACGTCTTGGCGCTGGAGCGGCACATCGGCAAGGGCGTTTTTGAGGTGATCTTGGCGAATAACGCCTATCCTGAGCGCAACGCTGGCGCGAACACGCATTACGTCGCGCCGCTGCCGCCCGATCACGCCCTGCGCAGGCGCTATCAGGTCGTTGAGGCTGACCTGATCGATCCGCAGCGCCCGTGGCGGCACAGCTCAGAGAAACTAGGGCGCGCCATACAGGGCTTGCTGGCTGATTCTAAGCTGCGCGCTGAAGCCGCTCGGCAAGCTTAGCCCGCCTGAAGCCGCTCGCGCAGCACTTGCGGCGGGTTCAAGCACACGCCGCCGATCATTTGGCGCAGCACTGGCGTATCCCATTCAGCGTTGAAGCCATCGGGCTCGTAAAAGCGGCTGAGTCCTCGCGCTTCGGGCGCCTCAGACTCGGCAGCTGCCCGCCACGCCGCCAAGTAGCAAGCGACCGCCTCTTCTGCGCGCGCGAAAGTCCGCCCCGACCAAGCTGCTGTCAAGAGGTCGATCAGCGCCCGCTCATCGAAGTCGAGCGGGGCTGAGTCGGCGTGGCGGGCACAAATTTCAGCGGCTTGCGCGCACAGCGCCGCCTCCAGAGGCGGCTGATCGGCTTGCGAGGCTTGAAAGGCTGCGGCGAGCGCCGCCCAGCTCACCTTCACGGCACACCCCAGATGGCGATGTGCTGCGAGCTATCCGCTGTGACGAGCAACGTGCCATCGGCGCTGAAAAGCAAGCTGCTGATCGGCTGCGAGACGGGCGCGTTGGGCTGCTTGAGCGTGGTCAGCAGGCTTTGCGCGGCGACGTCCCACAGCTCGATGCTGCCGTTGCTCGTCCCTACAGCTAGGATGCCGCCGTCGGCGCTGAAGGCGAGGCTCGCCAACTGTCCCTGAACGCCCTTGAGCGCGGCGGCGCGCTCGCCCGTGCGCGCATTCCACAGCTGGATGGCGCTCTGAGGCGCGGCGCGCTCGCCGACGGCGAGAGTCAGCCGATCAGGGCTGTAGGCGAGCGTCACAAGCTGACCGCTCGCTCCGCGCAGCGCCCCGATCTGTTGGCGGCTCGCTACCTCCCACAGGTAGACAGCCCTATCGGCGCCCAGCGAGGCGAAGGCGCGGCTATCCGTGCTGAAAGCGACGCTCGTGACCGCCCCGCCATGCCCCTTGAAGACCTTTTCGCGGTCGCCGTGAGGCAACTGCCATAAGGTGACCAGCCCGTCGCTTGCGCCGCTGATCAGCCAACGCCCATCTGGGCTGACGGAGAGGCTGGTGACGGGCGCGCGCGCTGGTCCGAGCTGCTTCTCCTCTGTGCCGCTTGCCGCGCGCCAAAAGCGGATGGTGCGGTCGCTGCTAGCGGAGATAACCAGCCGTCCATCGGCGCTGAAGGCGACGGCGTTCACGGCGCCCTCGTGCGCCCGCATGATGTGAAGCTCCTGCGGCGGGTCGAGCTGCCACAGGCGCACTGTGCCATCGCGCACGCCCAGAGCCAGCAGGCGATTATCGGGGCTGAGGGCGACGCCTGTGACGTTACACGCGCAGCCGCTCTGGGCGGTGATGAGGGCTAGAGGCTGCAAGCGGTCGGCGTTTTGCGGCGTGATCATCGTCCGCGTTGAAAGCTGAGCGCGAACGAGGCTCGGCATTGCTAAGCACACGATGGCGAAGCCGAGCGAGAGCAGACGAAAGCGGCGTTTCATGGGATGATCGCTCCGAGCGATGATTGTCAATAAAGGCGACTGCGATAGAATGGGCTGCGTGGTGCTGCGTTGGCAGTTCGATTTCAATTCTAAAGGGACGGGCGCGCTGAGAGCGTGCCAAACCAATAACAAATGCGTTCTCTCGGCTATTTCTCGCTCTATGCTTTGATCGGCGTCCTCAGCGCGCTGCTGCTGGGCAATCTGTACGAGGCGGAGGCGAACTACGCCCTATATCGCTTCGCCGTCAACCTCGCCGAGGGGCGCGGCTTGCTCTACGGGACGCCGACGGGCAACCTGACGACTTTCCCGCTCGCGCCTGTGCTGCTCGCCGCGCTCTTTCGGCTCGGCGTAGAGCCTTCGCTGGGCAGTTTTCTGATCAATGTCACAGCGATCGCTTTGGGCGGGGTGTGCCTCGCCCTGTGGCTGAACAAGCCGCTCTATGGAGCGCTCTACGCCCTGCTGCTCTCGATTCAGCCCTCGCCCATGCTGACTGTGATGCTGGCGCTGGCGCTTTTGGGCGCGCTGCTGCTGAGACGCGGCAAGCCGCTCGCGGCGGGCGCGAGTTTGGGCGCGGCGATGCTCAGCGCGCCCTATGCCGCTCTGGTTGCCTTGACGCTCGCCTTCGCAGCAGCCGCTCAGAGTTGGTCGGCGTGGCGGCGCTTTGTGATGGCAGCGGTTGCGCTGCCGCTCGGCGGGGCTGCAGCTATGGCGCTCGCCTACGCCCCGACGCATATCGCGCTGCCCCTGCCCGATTGGACGCGCCTCGCCGCCTATGCCGAGCTTGATGAGCCACCTGAGGCAGCTCTGGTGGGCATGTGGCTGGCTGAAAACACGACGTCCGACGCGCTGATCGCCGCCAATGAGGCTGCGCTGATCGGCTATCACGCCTTGCCGCGCCCGATCCTCGATCTGGACGGGCGGCTGATGCCCATTGCGCGCGACCGCTTCCTGATGATCCGTCACGCGCCGGACGTGGTCGTGCTGCGCGAGGGCGAGTCGGTCGGCTGGGAGAATTTCGCCACGACCTACGCGCAAGTCCAGCGCGCAGGCGCTTTGAGCGTCTATCAGCGCGTGGTGAACTGGTCAGCGCTGGACGATCACGGCGTG
This sequence comes from uncultured Anaerolineae bacterium, assembly GCA_938005675.1. Classification (GTDB taxonomy): domain Bacteria; phylum Chloroflexota; class Anaerolineae; order Aggregatilineales; family UBA2796; genus CP2-2F. Next base: position 17,029 of record CALKXH010000046.1, read on the forward strand.
GACGTCAATCTGAGCGCTCGCTTTGACCGCGCGGACATGCGTTTGGTGAATGTGGGCATCGGGCGGGAGCTGCGCAGAGGCGATCTGGTGCGCGTGCGCCTCGATTGGCAGTTGGCGTTCGCGCCGCGCCAGACCGTTGAGATCAAGCTGAATTTACTGGGCGGCGATGGCATCCCAGTGGCGGGCATCATCGAGCGGCTGCCGCCCGAAGTATGGCGGACGGGCAGCTTCAGCACTTATCACGCCATGCTGCTCTCGGCTAACGCCGCTGAGGGCGCGTTGCGGCTGTTCTTGGGCGTGGATATCAACGCGGCGAGCCTCGCCGACCTGCAAGTCGCTGTTGTGCGCTGCTTGCCCTAGCCTGTACATTGAGCTGTCATAAAAAAGTTTGGTGAAAAATGTAAAATTCATTCTTGGATTCAAACTGATTTGCCGTTACAATGTGACTTAAGCGCACCTTGCGATGGCGTATCAAGGCAGCGTGAGCCTTCGTAGCCGCTGCGCAGTTCGCAGGTAATCTAGCAGCGCATCACACTAAGGAATTGCGAGAACATGGTGGACATAATCAAGGTTTCGGCTCGTTCACGGTCAACCGCTGTAGCAGGCGCAATTGCTGGCGTCGTGCGCGAACACAACCGTGCCGAGATTCAAGCGATTGGTGCTGGCGCAGTCAATCAAGCCATCAAGGCGGCAGCCATTGCGCGTGGCTATCTCGCCGATGACGGCATCGATGTGATCTGCATCCCTTACTTCACCGAGGTGACTATCGAAGATCAGGAGCGTACGGCGCTGCGGCTGATCGTCGAGCCGCGCATCATCGCGGACACATAAAATGCGCGTTGATCTCCATCTGCACAGCACTGCCTCGGATGGCGCGCTGACGCCGACTGGGGTGGTGCAAGCGGCGTTGAGGCGACATCTGCACGCCATCGCTCTGACCGATCACGACACGGCGGATGGTGTTCTGCCGGCACAGGAAGCCGCGCAAGACACGGCGTTGCGCGTGATCTCCGGCATCGAGCTGAGCGCGCACGAGGACGGAGTCGAGCGCCATATGCTCGGCTACGCCTTCGATCCGACGCATGAGGCGCTCAAGGCGCTGCTGGAGCGGCTGAAGGCGTGGCGCGTGAGGCGCGTTCACGCCATTCTGGAAAAATTGGCGCGCTTGGGCATCGTGGTGGAGTCCGAGCGCGTCTTTGCGCTGGCGCGCGGCGATTCGGTCGGCAGACCGCACGTGGCGCGCGCGCTGGTGGCGCAGGGCGTGGTCAGCACGGTTGAGGAGGCGTTTCAGCGCTATCTCGCCAATGGCGCGGCGGCTTTCGTGCCGAATGAGTTGCTCAGCCCCGCCGAAGCCATTCAAGCGATCCATCAAGCGGGCGGCGTGGCAGTCTTGGCGCATCCGGGCAAGCAAAGCGACTATCGCGCCCTACTGCAACGCCTCGTGCCGCTCGGACTAGACGGCGTGGAGGTCTACTACCCCGACCATTCGCAGCGCCTGATCGCCGAGCTGCGCGCCTTCGCCGTCTCGCACGGCTTGCTGATCACCGGCGGCTCGGACTTTCACAGCCCCGATTCAAGCGGCGACGTTCAGCTGGGCGCGCCGAACTTCCCCAAGCACTTCGATCCGATCTCAGCCATTGAGGCGCGCGCGCAACGCTACCGCTGATTGGGCATTCGGCGCGCCTGTGGCTAAGATTCTCCGTAACGTAAACCAGACCAAGCTTGTGTGACCATGCGGAGACTTCCAGCGGAATTGCTTGAGTCGCCCGTGCAGGGTCTGAACCTGACGGGCGCGACTTTGCGGGATCAGTTGAATCCGAACGGGCAGACTCTGCTCGTCTTCTTGCGGCATTTCGGCTGCATTTTCTGCCGCGAGACGGTGGCAGACCTGCGCAAGATCAGCCGCGCCACGCCCGATTACCCGCCGATCCTGTTCTTCTATCAAGGCACGCTCGAAGAGGGCGAGGCGTTCATGCGCAAGCTCTGGGCGCAGGCGCGCGCCATCGCCGATCTGCCCAAGCGCTTCTACGACGCCTTCGGCTTGGAGCGCGGCACGCTCGGGCAGATGTTCGGGGCGCAGGTATGGGCGTGCGGCGTGCGCGCCGCCAGCAAGGGGCATTTCATCGGCAGACCCGTCGGCGATCCGTGGACGATGCCCGGTCTGTTCCTCGTGGAGCAAGACGCGATCACGTGGCAGCACGATTTCAAGCACGCCGGCGATCATCCGGATTGGCGGCTGATCCCGAAGATCGCGGCGCAGCACCGTCTGCAGACCGCCTGATGGGCGCCGCGCCGCTGACCCTGATCGCGCTGCACGGCAACGGCGGCGGCGGCTTCCGCTTCGCGCGTTGTGCACCGCACATGCCTCCACAGGTGCGCTTCGTAGCACCGACGCTGGATGGCTTCGCCGAGAAGCCGCCCGATCCCGCTCTGCAGAGCCTGCGCGATTACGCGGTGCGCCTCGCCGAGCTGATCGCCCCTGAGCCGCGCCCGCGCGTGCTGCTCGGACACGGCATCGGCGGCGCTTTTGTGCTGGAGCTGCTCCAACAGCAGCCTGAGGCGGTCGACGGCGTGATTCTGCACGCGCCCGTCGGGGCGCGCCTTGCGTCGCGCCGTTTCCCCAAGCTGATGAAGCCGCCTATCGTGCGGATGGCGGGCAAGTGGCTGCTCAGCGCGCCGTTCATGCACCCATTGTGGCAGCGAGTCTTCTTTCATCAGCCCGTGCCGTCGGAATATTTACGCCGATTCTTCGCCGAGTACGGGCGATGCGCCGTCTTTGGGCAGATGTTCGATCTGATCACGGCGGATTGGTTCAAGACGTTGCGTCCGAGCGAGGTGCGGGCGGGCTTGCTGTGGGGCGCGCGCGAGCGCGTCCTGAAAGTTGAGCACGTGGAAGACTACAAGGCGCTCTTGCCGCGCCACATCGTGCGCATTGTGCCTGACTGGGATCACTTCCCGATGATCGAGCAGCCAGAGGCGTACGCGGCGGAAGTCTCGGCGTTGGCGGGGCAGGTCTTGGCGTTGTGAGGAGATAAAGACAGCGCGGTATGACTTACGGCACTTTGACGGGCAAGAAAGAGCGCTTGTGGCTGCCGCTGGGCTACGGCAACGCGGCGAAATACGGCGTCGGCGCAAAGGCGGCGCTGCTGGATGTAGCGCGTCGCTACGGGCTGCCCGTGCCGACGGGCATCATCCTCGTGGATGAGGCGTGGCGGCGCGCGCTGGGCATCGGCTTGGTGCGCCGCCACGACGACGGCTCGCTCAGTCTGCCGGATGGCTCGCGGCTGGTCTTCGCCATCGGCTTCCCGAACTTCGAGTGGGAGCTGCCCGGTCCGTTTGCGGTGCGCTCGGCTTTCTCAGCTGAGGACGGCCCAACTCAGAGCCTCGCCGGCTATTTCACCTCGCGCTTGAATGTGGATGGGCGCGATCCGGCTCAAATGGCGGAGGCGTTGCGCGCCGTCTGGGAGTCGGCGGAGCGCTATGCCGCTGAGTTCGGCGAGCTGCGCCGCGACGTGCTGATCATGCGCATGGTGGATGCCAAGCACAGCGGTGTCGCTTTCACTGAACACGCCTATGCCGACGATCTGGTCAATTTCACCGAGGGGTTAGCGGATAAATTGGTCAGCGGGGCGGTGGCGGGCGACTCGCTCAGCTTGCCCAAGCTGCGGGCGGGCGAAAAACCGCACGCCGACCTGCCCGCCTGGGCGCAACGCTTGCAGGTCTTGCTGCGCGAGGTGCGCCGAGTCTTCAGCCACAGGCGCAGCGGGCGCGATTGGGACATTGAATGGGCGGATGACGGCGAGCAGTGCTGGCTCGTCCAGATACGCCCGATCACGCGCCCGACTCGGCGCAATGAGGCGTTCACTATCGCCAATCACAAGGAAATTTTGCCGCCTTTGCCGTCCGTCTTCATGACCAGCCTGATCGCCTCGTGCGCCGATCAGCTCTTCGCCTACTACCGCAACTTCGATAGCGCTCTGCCTGAGAATCGCCCCTTCATCGAGGTCTTCAACGGGCGACCCTACATCAACCTCTCGCTGATGATCGAGATGATGCGCACGCTGGGCTTGCCCTCCAAGCTGGTGACCGACTCCATCGGCGGCGAGAGCGAGCGCGATTATCCCGCCAACCCGCGCCAGATGTTGCGCAAGGTCGTGCCGCTCGTCCGCTTCGGCATGGCGCAGCTGTTCGCTGTGGGCGCGGCGCGGCGGCGGCAACGCGCCCTGCTCAAGCAGACTGAGCGCACCTATGAGACTTTCACAGAGACCATTCAAGCGGCGCAGCGCGTCTACACACAGCTGGTGACGGGCATGTTCTCGCTCACGGCGGCGATCAGCTTGCCGATGCTGCTGATGCGGCGGCTGGGCGTGCTGGAGGAGCATACGGCGCGCAGCCGCAGCATCGCCACGGAGCTGTACACCGATTTAGAGCCGTTGCGTCGGTTGGCTGCACAGCACGAAAGCATCCGCGCGGCGCTTGAGCGCGGCGAATTGCCCGAAGACTCCCAATTTCGAGCCGCGTGGCAAACCTACCTCGCCAAGCACGGGCATCGCGGCGTGTACGAGAGCGACCTCGCCCGCCCGCGCTTTCATGAGCAGCCCGCGCCGCTGCTGAGCATGATCCTCGCCCCCCAAAGCGAGAGCAAGCCGCCCCGCCGCACGCTCAAAGGATTTTTGACTCTGCCGCTGGCGTGGCAGGCGAATCGGACGGTGCGCGCTCGCGAGCGGCTGCGCTACTACGCCATGCGCGCCTTCGATGCGCTGCGCGCCAATTTGCTGCGTCTGGCGGCGCAGGCGGCGGCGCGCGGGCAGTTGCCCGAAGCCGAGTCGCTCTGGGAGCTGACCGTTGAGGAGGTCTTGCGCTTGGATGAAGGCTGGCAGCCCGACTTGGTCTTCTTCGCCGAGCGCACCGCCGAGATCGCGCGCTTGAAGATGCTGCCCGCGCCCGATCTGCTCCATCGCTTTGACGATCTAGAGCGCGATCTGCCGCCTGAAGAGCGCGCCGCTCGCTTGCAGGGCATCAGCCTGACGACGGGCGAGGTCTGCGGGCGGGCGTGGGTGCTGCACGAGCCTGCCCATACGCCGCCGCCCGTCGCGTCGCCGGTGATCCTCGTGGCGCGCTCAGTCGACGCGGGCTGGCTGCCGACCTTCGCGCAAGTGCAAGGCGTGGTGGTGGAGACGGGCGGCGATCTCTCGCACGGCTCGATCATCCTGCGCGAGATCGGCTTGCCCGCCATCACCAACGTGCGGGCTGCCACGCGCCACATCCAGACGGGCGATTGGCTGCGTCTGGAGGCAGGGCGCGGCACGGTCAGCCTAGACGGCGCTCAGTGAGCGCAGTTGTGCAAGTGACAACCCAGCAGTCAAAGGTGCGGCGCGCGGGCTGCACCTCAGTTATTTAATTCCCGCAACTGTCTCTGTTGGCGAAGCGCGTGTCGTCTCAGTAAAATGAAGCCTGCAATCCATCGCTCGATCTCACTGCGCCGTTCCCTGTTGGGTTTTTACGCCTCGATCCAGTAGCTTATTCCAGAGGTGACCTTATGGCAGGCAATATCATTCAGTGCAATTATGATGACATGCGCGAAGTGAGCAACAACTTTGCGCGCCACAGCGACGCCACGCGCCAGCTGCTGCAAACCGTTCAAAACTGCCTCTCAGCACTGCAAGGGGGCGGTTGGCTTGGCAAAGGCGCAGAGAGCTTCTACCGTGAGATGAGCGATCTCGTCCAGCCATCAATGCAGCGGCTGGGCGCGGCGCTCTCGGATGCCTCCAGCGCCACGCAGCGTATTGCGGCGGCTCTAGAGGCGGCTGAACGTGAGGCGGGCGCACTTTTCTCAGGCGCTGAGGGCGGCGGCGATGGCGGCGCGGGCAGCAATGCTAACGCCGCAGGCGCTGAAGGCGGCGGCAACCCTGATCCGCGCTATCAGCCGCTGGAGGGCACTTCCAATAGTACCGTCCCCGCTTACCTGATCAACTTCCGCGACCCGAACTTCAACGTGAACGAGTTCATGCAAAACCTGCAAACCGACGGTCGCCCCGTGGTCTTCATGGTGCATGGCTTCACCGAGCAGGATCAAGGCATTGTCAGCCGTCTGCGGCAAGCCTCGCAGGATTATTCGGCTATGTACGATAGCGGCAATGGCAACGGCAAACCGCCCATCATCATCGGCGTTCAGTGGGATGCCGGCACTGAGTCGAAGTCGCCAGAAAACTACTGGCAGGCAAATGCCAACGCCCAGCAATATGCGCCACGTTTCGCTGATGCGTTGGTGCAGTTCCGCCAGTTCCATCCTGAGAGCCAAGTCTTGGTGAATGCGCACAGTCTGGGCAACCGCCTGACAATGGAGGCGTTGGCGAGTAATCCGAACGCGCGCATAGACAAATATCTCGCCGTTCAGCCAGCCGTCAATGCCAGCGAGTTCAATCAAGGCGGGCGCTTCCACGATATCGTCAACAGCCCGCAAGTCGGCAACATGGCGGCAACCTTCAACACGCAGGATCGGGCGCTCTGGGCACACTGGACTACCGGCACACGCCCTGCCGAGGGCTTCTTGAAAAATCCGCTCATCGGCACTGACCGCGACGTGGCGCTCGGCACCTCAACCGACCGCTATTCGGGCATCACGCGCATCAGTTTACAGACGGGCGCCTTGAATCTAGATATCAATCACTATTCGTGGCACGATCCGCAAGTTATGGAAGTGGCTACCAACTATTTCGGCTTAGGCAATCCGAGCAGGAGATAAGCCATGTTGCATGGCAAACTCGCCTACACCAGCAGCTCCGTGCTGCACGTCCTCGATCTGCCCGATGGCAACGTCACCGTCTACCAAGAGGGCGGACGTACGGCTTTCCCGTCGTGGCATCCTAGCGGGCAGCAAATCGCCTCAGGCGTCTCTCAAGTCACCATCTTCAATCTGGAGACGCACCAACTGGTGCAAGCAAGCCGCGAGGAGATCGTGGCGAACTATCCGGCTTGGCATCCTTCGGGCGGCATGCTCGCCTTTGACGTCAAAATGCCCAACGACGATGGCTTCTACTTTCAAGCTTTTGAAGAGCAGGTTGAGTTCAGCCTGCCCTTGCCCTTCCCCGCCTTCCAGCTGGATTGGCATCCTAACGGGCGCGAGATCGTCTTTGTGGGCATCGTCAACAACAACAAACACATCTTCAAGCTGGATATGAGCTGCATCCAAACCCAAGACTGCCCGCAGCGCATCCAGCAGCTGACGACCGTCGGGCGCTTCAATCACGCCCCGGCGTGGAGTCCTGATGGCAGCACCATCGCCTTTGAGCACTACCTCGCCGCTGAGAATCGCTGGGTGATCATGCTGATGGACGCCGATGGCGGCAATCTACGCCGCCTCAGCGACGCGCAAGGCAACGATCATCATCCCACGTGGGGTCCTGACGGCTGGATCGCCTTTGAGCGCCACACGCCGCAAGGCGCCCGCCTGTTCGCCGTGCGCGCTGATGGCACAGGTCTCCAACAGCTGACCGATAACCCCGGCTTTGAGCCCGCGTGGTGGTATCCGCGCTGAGACGGCTGAAGGGCGAGTCGATGACTCGCCCTTACATCTCGCCGTGCCGTAAATTCGCCACGTCCACGATCAGCACATAGCCGGGCGAGAGCGAGACGTTGACGGCGATCTCCTGTTGCACATCCATGCCATCGGCATAAACGCCCCAATAGCCCGCCACGCGCACCTGCTTCGCGCGGATGACAGCGCGCCCGCGCTGCTCGTGGAGCATATCCGTGTTGGCGATGAAACACAGCCACTGATCGTCGCGCCGCCGCGAGAAAACGAGGATGTGCGGGTTATCCGAGCTGCCCATCAGGAAGGTGTTGGGCGCCGAGTCGCTCAACAGGCTCTCGAACTTGCGGCGGATACTCAGGGCGTGGCGCACCGAGCGTATCCAGTTCTCAGCGCGACACCACTCATACGCCCCGACGCCGAAAAGCGGCAGATCGTCCGCCGCGTAGCGCCGTATCTCCTCGCTGCTGAAGCCCAGACCTGTGTTGATGGGCTGAGTCTCGCCCAGCTCGAAGCCGCTCTGGATGAACGGGATAGCAGGGATGCCAATCGAGAGCGCCAAAGCGTAGTGCGCATAGGCGACGCCGCCTGTGCGGGCGAAGGCGCGCGGCGTGTTGTGATTCTCCATCGCGCCGAAGAAGGCGATGGGAAAGGCGTTATGTGCCATCTGATTGATCATGTTACGCACGCTGTGCGCCTCGTGGGCGCTCAGCAGCCAGTAGCCGACCACAGCGTTGTAGCCCTGCTCGCGCGCCTGCCAATCAATCGAGAAATTCTCATCCCAGAAGGCGAAGTCGGGGTCGATGGCGCGCGCCGTGGCGATGATGCGCTGCTTGAGCGGCATAGGTAGAGCGTGTCCCATATCGATCAGCACGCCATCGATGCCGAAGTGCTGCTGATAGTGCGGAATCACGCCGATCAGCCGCTCCCACAGCGGCGCGTTGCGATGATCGGGCTGGGCGAGGAACGAGTCGTACATGCGCAGCGTGTTGTACGCCATGTAGTTGAAGTCGGGATGATCGTACAGGCGCAGATAGGTCACATCCGACCAAGGCGGCTGCACGTCGTTGGGCGGCCAATCGGTGAAGGCGCCCGGGATGCGCACGCGCGTGCCGTCCTCCAGCACCCCAATGTAGCGCCCGTCTTCGCACTGCACTTGATCGGGGCGCGGCGGCGGCGTGAACATGGCGCGATATTGATGCGGCGGCGGCGGCAAATCGTGGAAATCGCCGGCGTTGATCTTGGCGAAGATCAAGTTGAGCGTATCGGGCGAGAAAATCGGCTGCCCGTAGCTGTTCAGGGCGCCCGTGCGCCCGACGTTGGCGAGGCGGTCGGGGACGTCAGCCCGAATCCAGTAGAACCATTCGGGATGCTCAGGAATCCAGTCGGAGTCTTTGGCGGCGGTGCGCAGCACAAACTCGACCACCACGCGCATCCCCAGCCGATGCGCCGCCTCGACGAAGCCCTTGAAGAGCTGCTCCGCCGTCAAGCCGAGCGCGGGCTCGTCCAGATTCTCATCCAAGACGTACGGATTGCGAATGGCGTACGGCGAGCCGAGCGCGCCTTTGCGCCCGTCGCGCCCGATAGCCGTTACGGGCAGCAGGTGGACGGTGTTGAAGCCCATCTCGCGGATGTAGGGCAAGAGCGCCATGCTCTTGAGGAGCGTGCCCGTCTCGCGCCAGCCGTCGCTGTTGGGCGCGAGGCTGATCGCGCCGTCGCCGTTGTGATCGAAGGCGGTCGTCAGGCGCGGGAACAGGCTGTAAACGATGGCGCCGCGCGACCACTCGCCGCCTGCGCCCTCCACCAGCGGCTGCCCTGCGCGAATAGCAATCCGCGCTAGGACTTGGTAGTAGAAATCGTACGGATTGACTTGAATGGCGGCGGTGTGATCGGGCTGCGTGCCGCTATTCGCCCACAGACTCGGCACGAAGTATGGCTCGCGCACAGCGCGACGGCGCACCTCCAAAGCTTGGAGGATAGTTGGCAACGACACGGCAACTCCTCAGTCGGTTCGACGCTCTTGTAACTCTACGCGATTCGGCGCGGCGCGCAAGCCCCTCCCGCTTCACCATTCGGCGATGCTGCCATCGGCGCGCCGCCACACGGGATTGCGCCAAGCGTGACCGCGTCGCGCTGCCTCGCGGACTGCTTCTTCGTCGATCTGAATGCCCAAGCCCGCCCCGCTCGGAATCCTGACCGTCCCGTTGGCGTACTGAAAGACCGACGGATCAGCCAGATAGTCGAGCAGATCGTTGCCTTGATTGTAGTGAATGCCCAGACTCTGCTCTTGGATGAAGGCGTTCGGGCAGATGGCATCGATGTGCAGGCAGGCAGCCAGCGCAATCGGACCCAGCGGGCAATGCGGCGCCAGCGCCACATCGTACGCCTCCGCCATCGCCGCGATTTTGCGCACCTCGCTGATGCCGCCGGCGTGGGAGAGGTCGGGCTGGATGATATCGACGCCGCCGCGCGCGAGGAGGCTCTTGAACTCCCAGCGCGAGTACATGCGCTCGCCGGTGGCGATGGGGATCGCCGCGTGCGCCGCGATCTCAGGCAGCGCCTCGTTATGTTCGGGCAGGACGGGCTCCTCGATGAAGAGCGGATGATACGGCTCTAGCGCCTTCGCCAAGACTTTCGCCATCGGCTTGTGCAGCCTGCCGTGAAAATCCACGGCGATGCCGAAATCGCTGCCCAGCGCCTCGCGCAGGGCTGCTACCCGCGCGACGCACGCCTCAATCGCGGCGTAGGACTCGACAACGTGCATCTCCTCTGAGGCGTTCATCTTGATCGCCGTGAAGCCCTGCGCCGCTTTCTCTTTAGCCGCCGCCACCACGTCGGAGGGGCGGTCGCCCCCGATCCAAGTGTAGACGCGCACCTGATCGCGCACGGCGCCGCCCAGCAGCTGGTAGATCGGCGCGCCGTAGCGCTTGCCCTTGATATCCCAGAGCGCCTGATCGATGCCCGCCATGGCGCTCAGCAAAATCGCCCCGCCGCGATAGAAACGCGCGCGATAGAGCGTCTGCCAGATGTCTTCGATGCGGTCGGGATCGCGCCCGATCAGATACTCAGCCGCCTCGCGCACCGCTGCTTCAACCGTATCGGCATGACCTTCGACGATTGGCTCGCCCCAGCCTGCGATGCCCTCATCGGTAGAAATTTTCAGGAACAGCCAGCGCGGCGGCACTTTGAACAGCTCGATGCCGGTGATTTTCATGTTGGGATGCTCCTATGGCGCGATGAAGACCTCTACAAAGGTGACTTGCCCCGCCCAGACGTAGATCATCTGACGATGGGCGAGCGCGCCATCGGCGCCTTTGACGATCAGCTGATAGTAACCCGCGTTGACGTCGGCGAAGACGAAATTCTCGCCCAATCGGTTATCGCCGTTGACGCGCGCCCCTGTGTAGCTGTAGGTGAGCTGATTGTTGCCCGGCGCTTGCAGCTCCACTTGTACGCCTTCGAGCTTGTTGCCGTAGATATCGCGCAGCACGCCCGCCACCACGCCTGAGCCTTGATAGGGCTTCAGCCACAAGGCGGGATTGCGCGTGGCGTCGTAGCTCTCAGGATCGCCCACGCGCACTTCAAAGTGCAAGTGCGGACCGAGCGCCACGCCCGTCGCGCCCACGTAGCCGATCACCTCGCCCGCCTTGACGGTTTGCCCTGTGTAGACCGCCTCTCGGCTCAGGTGCCCGTAGAGCGTGTAGATTTTCTCGCCCGTGCTGTACATATAGGGATGCTCGATCACGACCAGCCCGCCGTAAAAATCGCGGCGCGGACCGAAAATGCGCTCCACGTCCGTGCCAGCGTAATAGACGATCCCATCAGCTACGGCGAGGACGGCGACTCCTGTGGGATTGGAGAAGTCCAGCCCGTGATGAATCTGCAGCTGCCCGCGCTTGGTCGAGCCGTAGCCGTACTCGCGCGACCAGTACGTGTTGTGTTGGAAACTGAAGGGGCGCTCGAACAGGAAATTGCCCTCTGTGCGGTTGAGCGGCGCCGGCGGCGTCCACAGGGCGGACTCAGCCGTGATGAAATTCGGCACGGAGGTGGCGATCAGAGTCGGCGCTAGAGTCGGGGTTGATGAGTCAGAGAGCTGGGCGAGGGGGAGCTGCTCCGACGCCGAGCGAGCCGCTTCGGGCGTCAGAGTCGGCAGAATGACCATGATCAGGCAAGCGATCAGGAGAAGAGCGAGTGTTCTCATCAGTTGTGAAGACCTATCCATTCAACGGAGTTTAGCGCGCGTCTCGGCGATGACGATCACGTCGGCGCACAGGGCGCGCGCCTCGCCCACGGCGGAGAGCGCCTGCTGAGTCAGGGCGTGCGCCAAGACGCTATCCTTGAGCAAGGCGGCGTTCACGCGCGCGTTCAAGGCAGAGCTTTCCACGGCGGCTTGCGCCATGTAAGCGGCTGTGGCGGCATCGGCGGCGGCGCGATCGACGCCCCGATCCGCGACGGTGCGCGCCAATTTGAGCGTCTCTAGGCAATGCGCAGCCACATCCAGCGGAACTTGGGCGGCATCGCGCAGTGCCGCCTGAATGACTTGCTCGCGGTTGGGCTGCGCGGGCGGGATTTGGTAGGCGTTAGTCACGGCGTTGAAGGCGCGGCTATCGCGGCTGACCGCCTCCAACAGGGCGCGGCGCAGCGCGGCGGCGCGCTCGGCGAGCGTTGCCATCTCCGCCTTGACGCTGGCGTAGCGCTCGCGGCTGCTGGCGAGCGTCAGGCGCGCCACCATCTCGTCCAGCGCCGCCGCCAAAGCCCCGACCAACGCGGCAACTGCTCCGCCGCCGGGCGTGGGCGTCGCTTGCGCCACTGCCTCGACAAAAGCGGCGAGGTCGGAGGGCGGCGCGGCGTGCAGCGTAGCGTCTTTAGGCGGCGGCGCTTCGGCGGGCGGCTCAGGTGGCACGGCGGGCGCAGCGGCGAGCTGTAAATTCTGCAGGCGGCGCTCCAAAATGCGCTGATTGGGGTCAAAATCGCTCAGCTGCAAGTACCAGATCGCCGCTTCGGTCAGAGCGTCTTCGGGGATCAAGCCGATTAGCTCGGTGCGAATCGGGCAGACGCCGTAGCGATCCGCCTCGCGCCGAATCAGCTCCAAAGCGCGCTGGATGGGCGTGCGCGTGTAATCGGTCAAGTTCAAGCTGACCTGTGCCTTGCCGTCCACCAGCAAGCCAAGCGCTTTGACGTAGCGCAAGCCGCCGCTGGAGTGGCGGACTGCTTTGGCGATCTGCTTGGCGATCTCGACCTCAGAGGTGTTCAGGTAGACGTTGAAGGCGATCAGGGGCGGGCGAGCGCCAATGGCGACCGCGCCTGCCTTGCCCAGCTGCGGCGGACCGAAGTCCGGGACGCGGTTGGGGTCGCTGAGGATAGCCGTCTTCAAGCCTTCGTATTCGCCGCGCCGCACATCCTCTAGATTTTGTCGATCGGGGCGCGTCGCAGCCGCCTCGTACAGGTAGACGGGGATGCCCAGCTCCGCGCCGACGCGCTGACCGAGTCGGCGCGCCAGCTCAGCGCATTGCTCAAGCGTTGCGCCGCGCAGCGGCACAAACGGCACGACGTCGGTCGCGCCGATGCGCGGATGCTGCCCGCGATGGACTTCCATGTCGATCAGCCCCGCCGCCGTCTGGATGGCGGCGAAGGCGGCTTCCAGCACGTCTTCGGGCGCGCCGACGAAGGTGACCACGCTGCGGTTGTGGTCGTGATCGCTGCTGCGATCCAGCACGCTGACGGGCGCGGCGCGCTGAATGGCGCTCACGATTGCCTCCAGCACGTGCGGACGGCGTCCGTCGCTGAAATTCGGCACACATTCAATCAGAGGGGCGTTCATAGGCACTTCAAGCGAGCCTTGCGGCTAGAAAAAGGTCAGCTGTTTGGGCTGAGGTGGCTTGGGCGGCGGCTCTGACTCAGTGGGCGCTCCCGCAGCAGGCGGGGCGGGCGGCTCTGATGGCGCTTCAAGTGTAGCAGCGGGCGGCTCTGGCTGCGCTTCGAGCGTAATTGGGGGCGACTGTGGCTCGGGTTCAGGTAGGGCGAAGCGCGCCTCAGGCACGCCGGCTTCCTGCAAAACGCAACGCATCGTCGCCGCGATCTGATGTTCTTGCTGCTTAACTAACCAGCGATAGTGAGCCAAGAGGCACTCGCGCCAATCGTCTAGGAACGGGTTTTGCATTCCCTTGCTCATGATGATTCGCTACACGCTGAAGACTTGATGCAGTTCAGGGATATCCACGCGCTCAAAGCCGACCTCCGTCCTGAGCGCCTCGGCGAGGCTGCTGAGGGCAGGCTCCTCGCCGTGGACGAGGAAGGTGCGCAACGGTTTTTTCTTGAAGGCGGCTGCCCAGTTGAGCAGCGCTTGGCGGTCGGCGTGCGCCGAGAAGCCCGTCAAGCGCTCGACTTGGGCGCGCAGCTGATATTCCTCGCCGAAGATGCGGATGGTCGGTTGGCGCTCCTCAAGGCGTCGCCCGAGCGTGTGTTCCGCCTGAAAGCCGACGATCAAAATCGTGTTGCGCGGGTCTTCGACGTTATTCGCCAGATGGTGCAGGATGCGCCCGGACTCCGCCATGCCGCTGGCGCTGATGATGATGGCGGGCTCGTGGAGGAAGTTGAGCGCCTTGCTCTCCTCCACCGAGCGGGTGTAGATCAGCCCTTGAAAGCCGAACGGATCGAGGTGCGCCTTATCGCCGCTGATGAAGGCGCGGGTCTCTTCATCGTACGCCTCAGGATGATTGGCGAAGATCGCCGTGACGTTGACGGCGAGGGGGCTATCCACGAAGATTTTGAGGGGCGGCAGGTCGCCCTTGCGCTGGAGCTGATGGAGGGCGTAGACCAGCTCCTGCGTGCGCCCGACGGCAAAGGACGGCACGATGACTTTGCCGCCGCGCTTATAGGTCTGCGCCACGATCTGCTCAAGGCGGCGCACGCTATCCTCAAAGGGCTCGTGCAGACGGTCGCCGTAGGTGCTCTCCATGATCAGCACGTCCGCCTCGTCGATGGGCGTCGGATCGCAGAGGATCGGCAAGCCGGGCTGCCCCAGATCGCCGCTGAAGACGAGGCGCACGTCGCGCCCGCGCTCCCGCTCGGTGATGTTCAGCACCACGATGGCGCTGCCGAGCATGTGACCGGCATCGTAGAAGGTCAGGCTGACGCCGGGCAGGATGTTCACGCTGCGACGGTAGGCGATAGCGTGAAAGTAGCGCAGCGCCTCAACCGCCTCGGCTTGCGTGTAGAGGGGCTTGAAGGGCGGCTCGCCTTTGCGGGCGCGCTTTTTGTTGACGTACTGCACGTCGCGCTCTTGGATGTGCGCGCTATCCAGCAGCATGGCGCCGCAGAGGTCTTGAGTGGCGAAGGTGGCGTAGATATCGCCGCGAAAGCCCGATTTCACCAAAGTGGGCAAGTTGCCACTGTGATCGATGTGCGCGTGAGAGAGGACAACCACGTCGATGCGCGAGGCATCGTAGGGCAGCCGTCGGTTGCGGTCGTACGCCTCGCTGCGCTTGCCTTGAAACAAGCCGCAGTCCAGCAGGATGCGCCGCTCGTTCACCTCGATCAGATGTTGGGAGCCGGTGACGCCACGCGCTGCGCCGTGAAAGGTGATCTTCATGCTCGCTTCGCCATTCGGAGTGCATCCTTAGCGCGCTGACTGTAGCACGAATTGACGCGCCTTGCAAGGCTTGCAGTCTAGACCGCCGCGCGCCGCGTCTGGGTCATTCAGCGAGCGCTGAGTCTAGCCGCAGCGCGTCCAAGCGTGCAACAGCCCGACCGTGATCGCCTGCAGGTCGTAATGGAGCTTGCCGTCTTGATCCAGCACGCGCAGACGTTGGCGCGCCTTGCTGGGCGCGTTGCCCAGCGGCGAGGTCACCACAGCGACGCGCTCGCCATCTGGCGACCATAAGACCGTTGTCGAGTAGCGTCCGGTGTCGATCAAAGCGGCGCGCTCGCCATCGCTCAGGGCGATTTGCAGATAGTCTCTGCCGTTTTCGTCGCTCGCCACAATGACTGCTGCGCGCCGATCTGCCGCGCTGAAGAGGATGGGCGGGCGGCTGCCGCGTTCGCCCAGCAGCCGATAGCGATAGATGCGCTCGCCTTGAGGTGCGTAGGCATCGAAGTAGGTCTGCCCCTGCTCCGAGCGCCACCACAGCGTCAAAAAGTTGGTGGCGCTCTCTTGATACAAGGGCTCGTAGAGGGTCTGGGCGCGCAAGAGCGTTTGCACAGCGTTGCGGCTGAGCTCGGCGTGTTCAACGTGGATCGCGCCATCCACAGCCGCAGTGAAGCTCAAAGCATCGGCGCCGCGCAGCCACAACACTTCGCGTATCTCGTCGCGCACGGCGATTGGCTCAGCCGCGCCTGTTTGCAAGTCCAGCACCTCTAGCGCCATCCGCG
Organism: uncultured Anaerolineae bacterium; assembly: GCA_938005675.1. GTDB lineage: Bacteria > Chloroflexota > Anaerolineae > Aggregatilineales > UBA2796 > CP2-2F. Next base: position 32,930 of record CALKXH010000046.1, read on the forward strand.
CGCCCTCGCGCCGCACCAGCGCAAGGCGAGTCTTGCGAGGCGACTCGTAGGCGCTCAGCACTGCCGCGCGCAGCGGCACGCTTTGCCGATCGGCCAAGCGGTAGCGCATCAGCGTGCTAGTCTCAACCGAGTCGGGCTGCAAAAAGGCGGCTGACTCGCCATCGCGCGCCCAGTAGAACTCGCGCAGTCCATCGCGCTTGGCGAGGCTGGCGCCCGTCGTCACGCCGCCGATGCTGCGATGCGTCGCGCCTGAGACCTCGTAAATGCTGAAGTGCCAGTAGGGCGGATCGAAGTGATACAAGCCGAGCGAGTCGCCTGTGGGCGCCCAGTTGGCGCGCCAATCGATGTGCGGCGGCAACGTCTCGCGCCGCTCGATGCCGTTCTGGGCGGAGACGAGAAACAGGGTCGGCAGGTCGTTCCGTCCGCTGGCTATCAGGGCGATCCGCTCGGCTCGCGGCGCGACGCTGACAAGGCTGTACCACGGCGTTCCGCGCACGCCTTCCAAGTCGTAGCTGTGCAGAGCGTCCTCCTGCGGCGCCCAGAAGTGCAAGGTCAGCTGGCTGCCGCCGCTGGAGCGCCTCTGCGTGCTGAAGAGCAAGTGGCGTCCGCTGGGCGACCAGCCGTGTAACAAGAAGTGATCGCCCGCGATGGCGCGCTCAGCCAGCCGCCGACCATCAGGCGCGCTCGCCGCCATTTTGAGCGTGCTAGTGCTCTCTGCCCACACATAGCCCAGCATCCCGCTATCGGGCGACCAACCCATGCCCGCCACGGGCGTGTTCAACTGCAACGGACGCGCAGCGGCGCTAGGCGGCTGCGAGCGCCAGCAGGTCATCAGGTCGGTGCAGAGCGAGGGCATGTTCAGCGTCGGCGTCTCGTTGGGCTGCACATACAAGTTCAAGAGACCGCCGCGCGTCTGGGCGACGTACGCTAGGTGCGCGCCATCGGGCGAGACCGCGCCGCGCCGAACGTCTAACGGCGAACTAGTCAGCCGCCTATCGTGCAGATAGGCGCCGCTGTTCAGGTCTAGCACCCAGTTTTGGCGCGCATTGTAGTAAAACTGCAGGCAAGCGTACTCATTCTGCGTGGCGCGCACCACGCCCCGCGCCCCGTTCAACACAACTGAGAGCGCCACGCCCAAGATCAGCACACTCACGAATAGACGTCTCGGCATATAGCCCTCGCCCAGAACTAATCGCTCGCTGTTTGAATTTGCCGCCGCGCCAAGATCAAACGCGGCAGCTGCAAGACCTCTTCTGTGCGCAACAGCACCATCACGCCGACGTAGACCGCGCCGCCCACTCCAATCTGAGCGCCCGCCTGCACCAACAGCAGCAAGCGCCGATCTAGCGGCAAAGGTAGAGCCTCGATGAGCGGCGCGACCGTCACCATCGCCGCCACCATCGCCGCCGCGCCGATGCACGCCTTGAGCGCGCTCTTGAAGAGCGCCGCCTCGTCGATGCCGCCCCAACGCCGCCGCAAAATCGCAGCAAGGAAGATCACCTGCACGCCGACCGCGATGCTATTCGCCAGCGCCAAGCCCGCCGTCTGCAGGCTCTGAGTCAGCATGAGCGCCAAACTGACGAAGATGAGCGTCTCCAGCACGGCTGAGATCAGCGGCGTGATCATATCCTTATCGGCGTAGAAGCTGCGCGCCACGATCTCCAGCAAGTTCCACGTCAAAATGCCCAGCGCGAACATCTGCAGGACGGCGAAGACCCGATCCGCGCTGGCAGGATCGAAAGCGCCACCCTCCAAAATCGCCACCAACGGACGCCCCGCCACCGCCATCATCAGCGCAGCGGGGATCGAAGCGATCAGCACGAAACGCAACGCGCCCGACATGGCTGAGCGCTTGCCGCTCAGATCGCCGTTGGCGCTCAGCACAGCCAGCGTCGGGAAGATGACGATGCCCATCGCCGTGCCGATCAGAGTCTGCGGCAATTGCATGAGCGTCCAGCCGCGATTGAACGCCGCCACCGAGCCGCCGCCCAGCGTCGAGGCGATGTTATAGGCGATCAGCAGATCGAGGTTCGCCAAACCCAGGCTGATCGCGCGCGGGATCATCAGGCGGATGACCTGCCGCAGCTCGGCGTTGCGCCAATTCAAGTAGGGCAGCCAACGGGCGCGCACGCGCACGAGCGCGATCACTTGGACGCCCAGATGCAGCCCCGCGCCGATCACCGCGCCAACCGCTGCGCCGTAAATGCCGAAGAAACGCGCTAAAAACGCCACGCCCAGCAGATTGCCCACGTCGTACATAATCGGCGCTAGCGCCGGCGCCACGAAATGCTGATGGGTGTGCAAAATGCCGCTGCACAAGCCGCTGACCGAGAAGATCATCAAGCTCAGCAGCAGGATGCGCATCAGGTTGGCGGTCTGCAACACCAGATCGGGGCGCGCCAAGTAGACGAACAGATCGCCGCTGAACGGCTCAGAGAGAACTCGCGCGGGCAAGAACGGCTTGGCGAAGCCGGGCGCGATCAACGTGCTGATGATCTGCGGCGCGAACAAGAATACGATCCCGCTGAGCAGGAACGCCGCCAAAAAGATCGTGTTCAGCACGTTCGAGGCGAGCTTCCACGCCTGATCGCGATTGCCGCGTGCCAGAATACCGCTGAAGATCGGGATGAAGGCGAAAGCCAGCGCGCCGCCGCCGATCAGGTTGTAGAGCTGCTCCGGCAACTGATTCGCCGCCGCGAAGGTATCCCAATCCACGCCCACGCCGAAACGATCCAAGCCGATCCACTTCTCGGCGAGGCTGAAGAGCTTGCCGAAGCCCAAAATGCCGATCACGATGATGGCAGAGCGCGCGATCTTGCCCGCCGAGGGCGCCTGGACACCTTGTGCAGTCATCCGTCCTTCTCCGCTCAGTCAGTCGAGCCTTACCATACCCTAAAAGCGCCGCCTAGCCCAATAACGCGCCCAAATCGCCTTTGACCTCAGCGAGGCGCGCCCACGCCTGTTCAGGCGCTATGCCAAGCCGCGCCGCCACAATCGCCGCCTTCATCTCGCCGCCGCACGCCTCCAGAATCTCGCGCGCTGCCGCCAAGTCCAGCTGAGCCGCCTCCGCCACGATCAGCGCAGCCCGCTCGCGCAGCTTCAGGTTCGCCGCGCGCATATCCGTCATCAAATTCTCGTAGACCCGCCCCGCCCGCAGCATCACGCCCGTCGAGAGCATGTTCAGGGCGAGCTTCTGGGCTGTGCCCGCCTTCAGCCGCGTCGATCCCATCAGGGTCTCGGCGCCGGTGGCGATGCAGATCGGGTGCGTAGCCAGCGCCGCTATGGGCGACTCGACTGCATTGACAATGCAGCCCGTCAACGCGCCGAGTCCGTCTGCCGCCTCCAGCGCGCCGATCACGAAAGGCGTGCTGCCGCTCGCCGCAATGCCGATCACGCTGTCGAGCGTCCCAACGTCCAGCGCCATGATCGCCCTGCCGCCCGCCTCGCGGTCGTCCTCAGCGCCCTCCACAGCGGCGGTCAACGCCGCCGCTCCGCCCGCCAAGATCGCCACCACTTGCTCAGGCGTCGTGCCAAAAGTCGGGACACATTCAGCTGCATCCAGCACGGCGAGCCGCCCTGACGTGCCTGCGCCGACGTAGATCAGCCGCCCGCCCTCGCGGAAGCGCGCCGCGATCTCATCGATCAAGGCGGCGAGCGCGGGCAAGATCGGCTGCATCAGGTGCGGCACGCGCGCATCCTCGATGTTCATCGCCGTCAAAAAGTCCAACGTGGGACGGCGATGGGCGCCATAGGTCAGCGGATGACGGCGCTCGGTGGCGCGACGGGCGGGCAAACGCTCTTGAGCAAGCTGAGACGGCTGCACAAGGGGCAACGTCATGCCTTGAGCCGCCATCGCCATCAGCGCCGCCCCAACCTCAGCGCTGTGCGCTGCTTGAACGAGGTAGGCGCGCGGATGCTGGCTCTGCAGAGCGTGGGCGAAGAAATCGCGCAGGAGGCGGGCATGCGCGAACAGGCTGCCGCTCAAAACCACCGGGAACGCCGCCTCGCCGAAGTTCAAGCGCACCGCGACGGTCGCAGCCGCGTCGGCGAGCGCCTGCGCCGCCTCGCACAGGATGCGCACCGCGCTTGAGTCGCCCGCCTCAGCAGCGCGCACCACCTCAGCAGCCAACGCCGCCACGTCGTTGATGCGGCGCTCAGGCGCGTAGAGCCATTCAACCAGCTCTGGCACAGCCGTCAAACCGAGTCGGGCTAGAATCGCCGCCCCAAGCGCGGACTCCTCGCCCCGATCATAGGCGCTGAAGAGGGCGTAGAGCGCCTCGCGCGCCACGACGTAGCCGCTGCCGCGATCGGCGTAGTGCCCCCAGCCGCCGCAACGCGCCCGTTCGCCGCGCCCGTTCACGCCTAGGGCGATCATGCCCGTGCCGCTGATGGTCACAATGCCGAAGGCGCGTCCGCTGGCGGCATACAGGACTGGCACGGCGTCGTTATCGAGCGTTGCAGGCACGTTCGGGAACAGCTCAGCGAAGAGCGCCTGAAAACGGGCGTGATCGGCGGGGCGATCCAAGCCCGCCAAGCCCGCGCCAATGCCGCGCACGGCGCTCAAGGGGACATCCGCCGCCTCCAACAGGACGCGCACGCCCTCTGAGAGCGCAGCCCGCGCCGCCGCCAAGCCGACCACGTTCGGATTAGCGCCGCCGCGCTCCGCGCGCGCGATCAAGTTCAAATTGGCGTCCACAAGGGCGAACTTGGTGCTCGTGCCGCCGCCATCAATCCCGATGAAGTGGGTCATGCCTTTCAACTCGCTGCCAGAAGAGGCGCTTCCGCCGCCTCGCCATGCTCCAAGCGCGCCGATTGTACGACACAAGGCGCAAGGCTGCAACGTCCGCGCTCGATCAGCCAAGTTTTGATAAGCGCGCCCAAAGTGGGTAAAATTGAACGGACGTTGAATTAAATTTCCACTCTGGAGACTTTTAGATGAGCTATACCATTCGTAAAGTTGGCGTGATCGGCTCTGGCACGATGGGCAGCGGCATTGCGACGCTGCTGGCGGGCGTGGGCATCCCCGTCGTGCTGCTGGATATCGCCGCCAAAGATACTCAACCAGGCGATCCGCCCGCCAAACGCAACGCCATCGCCATCGAGAACATCGAGAGACTCAAGAAAAGCCGCATCCCCGCCCTCTTCAACGCCTCCGACCTCGACCTGATCCGCATCGGCAACCTCGACGACGACCTCGCCCGCCTTGCCGAGTGCGATTGGGTGATCGAGGTGGTGGTGGAGAAACTACCCATCAAGCAGGCGCTGATGGAGAAGCTAGAGACGGTCTGCAAGCCGAGCGCGATCATCTCCACGAACACCTCCGGGCTATCCATCAACGCCATCGCCGAGGGGCGCGGCGAGGCGTTCCAGCGGCGGTTTCTCGGCACGCACTTTTTCAATCCGCCACGCCACCTCAAGCTGCTGGAGATCATCCCCGGCGCCCACACCGATCCCGCCCTCGTGCAGTTCATGGCGCGCTTCGCCACTGAAGTCTTGGGCAAAGGCGTGGTCATCTGCAAGGATACGCCCAATTTCATCGCCAACCGCTTCATCAGCGTCGCCGGCGGCTTCGGCATGAACTACGCCTACGATCACGGCTACACAGTCGAGGAGATCGACCTGCTGACCGGTCCGCTGATCGGGCGTCCCAAATCCGGCACTTTCCGCCTCGCCGACGTGGTGGGCGTGGATGTGCTGGCGTACGTGGCGCAGAATCTCTATCCCGCCATCCCCAACGACCCGCAGCGCGAAGTCTTGCGGCATCAAGGCATCGCCCGCGCGACCGAATTCCTGATGCAGAACAACTTCTTGGGCGATAAGACCGGGCAAGGCTTCTACAAAAAGGTGGAACGCGACGGTCAGCGCGAGTTCTGGGCGCTCAATCTGCACACGCTAGAGTATGAGCCGCCGCAGAAAGTCCGTTTTGAGAGCGTGGATAAGCACCGCAAGAATCCCGATACGGGCGCGCGCATCAAGGCGCTCATCGCCGAGACGGATCGGGCGGGCACCTATCTGTGGCACTTGCACGCTTTCTACCTGAGCTACGCCGCCGCCATGCTCGGCGAGATCGCCGACGACATCGCCAGCATGGATAACGCCAACAAGTGGGGCTTCAACCACGAGCTGGGCGCCTTTGAAATCTGGGATGCCATCGGCGTGCGCGAGAGCGTCGCGCGCATGAAGGCGGATGGTTACAGCGTGCCCGCTTGGGTCGATGAGATGCTTGCTGCAGGCTACGAGACTTTCTACCAGCGCGATGCCAGCGGCGCGGTCACGGGTGTGTACAATCCGCAGCGCAAGGCGTACGATCCCGTGCTGCCCGATAAGAACATCGTGATGCTGCATCAGTTGCGCTCGGCGGGCAAGGTCGTCGAGGAGAACAGCAGCGCCGCGCTCTACGACATGGGCGACAAGGTCTGCTTAGTGGAGTTCCGCAGCAAGGCGAACGCCCTCGATAACGACATCTTCGCCCTGATTCAGCGCGCGCTGGAGCGCATGGATCGCGGCGAATTCGATGGCATGGTCATCGGCAATCAGGGCGAGTACTTCTCCGCCGGCGCCAATCTGTTCATCATGGCGATGGCGGCTCAAAACAAGCAGTTCGCCGAGATCGAGCAGATGATCACGGGCGGTCAGCAGCTGATGCAGACCATGCGCTACTTCCACAAGCCGATTGTGACCGCGCCTTTCGGCGTCACGGTCGGCGGCGGCGCCGAGATCACCATGACCGGCGCCCGCGTGGTGGCGCACGCTGAGCTGTACATCGGCTTGGTGGAGGTCGGCGTCGGCTTGATTCCAGCGTGGTGCGGCACCAAAGAGATGGTCAAGCGCATCATCACGCCCGCCATGCAGATTCAAAACGCCGATCCGCTGCCGCCGCTGCAGAAAGCCTTTGAGCAGCTCGCCCTCGCCAAGACCAGCAGCAGCGCGATGGAGGCGCGCGAGATGGGCTTCCTGCGCAGCGTGGATCGCATCGTGATGGATCGCGCGCGCCTGCTGGCAGAGGCGAAGCGGACGGTCTTGGAGCTATTGGCGAGCGGCTACGTGCCGACGCCGCCACACAAGCTCTATGCGGCGGGGCGCGATGCCAAAGCTGCCCTGCACATGGCGATCTACCAGTTGCATCAGGGCAAGTACGCCAGCGATCACGACGCCAAGCTCGCGCGGCACTTGGCGCACATCCTGTGCGGCGGCGATCTGAGCGCGCCCACGTGGGTGGATGAGCAGCTCTTCCTCGATCTGGAGAAAGAGGCGATCCTGAGCCTGCTGGGCGAGCAGAAGACCCTCGATCGCATCCAGCACATGCTGATGACCGGCAAGCCACTGCGCAACTGAGCATCTCGAGACGGGGATCGGCGCCCGCCGATCCCCGTCTGGCTAGGCTCACCGCCCAAAGCGTGGTAGACTAGCCACAGATCGGTCTTGCGTGGTAGCGAGGAGAGCGCCAATGCGGAATAGAGGCGGCTTCAACCCTTTGGGCTGTGTGTTCGCGCCGTTCAGTTGGCTGTGGCGACAGTTTCGCCTCGTGGTGATCGTCCTCGTGCTGATCTTCGGCGTATGCGGCGCGATAGCGCTCTTCGCGCCCGCCTTTTTCGATCAGCTGATCAAAGGCGCCCAGAGCGCCGGCTTGAACGTCTATACGTTGGTCCTGAGCGTGACGGGCAATCCTGCCCTCAAGCTGACCGTCTATGAGACGGTGGTCAGCGCGACCGTGCGCGTGGAGCGCGAAATGGGCTTGCTGAGCCTGCTCTACGGCGAGAGCGCCACCGCCACAGGCGAGATTCGCGTGGCGCTTGGCGCTGACCTGCAGCGCAATCAAGTCGGCGTGCTGAGCTGCGAGATCAATACGGATACACTTCGCACAGCTACAGGCAGAGCGCTCTTCGCGGGCGCTGCCTTCGATTCTGAACAGATCGAGCAAGCAGCTTTTCGCTTTTTCAAGGAAGAAGCGGCGAAGCAAGCCATCGAGCAGCACTGGGCAGCAGCCCGCGAGCGCCTGCAGACGCAGTTCATCAGCCGTTTTCTGGGCTTTGAGGTGCCAGAGCGCCCGACGCTCACCAGCTGCCCCGCCGATTTCAACCCTAGCCCGACGCCGACGGCGCGTCCCTAGCCCTGTGCGATGGATAAGCCGCCCGTTGAGTACCGCTGGGCGCTAGACGCCGCTGATCGCCCCGTGCCGATCACGTTGGCGCGGCGCGGCGAACGCTACACATGCCCGCTCTGCCGCAAAGAGATGGTCGCGCGGCTTGGCGCGCAACTGCAGCATCACTTCAGCCATCTTGAGGCGAACGACTGCGACTCAGAGTCGGTCAGCCTCGCTGCGCTGCGCCGTTGGCTCGCCCTGAACTTCGATCAGGCGCTCAACGAGCGGCGCGCCCTTCCGTTCACGTGGCAATGCAGCCTGTGCAACGGGACGCACACCCAGAATCTGCTCGAAGGCGTCTCGCACGTGCTAGAAGACCTGCTCAACGCGCCTGAGAGCCCGGATGTGCGCCTGACCGATGCGCAAGGCGACCCACGCGCAATGTTTTACCTCTTGGGCAGGGACGCGCCCGTGCCCGAAAGCCTGCAGGACGCCGTCGGACAGGGACGTTTCGCTTTCGCGCTCTCGGCGGCGCTGCTGCCCGCATCGGATGACTTGGCGGCGTTTCTGGCGAGTCTCCAGCCCTTCGCCGCGCCTTGTCCGATCTGGGATCAGGCTGAAGTAGTGCGCCAGCCTGAGCGTCTGCGCCGCCTGCTGATCAACCTCGCCAATCGCCCGCCGCACTACTTCTTCGCCGCCGTCGAGACGGTCGATGATCTAGTGGATGTGGTGCGGATCGGGCGCTATAAGGTCTGGGCAGCGTTGCCGTTCTGGTTGCGCGCCGTCGGCGGGACGCTCAACCGCCTCTCGCCTGAGGTTGAGATTTTCATACAAAACTGGGATCAGCCCGACGATGGGACAATCTACCTATATTATGTTAGAATTAGAGAGACGCGAGCCATTGCGCTGCGCCGCTACCCGCTGCACAGCGCGCCGAGCCTTCACGTAGATGATCGGTATCGCCTGTTGCGCTTCACTGCCCTCGACATGGCGCGCGAACTCGTCTCGAACTAGCGGTTGTGCCATAATTTCTGAGTCGCCATGCCTAAATCGCCCCTTGCTTCGCGCGTGCTGAATGCCCGCGCCCTGATCGCGTTGATTCAAGCCACGCCCGAAGGCTTTTTCCACGTCAACCACCTGAAAGATGAGCGTCTGGGCATCGGTGAGCGGTCTATCGCCATCGAAGGCGCCTTGCGCGAAGGTGCCATCGCCCGCGAAGGCGACTATCTCTACGATCCGCAGCGGCTGAGCGTGGAGCAAGTGCGCCACTTCTCGCGCTTTTACGATGGCGCTCTGCCCGTGCTGAAAAACGACGGCACGCCTGCCGTCCGCCCGCTGCGCGAACGTTTTGAGCAGCGCGAGCCGCGCCTTGACGTGCTGGGGATGCCCGAATGCCGCCAACTGCTAGAGCGCTTCGAAGGCACGCTCGGCTACTTGCCGATCAGCGAGCTGTGCCGCACGCCCAATGAGGAAGTCGCCGCGCGCTTGCTGCTCTCCGCCAACTTGCTCAAGCAAATGGACGACTACCTCTTCGATCCGCTGCGCATCACGCGCCCAAGCCTAGAGGCGATCTTCGAGCGCCATCACTGGCAGCAAATCCGTCAGGAGCTGCTGGCGCTCGTGGCGGCTTGCCCCGCCCAGACCATCCTGCGCCCCGACTTGGTGGAGCGCTACGGCATGAAGACCGTCCAGCGCGCCATCGAGAGCGGCGATTTAGTGCCGTTCACCGTCAAAGCGCCGCTCGGCGAGACGGTCTGGTTGCGCCTCGCCGATGCCGATCCGCAAGCGGCTCTGGCGGCTGCGGAGGCGGCAGTTCTGCCCAAAGATGAAGATTGGCAGGCGGCGCTCGACCTGTGCGGCGAGGTGCTGCGCCAACCCGACCGCGACGGCGAGACGCGCCGCGAGAAAGTCCTCGCCCGCTCTTATTCGCTCTCCGCCGCCTCCAAAAAGCTCGGCATTCGGGTCGAGACGCTCCAAAATGCCATCGGCGCGCGCCTGATCGAGGCGTTCGTCGATCCCGACGGGCAGACTCGCCTGAGCGCCGCCCAAGTCAACGCCATTCAGCGCGATCCTGCCCTGTTCCAGTCGGTTGAGGATCAAGAGATCGTCCCCGTGCGCGACCTGCTGCTCGTGGTCAGCGGGCAAGCCGAGCGCGAGAGCCTGCTGCGCGAGGCGCTGCGCAAATGGCGTAAAGACTCCGCCAGCCGAGTCCGTTGGGGCAAGGTGCGCGAGCTGCTGTGGGAAGAGCCGATCAGCCTGCAGCGCTTCCGTGAGCAACTGCGCGCAGCCCGCAATCGCTGGCAAGCGCAGCAAACCGAACAGCGCCGCCTCGAGCAAGCTCATCGCAGCGAAGAGCGCCGCCAACACGAGGAGCTGCGCGCCCGCCTCCTAGCCGCCTTCCCCACGTGGCAACACGACGGGCGCGCTGATCAGCTGGTGCAGCTGCACGTCGGACCGACCAACAGCGGCAAGACCCATCAGGCGCTCCAAGCGCTCAGCGCGGCGGGGACGGGCTGGTATCTAGCGCCGCTGCGCCTGCTGGCTTTCGAGGTCTTTGATCGCCTGAATCGGGACGGCGTGCGCTGCAATTTGCTGACTGGCGAGGAGCATATCGAGGTCGAAGGCGCGACCATCACGGCGGCGACCATCGAGATGTTCAATCCGCAGCGCAGCGGCGCCTGCGTGGTGATCGACGAGGCGCACATGTTGGCTGATCCCGACCGCGGCTGGGCGTGGACGCGCGCCCTGATGGAGTGCCGCGCGCCCGAAATTCGCGTGATCGCCCCGCCCTTCGCCCGCGCCCTCATCGAGCGCCTGACCGCCGCCGCCCTGATCCCGACTCAAGTCGTTCAGCACGAGCGCCTGACGCCTTTACAAGTCGCCGATCAGGTCTGGGCGCTAGACGAGCTGCCGCCGCGCACAATCTTGGTGGCGTTCTCGCGTCGGATGGTCTTGCGCCTGAAAACTGAGCTGGAGCGCCATCGGCGGCGCGTCTCGGTCATTTACGGCAACTTGCCTCCAGAGGTGCGCCGCAAGCAAGCCGACCGCTTCGCTGAGGGCGTGACGGAAATTTGCGTCGCCACGGATGCGGTCGGCATGGGCTTGAACCTGCCCGCCGACTACGTCTGCTTCTTCGAGCTGGAGAAATTCGATGGTCACGCAGTGCGCCCGCTGAACGCTCAGGAAGTCCATCAGATCGCCGGTCGGGCGGGGCGCTACGGACTCTCACAGGCGGGCGTGGTCGGCGCGACCACGCGCCTGAACCTGAAAGCGCTGCGCCGCCTGATGGAGACGATCCCCGCCGAGCTGGCGCGCGCCCGCGTGGCGCCCGCCCTTGAAGACCTTGAGCTGATCCCCGGCAACCTAGCCCGCCGCTTGGCGCGTTGGCGCGAGCTGCAGTCCATCCCCGACTCGCTGCGCGATGTGATCGAGCCCGCCGACATCGACGAGCGCATCGCCCTCGCCGCCATGCTCAGCGACCGCGAGCTTGAGCAGCTCGGTTTGGCAGTCGCTCTTCAGCTGGTCAACGCGCCCACCCGCGAGAGCAGCCGTGAGTACTGGTACGCCTGCGCGCGCGCCATTTTGAGCCAGCAGCCTATGCCGTTGCCCAGCGAGCCGCCTCTGAGCATCGAAGACGAGCGCGACCTAGAAGCCACTGAGCAAGCCATCAGCTGCGCCGATATCTACCTGTGGTTGGCGTGCCGCCCCGAATTCACTGAGTTCGCGCCCGACGAGCCGTGGTTGCGCGCCCTGCGCGCTGAGTGGTCGATGAGCATCGATGCCGCCCTGCTGCGCCGCTTGGATACCGCCAGCCGCTGCATCAATTGCCGTCGCAGGCTGCCTCTGGATCATCGCTACGCACTTTGCGACGCCTGTTATGCCAGCAATCGAGTCCGTTGGCGTTCAGAGAGAGCTTTCCGATGAGAGTCACGTCCCTTTTGCTATGCTTTGCCGTGCTGCTGAGCGCGTGCGCGCCCGCCGCAGCGCCCACGCCCACTACGCCCGCCACGCCATTGCCCGAAGGCGTCCGCCCGCTCGATCCACCCGTCAAACTACCCGACTTCAAGCTGACCGATCAGCGCAACCAGCCCTTCACGCGCCAAAACTTCACCGACCGCTGGACGGTGATGAGCTTCGGCTACACGCACTGCCCCGACGTCTGCCCGATCACGCTCGCCAACTTCACCCTGACCAAGCGGGCGCTCGGCGATCAGAGGGATCGGGTCACCTTCATCTTTGTCAGCGTGGATGGCGCGCGCGATACGCCCGAAGTGCTGGGCAGATACCTCGCCAACTTCGATGCGGCTTTCATCGGCTTGACGGGCGATGAGATGGCGATCCGCCCGGTGACGCAAGCCTTCGGCGTGCGCTATGAGGTCGTCAAGCCGGAAGGCACGCAGGCGGAGTACCTGATCAATCACACCGCCTCGTCTTTTCTGGTCAATCCGAGAGGCGAGTTGGTGCGCATCTATAGCTACGGCACTGATCCTGAAGTGGTCGCCGCCGATCTGAAGACTCTGCTCACGAACTAGGCTGCTTGAGCAGCGTCTTGAGCGGCATCAGGCGGAAGTAGCGCCGAAACGCCTCCATCTCCTCGTAGGCGGTTTGCAGACGCGCTAAGCGCGCGCTCGATTCGGCGCGCTCAGCCTGATGCGCCGCCTGTGGCACGCTCAGGTGCACGGTCTGCGAGGCATCTTCGCTGTAGCTGATCTGCCCTTCGGCGGCGAGGAACGCCAACGCCTTGCGCACGAAGTCCGCGCTGGCTGCCGTCGCACCGCAGAGCGCCTCAAGGCTCACGACCCCGTCAAAGTGTGCGAGGGCGTTCTTCAGGGCGAGGGTCAGTTGGCGCAAGAGGTCTTCAAAGCGGGCGAGGGGCGGCGGCGCGCCGATCACATGCACAATTTGTGGGTCAGCAGCCTCTAGCGCCTTGCGCAGCGTCTCAAGATCGGGCGGCGCTGTGAGGATGATCAAAGTCGGGCAGGCGCGCAGCTCGGCGCGGCGGCGGAAGTGCGGAAAATCGCCGCGCGGATACGCCTCCGCCCAGATTTGCGCCTCAGGCGCTTCGGCGAGGAGCGCCTCAAGGCGCGCCATCGGATCGGGATCGCGCCGCCAATCCTGCCAAGTCAGGGCGCTCTCGCCCTCCTCGCTCTCAAGGCTGATCGGGGCGTGCAGCTGCAAGCCGACCAGCACCGCCTCCAGATCGCCGCGCAAATCCGTGCTGAGCGTATAGGCGGCGTCAAAACGACCTTCGGGGACAGGCAGCTCGGCGCCGCGCCAGACGATCAGCGGCAAGGCGACTCCGTTCTCATCCTCAACCACGATGCGCAAGTGATCGTTTTGGCGTCCGAAAGTGGCGGCGTGGCTGACATGCAAGTTGAAGGTCGCCAGCACGACGGGCGGATTGCCCTCGCCGAAGGGCGCCAGCCGATTCAAGCGACTCACGAGGTCAAGATCGAGGTCGGAGAGGCTGCAGAGAGCATCGATAGCCAGCGGGAGCGGCTCGCTCGCCTCCGGGCGCTGACTGAGCAAGGCGCGCGTGAGGCGCTTGCGCAAAGCGGGCACATCCTGCGCCCTGAGCGAGAGTCCGACGGCGCGGCGATGCCCGCCGAAGCTGCGCAGCAGATCGGCGGCTTGGGCGAGCGCGGCGTAGATATCCAACTCGCCGAAGGTGCGCCCCGAGCCGCTGACGATCTCGCCGCCGCCGCCCAACAGCACAGCGGGACGTCCATAGCGTTCGGCGAGGCTGTTCGCCACGGCGCCCAACACGCCGATCTGCCACTCAGGCTGATGCAGGACGATTGCCGCCTCGTTCAGCAAGCTCCGATCCGCCTCCAGCATGGCGTGAGCGGCGGCTTCAATCTGGCGGGAGAGCAGCCGCCGCTCGGCATTCAAGCGCTCTAGCTCCTGAGCGATCAGGGCGGCGCGCGGACGGTCGCGGGTGATGAGCAGCTCGACGGCGAGGTTGGCGTCGCCCATGCGCCCGACCGCGTTCAGGCGCGGACCGAGCGTGAAGGCGACTCGCTCCGCCGTGAGCTGCTCCGACGGCAGACCCGTCACTTGTAAGAGCGCCTCCACGCCGACCCGCCCCGCTTGGCGTAAGCGATCCATGCCTAACTGCAGCAGGTAGCGCGTATCGCCGACTTGCTCCGCCACATCGCAGACGATGCCGAGCGCTACCAGATCGAGCAGGCTGCTCAGATGGCGCGTCTGCTCAAAAGTGACGAAGAGGTGCTGCATCAGCTTGAAAGCGACCCCGACGCCCGGCAAAGTCCGCAGGGGATGCTCAGGCGGCAAGCGCTTGGGGTTGACAATCGCCTGCGCTGGAGGCAAGTGATCGGGCAATTCGTGATGGTCGGTGATGACGACGGGCAAGCCGAGTCGCTGAGCTGCTTCGATGGCGCGCTGCTCGCTGATGCCGGTATCGCAGGTGAGCAGCGCATCGGGCTGATGCTGGGCGATCAGCGCTTGCAGACGCTCTGCCTTGATCCCGTGCGACTCAGTGGCGCGTTGCGGCACGTAGTAGGAGACCTGCGCGCCCAGCCGCCGCAGCCCCTCCACCAGGAGCGCCGTTGCCGTCTGCCCGTCGACGTCGAAGTCGCCCCAGATCAGGATTTTGCCCTTTTGCGCCACAACCTGCGCCAAGATATCAGAGGCGCGCGGCAGATCGGGCAGCGCCTCAGGCAAGGCGGGCGTGTAAAAGTCGGGATCGAGGAAGGCGCGCATGGCGCGCGGCTCTTGCACGCCGCGTCTGCTCAGAATCGCGGCGATCAGCTCGTCTGAGCCACAAGCCTCCAGAGCGTCGGCGGGGAGGTGCGGCTCAGCTTCGGGCAGCAGCCAGCGTCGGACTGCCAATGGATGCGTCATTCGGCGCCGCTGACCTCCACCTGCAGATTGTTCTCGCGCAGCGCCTTGATCAGCGCCTCGCGCTGATCGGCGCGCACCACGACGGCTTGTGGACCCAGCCGCGCGCCCAGAAAGCGGCGCACTTTGGGCAGCTCGAAGAGCCTATCGAGGATCGCCTCGCTGGGCAGCCGCAAGACCCACAACTGCTCTAGCTTGGCGGTTTGCGCTTGAGCAGTTGCCCACGTCTGGAGCTGCTGAATGACGCTGGTCGGCACTTTATCGCCAGTGACTCGCCGCAAAAAGGTGACGATCTGCTCGGCGCGCACGCCCTGCTGCTGAGCGCGCGCCAGACTCTCAGGCGTGATCAGGTACTGATAGCCCTCCGCTGAGGAGACGCCGCCGATCCAGTTGGTGAAGCGCGCCAGCTGAAAGCGCTCGTAGCGATTGGTGGCGCGCATGGCGCGGCACGTGCCGTCGGCGTCCACTGTGATGGGCTTGCCTTCAGTCGGGGCGTTGGGCGGCGGATTGGGAGGCCACTCGCTCATGCCGACGAGAGCGCGCCCGTAGGGGGTCAGGCGGCAGACCGCGCCGTTCTCGGCGATGTCGATCAAGCCGAGCCAATGCATCGGAGCGGTCAGGATGAAGCGCAAGAGCGCGCCGTCCACGGCGTGCCAATGCTCAAAGCCGCGCAGATACTTGTTGGTCTTGGCGTCGCGGATGTACCAGCTGTCATAGTCGCCATCCGGACGCATGAAGTCGGGTTCTTCCTCGTGGATGCTCTCGATCAGCTCATCGAGCGTCCACCAGCCGTTGGGCGGGACGATCTCAAGGTAATTGCAGATGGCTTGGCGCGCCAAGAGCGGATCGTTTTGCCACGTGCCTGTGCGCTCGACCTTCAGCGTGGGCACGTACAGCAGTTCGTTGAAGCGACGGCTGCGCTGCCAGCCTTCGGCGAGGGCGCGCACTTGGGCGGGACGGGGCGAATCGAGCCACGCGCGCGCTGCAGCGGGCATCGGCTTGATGTTCTCGCCCTCCAGCGCGGCGATGCCCGTATCGAGGGCGAGGCTGACGATCAGCGCCACGCGCGCCGCATCTACCTTGCCGATGAAATACGGCTCTAGCGCCAAGCGCACTTCATCCGAGAGCGAGTCATTGACCAGCGGCACGGCTTCGATGTAGCAAGCGACCAGAAAGGTCGTCAGATCGTCCACCAGCGAGGTATCCGCCGTGCGAATGCCTTGCGGCTCCGCTAGACTGGGCAGCGCTCTGCTCTGCTGGGCGGGCGCGCTCAGATCGTAGCCCGTCTTCTCGCTCGGCAAAAGCGCCGCCAAATCGCTCGGCACGTAGACGAGCGCTTGTCCGCCGCCGTAAGCGATCAAGCCCGTGTAGTAGAGCGCCTCGGCGTGGCTGGCGGGCTGCAGGTAAGGCTTCTCCCGAACTAGACGGTCAACGCCCATCGGGCGCACCTCGCCGGCGATGCGTTTGAACATCAGGGCGGGCATCTTGCGCTCAGGGGCGCCCAGCAAGGTCTGCAGAGCGCCGCGCTGCTCGTCGCTCAGGCGCGCCCAGATCGCCGCCGCCCGCTCGCGGTCGAGCATCGCTTTGCTGAGCATCTCCACGGCGCCCTTGAAGCTGCGCGGCAATTCAACGTCCCAGCGGTTGGCGATGACGCGCAAGAGCTCTAGATCGTACTCGGCGAGGGTCTGTGCTAAGGTCTGCATAGCACAAGTGTACCACAACTTGCGTAGTGAGAGCAAGCTATGCCGCAATTCGCCGCCAAGTCTTGACCGAAAGTCCATCTGCGCACATACTTTTAGTAGAATTTACGTAGCGCAAAATGAGACGCGCCATGACCTTTGAACAAACTTTTGCGCGCTTGGACGCCGAAGGGCAAAAAATCTTGCAGGCGCTGGCTGTCTGCGGGCGACCGGTGACGCCGCGCGCTATCAGCCACATGCTGCGCCCCTTTTTGCCCAATCTGGACTCCATCCGCGCCGAAGGACGCCTCGAACAACTGCTGATCGACCATCCGAGCCTTGTGCAGCGCGAAAACGGACATTACTTTCTGAGCGAGGCGGATTGCCGCGCGGCGCTCGCCACGCTTGAGGTCGGCGAGCCTTCAGATCGCTACGAGCGCGGCGAGCCGCTCTACACGCGCTATACCCTGCTGGATCGCGCCGCCAATTACTTCAAGCTCCGCCGCAAGCCGCGCATGGCGTGGCGCAGCCTTGAAGACCTCGCCCCGCAACTGACCGAGTTCGACCTCCGCCTGCAAGGCGAGGACTACGAGACGGCGGCGGCGCTGCTGAACGAGATTTCCTTCAACTACCTGCTGCGCTGGGGGCATCATCGCCTCGTGGTGGAGCTGCGCGAGCGCCTCGTCGATAAGCTGGACGATCCGCGCTTGGCGCAGAACAATCTGGGCGAGCTGGGCAGCGCCTACGCTTATCTGGGCGAGATGGATAAGGCAATCGCCTGCCAAGAGCGCGCCCTGCTGATCGCGCGGCGCACCAACGACCGCGTCAACGAGGGCGTCTGGCTGACCAACTTGGGCAATCGCTACGTCAATCTCGGTCAGACGCCCCGCGCCGTGCCGTACTATGAGCAAGCGCTGGTCATCGCCCGCGATCAGCGCGATAGGCGCGCTGAGGCGCTCAACATCGCCTCGCTCGGCACTTGCTACGCCTATCTTGGGCAGATGGAAAAAGCCCTTGAGTGCTACGATCAAGGGCGCAGCATCGCCCGCGAGCTGAACGATTTGAGCATGGAGGGCTTCTGCCTGAGCAACTTGGGCAATGTTTACGCCTCGCTTGGGCAGGCGACGCGCGCCATCGCCGCTCACGACCAAGCCATCGAGATCGCGCGGCAGATGGGCAGCCGCGTCGAGGAAGCCCGCCGCTTGGGCAGCCTTGCCGACGCGCTGATCATCGGCGAGCATTACGCCGAAGCTATCGAGAACCTCAAGCTCGGCTTGGAGCTGGACGAGGAGACTGGCTCAGCGCGCGGCAAGAACTACAAAAGCGTCTCGTTGGCGCGCGCCTACCTGTTCATGGGCGATCTAGAGCAGGCGCGCGCCGCCGCCGATGCCGCTCGCCTCTACGATACGCCGCAGAACAATCACAACGCGCTGGTGACGCTCGGCGTGGTTGCGGCGCGGCAAGGCGATAGCGAGGTGGCGCAGGAGGCGTTCACTGAGGCGATTGCCCAAGCGCGCCAAGCCCTTGAACACAATCAGCACAATCAGGATGCGCTCGCTGCGCAAGGGCTGGCGTTCAGCGGCTTGACCCTGCTGGGCGTCGGACCGCGCGCCGCTAACATCGAGGCAGCCCTGACTGCCTATCGCCTCGCCTATCAAGCCAATAGCAGCGCGGGCTTGGTCGCTCTGACGCTGCGCCTGTTCGATGCGCTCGCCCTCGCCGATCCCGATGGGCGGCTGAGCGCCATACGCCCCGCCATCACGGGCGGCTAGGCGGACGGCACGCCTCCTCGCACACGGGTCGCCCTAAGAGGCGATTGATCGCATAGCGGCGGCGCGCGATCCAGTTGTATAAGCGTCTGCCCAGCCACGCAATCGGCGCGAGGCTCAGCAGCGGGGCGCTCCATGCCAAGAGCGGGACACAGCGCGCCATCTGCCGCACGCCGTCGTAGCCTGTGTAGAGGGCGCCGTCGGGCGCGATAACGTGAATGGCGCCCAGCGCCGCCTCGCGCTCCACGTGCGGAAAGCGCCGCTCTACGAGTTGCCAATCCTGCACATCGATGAACTCAAGGCGCTTGCGCCAATCCAAGCGCCGCCACAGCCGCACTGAGTTCAGGCAGATGACGCACATGCCGTCGTAGAGCACTGCGATGCGCTCAAGCTGAGAGGGTGTAGTCATATCCTATCGCTCCTGCTTTCAAAGAGTCGCACAAATGCCCGCTTTTGCCTATTGTGAGGCGCTTGACCTCTCGCGCTATAATCGACGCCATGTAAGAAACCTAAGCAAGCCTTAAGGATATCCGCTTGTGACAGCACCTATCGTCTTGATCGCCGATCTGCATCGCTACGAGGGTCAAACGGTGACCGTGCGCGGCTGGCTCTACGACCGTACCGACAAGGGCAAGCTGCAATTCCTCAAGGTGCGCGATGGCTCAGGCATCGCCCAAGCCGTCGCCTTTCAAAAAGAGCTGCCAGAGCCGCTCTTCAACGCCCTGCGCAGCCTGCCGCAAGAATCCTCGCTGATCGTCACAGGGACAGTGCGCGCCGATAGCCGCGCGCCGGGCTTTCCGGGCGGCTATGAGATCGGCATCACCGATGCGCAGATCATCCAAGTTGCCGATGAGTACCCGATCTCGCCCAAAGAACACGGCGTGGAGTTCCTGATGGATCATCGCCATTTGTGGGTGCGATCCTCGCGTCAATGGGCGATCTTGCGCATCCGCGCCACGATCATCAGCGCCATCCGCAACTGGCTGGACGATCACGGCTATCTGCTGGTCGATACGCCCATCATCACGCCGACCGCCGGCGAATCGACCACTGAGCTGTTCGAGATCAAGTACTTTGACGACGTGGCGTACCTAGCGCAGACCGGTCAGCTCTACAACGAAGCCAACATGATGAGCTTCGGCAAAGTCTACTGCTTCGGACCGACTTTCCGCTCCGAGAAATCCAAGACGCGCCGCCACCTGACCGAATTCTGGATGGTGGAGCCGGAGATGGCGTTTTTCTCGCTCGAAGACCTGATGGACATGGAAGAGCAGTTCGTCAGCGCCATCGTCGGGCGCGTGCTGGAGAAGCATCGCCTTGAGCTGAGCATCCTAGAGCGCGATACAGCGCCGCTGGAGCGCGTGGTTGCGCCTTTCCCGCGCATCAGTTATGATGAGGCGGTAGAGCGCCTGAACAAGCTGGCGGCTGAAGCGACCGATCCCGAACAGCAAGCGGCACTGCGCATGGAATGGGGCAACGACTTCGGCGCGCCACACGAGACAGCACTCGCACAGCAATTCGACCGCCCCGTCTTCGTCTACCATTATCCGACGGCTGTCAAGGCGTTCTACATGCAGCCTGTGGCAGGTCGCCCGGAGGTCTGCCGCAGCGTAGACCTGCTGGCGCCCGAAGGCTACGGCGAGATCACAGGCGGCAGCGAGCGCATCTACGACCGAGCGCTGCTCGAAGAGCGCATCGCGCAGATCGGCATCAATCGAGAGAGCTACGCATGGTACCTCGATCTGCGGCGCTTCGGCAGCGTGCCGCACGC
>CALKXH010000047.1 GCA_938005675.1 uncultured Anaerolineae bacterium
AGGAAGACGTCGATGCCGCGCAGCGTGAAGGCGGGCGTGGGCTTCTCGCCGAGCGCGTGCTCGATGCTCTGCCAGTATTGCACGATTGGCTGATAACAGGTGTCGATTGTCTCGGTGTGCATAGCCTCAAATGAACCCCAAATCAGGATGATAACGCAGATGACGCGTGCGCATGAGGTTGCCTTTGCGTAAGTTGAGCTGGTCGAAAATGCGCCTGAAACGCTTTTCCATGCGCACATGCTCGGGCGAATTTTCCAAAACCATCGAGTTCGGCAACATGTAGTAAAAGCCAATAGCGATTGGCACGAAGACCACTAACCGCCCACTAGCGCAAAGTTGCATATCCAGAAACCAATCTTCAAGCCCTGCGCTAGTTACATAGCCACCCAACTCAAGAATTTGAAGCGAATCCACCAAACCAAAAGTGTCAATGTAGTTGGCATCGAAGAGACGATCCTGAACGCTTTCACTGTTGTACAGCTTCTCAGTGCGCCCTTCAGCGCTCAGGACGATTACGTTGCCATAAACCAGCGCTGCTTGTGTCTCACGGATGCTCTTGTAAAAAAGGTGCACATTCTCAGGCAAGAGCTCATTATCGGCGTCCAAGAACAGGATATAGCGGTAACGGGCTAAGCGCAGAGCTACATTGCGTGTCTCGGCTGGTCCATCGTTGTGAGCCTCAAGATAGACCCGCAGCCCATGCTGGAAATAGAGTGCTTCCAGCTGACGCAACAAAGTTAGCGAGCCGTCCTTCGAGTGATCGTCGATGACTAGAACTTCACTTGAAATACCACGCTTGTGCAACTCAGAGGCAGCCCGTAAAGCTGAACCGACTGAGCGCCCAAGTAAGTATTCATGATTCCAGTTCGGGATAGCTATGGTCACGCCATGCGGACGTTCGCGTAAGTTGGTCATGTCTATCCAGTCTCAAGAAAATACGATTGCCACCAACCAGCATAGTAGCGCAATTAACCGTCATCAAGCAACTCGTTTTTGCAAAAACCAAGCTGATCGTAGGCGTGCTGCCAGCGGTTTGCACTGCTACGGATTTTTTTTTGTACCTGAGCCGCCTGAGCACCGCTTTAGCGAGCGTACAGATTGCTCGACTTCACACTAAAGTTGTTGCTTCAGAATCTCTTCAGCCAGCAATGTTTCGAAGGGAGGCATGGCAAGATAATCTTTCAGGAAACGTTGGCGCAGCCGTTCATAATCCAGCACCTGCAGGTGCTCTTCGAAGTCACTCTCATCCAGCATCAGATACTTGAAAGGGACATCGACTGCCTCTATGGAGCTATCGCGCCGCTGCACTTTGATCGGTACACAACCTGCTAAGACTGCATCGCGGAAGCGCTCGCTCTCCACATAAAAGTAAGAATGATGCGCGGTCCAAATGTAATAGCGTGTGTTCTGCAGCAGGCGGCGCAGTTGTGCTTGGTTGAAATGCGGACCGTCGGACAGGATGGGTCTGAGATTCGGCAAGTAAAAAACGCCCTGTGTACCGAGCCGTGTACCGAGCCGCTGGATGAGTTTCTGAGCAAAGTGCAGGCGCTGGGGCGTCATGTGACCGATGAACGCCCAAGGGATGGTGCGCTCGCGCTGATCGGCTTGGTAGGCTAGAGCTTTTTGGCGTTCGCGCTCAGTGAGCGTGTTGGGAATAAAGCGATAGGTGATTGAATGGTCGCGCAGCAAGTGGGCTTGACTGTGAAAGCCCAGATCGTAGAACGTGTGAATGCCTGCTGTGCGCGCAAGGTGATGGTTACGGGCGAACCACTCGGTCTGGACACATTCCAACAGGACCACCCCGCTGTGCTTAGCGTGCTGCTGAATGGCAGCAACCGTCTGCAGTGCCTCGCTTAAGTTAGGTTGATAGCCGCTCTGAATTATGCGTTCTGTTCGGGCGGCGTCGGGATAACCCGCAGCGTGTACAAAGGCGACTTCGTACAGGTTGACGTAAAGCGCGAGGTCGTACTCAGCGGGTTGGTAAGTCTTAAGCAGGCGGACGTCCACGTGGCAGCCCAGATTGCGAAAAGCCTCAGCCAGACGTTCGCCTATCGCGTTGTGAAAGTAGTTGGCGCCGCCCGATACGACGATCAAAATGCGCGGCGCATCCTTGTAAGGGATCAGCGTGCTCATTGAATCGCCTCCGCCTGTAGCGAATCAGGCTGCGCGGCAGCGCTGGGCAAGCGCCCTTGCATCGACCACGGACCCGTCCACGTGATCTCGACCTCGACTAGCTGCCCGCGCCGATCCTGCTCATCGGCGAAGAAGACCAGCTTGTTTTGAGGCGTGCGCCCGCGCCATTTATCGCCCTGGGCGGCTTCCACCAGCACCTCGACGCGCCTGCCCAGCCACTGCGCGTTGCGCTCCGCGCTGATGCGCGCGTGCTGCTCATCCAGCAGCTGCCGACGGCGCTCTTTCTCCGCTTCGGGCACGTCGTCGGGCATGGTGCGCTCGCTGAGGGTCTGCGGGCGCGGACTGTACTTGGCGATATGCACCTTATCGAGGCGCAAATCCTCCAAGAGCTGATAGGTCTGCATGAATTGCGCCTCCGTCTCGGAGGGGAAGCCGACGATGATATCGGTGTTGATGGCGACCTCCGGGATGCGCGCGCGGATGCGCTCGATCAAGGCGCGGTACTGCGCTTGGGTGTAGCCGCGCTTCATGCGCCGCAGAATTTCGTCGTCGCCCGCCTGCACTGGCACCTCGATGTGCGGCATGACGGCGGGCAGCTCAGCGACGGCGTCTAGGAGTTTATCGGTCATCCAATTGGGATGGCTGGTCAGGAAGCGGATGCGCAAGATGCCCTCCGCCGTGCCGACTTCATGCACGATCCGCAGCAGATCGGCGAGGTCGGGTCCGTCGGGAATATCCTTGCCGTAACGGTCGACGATCTGACCGAGCAGCGTGACCTCTTTGACGCCCTGCCGCGCCAGACTGCGCACCTCCGCCACGATCTCGCCCACGCTGCGGCTACGCTCCACGCCGCGCCGAAAGGGGATGATGCAAAACGAGCAGGCGTGCGAGCAGCCGTAGACAATCGGCACGTGCGCCGCCACGAGGTTACCGCGCTCGTGGGCGGGCAGGATCAGCAGCTCATCTTGGAGGGCATCTTGCAGGGCGCGCGCTTCGGCTTCGATGGCGCGCGAGTCCTCGATGCCGCGCTCCTTCAAAAAGGTCACCATCGGCTGCGGATCGGAGGGCGCCATGAAGACATCCACAAACGGGAAGCGCTTGCGCAGCGGCAACGGGTCGCGCACGCCGACCATGCAGCCCATCAGCCCGATGATCTTCTCAGGCTGCTGGCGCTTGAGCTTGTGCAGGGCGTGGAGGCGCTGCACGCCTTTTTCCTCAGCGCCCTGCCGCACCACGCAGGTGTTCACCACCAACACATCGGCATCGCGCGGCGACTCAGCCGCCTGCAAGCCGAGTTTCTCTAGCTCGCTGGCAAGCCGTTGCGAGTCCGCTAGGTTCATTTGGCAGCCCAGCGTCCAGATGAAATACCGATTTTGTTGAGTTGACACGCGCTTCATCCCCATTCCCAAGTCTGCGCCTACTATTATAACGAACCGCGCTCGGCAAGGCTAGAGTCGGCTGCGAGATGCTCCCGCTCAGCGGCGCGGCGACTGGGCGAGGTAGATATAGATCGGGCGGATCGCCCAATCGCTGTTCAGCACGCTGAAGCCCGCCTCTGGCAGGCTCGGCACGCCATCGTTGACGTAGCCGCTCAGCGCGGCGAAGTTCAAGTTCCACAGGATCATCGGACCCATGAAAGAGGCTAACGGCTCGCTCTGCGCTAGCTCAAAGGCGCGGATGATATACTGCGCTTGCTGATGCTCGCTCAAGCGATTCATCCAGCCTAGACTCGGCTCGGCGGGCGGGATGGCGAGCGGACCCGCCACGTGATCGCGGTAGCGCAAATTCTCGAAGCTCGCCCAGCCGAACTCGGTCGCCCAGAGCTTGCCGTTGGCGTGACCGAACTCCAGCATGATGTTGCGGTAATCTTCGATGTTATCGAGAAAGAAGAAGAAGCGCTGATCGTCCCAGCCCTGCGAGGGATTGGCGCAGCAGCGCGCATCGGGCGGATTCGCCCAGCCGTAGGGATGGATGCCGATCCCGAAGTTCGGGTCGTTGATGGGCAAGCCGGCGCTGTACAGCTCGCGCAGCCAACGCCTATCGTTGACCGAGCCGTCGGGCGTATCGCCGGCGGGCGCCGGACCCGCCGTCAGCACCACAATATCGCTGGAGCGCGCGCGAATGGCTTGGTAAGCCGCATCGAAGTAGCGCTTGTAGACCGCGCCGCCTTTCGGCACGCCCGTCCACTCGCGGATCAGGTTTGGCTCGTTCCAAATCTCGATGGCGTGGATGAAGCCCGTCCCCCAGTTATCCAGCAGCGTGCCGATGAAGGCGGCGTACAGGTTTGGGTCGCTGGGCGGACCTTCGAGCTTGCCGCGCGCCTCAGGCGGGCGCGCCCAGTCGGGCGCATTGACGACGCTGAGCATGATCTTGAAGCCGCGCCTGCCCGCGTAGATCAAGTTATCGCGCACCACGCTGAAAACCTGCGTGAAGACGCCCGGCTCCGGCTCCATCTCGCGCCAATTGATCTGAGTCTTGATCCAGCGCAGCCCCATGAACTGTACCCGATCCACCAAGAGCTGCCAGCCGTCGATCTCAACGTTAGCGTAGGCTTGGATGCCCATCAGGTCGGCGTTGAGGGTCGGCAAAGGCGGGATGGTCGGCGTGGGGGTGAGGGCGGGCGTGGGCGTCGGCTCAGGCGTGGCAGTGACGAAGATAATCTGCGGGGGCGGAGTTGGCGTGATAGGATCGACGACCGGACCGAAGGTCAGCTGGAAGGGCGTGGGCGTTGGCGCTTGGGCGGCGCTGGTCGCCAGCGCGCTCCAACTCAGCAGGAGCAGCATTCCGATAGCGGCAAGTGCGCGTAGCGGCATAAGTTTCCCTCATCAGTCTAAGCCTGCCAGGAGTGTACCACATTCAAGCTTGCCTGAACGCGCCGAATGAGCTATCTTTGGCAGTAGCGAAAGACTCCAAGCCCTCAAGCGCTCAATAGACTCAAGGGATAAACAGCCGCTCTGTGGAGCGGATAGCGCAGGCGAAATTTAATCATGCTCTCAGATATCGGCGTTGGGATTGCTTTTTTAGCGGGCGTGCTCTCGTTCATCTCGCCGTGCGTGTTGCCGCTGATCCCGGCTTACATCGGCTACCTGACGGCGCGCGCCAGCGGGCAAGCGGCGCTGGAGGCACAAGGTGGCAACGCCTCGCTCAGCCTGAGCCGCGCCAATCGCCTCGCGGTCTTTCTGCACGGCGTGGCGTTTGTGCTGGGCTTCACGCTGATCTTCGTCGGCTTCGGGATGCTGATCAGCGGCGGCTTCAGCCTGATCGTCGGGCGCGAGACGGCGGCGGTGATCGGCGGCGGCGCGCGCGATCTGCAGACCGTCCTAGCGCAGGCGGGCGGCGTGATCGTGATCTTCTTCGGCTTGCACGTCATGGGCGCGACGGGCTGGGCGTTGCGGCGCTTGGTCTACGACGTGAACTGGACGGGCTTAGGCAAGCTCGGGGCGGCGCTGAAGGGCTTCTTCGAGCGGCTGCTGAGCTGGCTGTACGCCGATACGCGCCGTCACGTCGATCCGCGCAACCCGTACGGCTTTCTCGGCTCGGCGCTGATGGGCATGGTCTTCGCGGCGGGCTGGTCGCCCTGCATTGGTCCGATTCTCGGCTCGATTTTGACCGTCTCGCTCTCCGCCAACAGCAGCGGCGAGTGGTGGGCGGCGGGCGGCATGTTGCTGGTCTACTCGTTGGGTCTGGGCGTGCCATTCTTGATCGCCGCCGTCGCCATCGATCAGACGCGCGGCTTGATGAAGCGCCTCCAAAAGCGGATGCGCCTGATCGAGGCGTTCAGCGGAATCTTCCTGATTCTGGTCGGCTATTTGCTGCTCTCCGGCGAGTTGGCGCGCCTCGCTAACGTGGGCGGCGGCATCGCCGATTTCACCTACAATCTGCAGGAATGCACGGTCAGCGCTTTTCGCGGCGAGATCGCTTGGGGCGAACACGGCGCCTGCATGGGCGCGGGACATGGCGCTTTTCTGCGCCAGAAGGCGCTCGCCAAGCCCGCCCAGAGCGCCGAGCCGACGCCCGAAGCGCCTGCAGCCTCCATGCTGCCGACCCAAAGCCCGCCTGAGGCGCTCATCGAGCGGGCGATTGGCACGGAGGTCGGCTTGAAGGCGCCCAACTTCAGCACCACGCTCTTCGATGGCAGCACGGTCGATTTGCGGAGCTTCGAGGGCAAGGTCGTGATCCTGAACTTCTGGGCGAGCTACTGCGCGCCTTGCCGCGATGAGATGCCCTTCTTTCAGAGCCTGAGCGAGCGCTATCCCGACTTGGCTGTGCTCGCCGTCAACACAGTGGAGATCAATCCGCAGGCGGCGCGCCAATTCGCCGCCGATCTGGGCTTGCGCTTCCCGCTCGGCACGGACTCCGACAATCGGATCGGGCGGCAATTCGGCGTGCAGGGCTTGCCCACTACCTACATCATCGGGCGCGATGGCGCGATCCTCAAGCGGCTGTACGGGGCGGTCAATTTCGCCACCTTTGAGGCGGACGTGCGGACGTGGCTGGGCGTTGCGGGCGAGTAGCGCGCCTGAGCGCCGCCGCCCTGCTGAGCCTGACCGCCTTCGCCCTGATCGTCGCCGCGGGCTTGCCTGAGGCATCTCCGCTGCCCAACTTGCGGGCGACGGGCGCGCCGCTTCTGGCGGGCAAGACGCTCACAGGCGCGCCGTTCTCATTGGCGGCGTGGCGCGGCGCGCCGATCATCCTGAATTTTTGGGCGAGCTGGTGCGCGCCCTGCCGCGCTGAATTCCCCGCCCTGCAAGCGCTGCACGAGGCGGGCTTTCGCGTGGTGGGCGTGAACGTCGGCGAGCCGCCTCAGGTGGCGGCGGCGTTCGCGGCGGCGCACAGCGCGACTTTCCCGATCCTCACCGACTCTGATTACTACTGGCTGCGCGTCTTTCGGGTGCGCCTCCTGCCCAGCACGTTCTTCATCGCGCCCGACGGGTCGATCCGCGCCCTGATCAGCGGCGGTATGAGCGCAGATGAGCTGCGCGCCCGAGCCGAGGCGCTAGTCAAGCCGTAGTTGGTCGTAGCGCAGCAGGAAATTCGGCTCGATCAGCACGCCGCCGACCGCCTCCGCCGCGTAGAGCCTCTGAGTGCCTTGCCACAGCGGGATAGCCACCAGATCGCGGAAAGCGAGCTGCTCCAGCGCCGCGTAAGAGTCGCTCAGGGCGGCTTGCGCGAGCAGCTCGGTCGCCTCGCGCGCGTCGTACTCGGCGCCGAGCGCCAAGACGCCCGTCAAGAGCGGCTCGAAGTAAGCGTGCGGATGCGCCACCAAAGGCGACCAGCCGATCACGATCAGGCGGAAGGCGCGTCGATCAATTTGATCGAGGAAGGCGCGCGGCTCGATATCTTGCAGGCTGAAGCGCAGCGCATCGACGTTGCTGACCGCGCTGAAGAGTCGCCCCGTGGCGCTGAGGACGGCGTCGCCGTAGAGCAGGCGGGCGGTCTGCACCTCGCTGGCGATCTGTCTGAAGCGGGAGTAGCCGCCCTCGCTGAGCGCGTCGGTCAGTGCCTGCAGCTCGAAATCGGGGTAGCGAGGCGCCTCCGCCGCGCTGAAGGGCGTAAAAGTGTGCAGCGGCGCGCCGTAGCCCTCTAGCCCCTCGCTCACGGCGCGCGCCCGACTCAAGCTGAGCATCAGGACGCGGCGCGCTTGCGGCGCGTTGAACGGCTCGCGGCGCTGATGGACGATCAGGTAGAAGCACTGCAAGCTAGGCGCTGTATGCTCTCGGACGGCTGCGCGCTCTTGAGCAGCGCGTCCGTCAGCGCTCGCCAAGCCGCGCCAAGCGAGGTGCACCTCGCCGCGCTTGAGCGCCTCGCGCAGCGCCGCCGAACTCCCGTAGCGGCGCACGATCACGGTCTCAGTCTGAGGCGGCGCGCCGCGCCAGCTCGGATTCGCCACGAGGCGATACTCGTCAAAGCTGTAGGCGGCGAGGCGATAGATGCCGTTGGTGTGC
Source organism: uncultured Anaerolineae bacterium (assembly GCA_938005675.1). Classification (GTDB taxonomy): domain Bacteria; phylum Chloroflexota; class Anaerolineae; order Aggregatilineales; family UBA2796; genus CP2-2F. The sequence continues at coordinate 8,079 of CALKXH010000047.1, forward strand.
AGCGTGACGAGCGGCGGGCGCTGACTCAAGCGATCCGACGGGAAGCTCTGCGGATGCAGCGGGAAGAAAGGCGGCAGCGCCATCAGTTGGCGCACGAAAGTCGGCGGCAGAGGCTGAGCCAGCCTGACTTGCAAGGCGCCCGACTCATCCACGCTGACGGCGCGCACGTACGGCGCGATCAGCTCAGCGGCGCGCCCGCGCAAGCGCAGGGCGCGCTCAATCGAGTCGGCGAAGGTCTGGGCGGTGATGGGCGTGCCGTCGTCAAAGGCGGCGTCGGCGCGGAGGCGGAACGTGTGCGTCATGCCGTCGGCGCTCGCCTGATGCGCCTCGGCGAGGGCGAGTTCGTAGCGCAGGCTGCCGTGCGCTTGGCGCGTCAAGCCGATGTAGAGGTGACTCAAGACCTCCTGCTCGAAGTGCGTGGTGGCGTCGGCGGGATCGAGGTTGAGGAGCGGCTCAAGCGTGCCGATGATCAGAGCGGCTCGGGCGGTGGCTCGCCATGGCAGCGCGCTCAGAAGCAGGGCGCACAGCGCCGCGAGGCAAAAAGAGCGGAGACGCGACATAAAAGCCTCTTGTGTTGATGCTCAGCCGCCGCCACATTGGCGCAGCCCGTCTTGAAATTGCGAGGCGAGGGCGCCGTTGGCATCGAGGCGCATCCCCTCGCGCAGGAGCGGCAAGGCATCGCTGCAGCGGTTGAGCAGGCTGAGCGAGAGCCCCGCCACGAGGTAAGCGGCGGGGTCTTGCGAGCCGTGCTCGATGGCTTGCAGCGCCACTTCAGCCGCCCTTTGATAGTTCTGAGTGCGATAGAGCACCGTGCCGAGCCAGCGCAAGCACTTGACTTGCTTGGGATCGATGTCGCGGCAGCGCTCAAGGTAGGTGCGCGCCTGATTCGGGTCGCCGCGGTTCAGGTAGATGCGTCCGAGCAGGTAGGGATTGATCGGATCGTCCTTGTCGCGGTCGAACGCCTCCTGCAGGACGCGGATCGCCTTGTCTGAGTCGGGGCGATTGAGGTAAGAGGCGGCGATCCATTGGGCGATGTAGCCGCGCGGGGCAGTCGGGTCGCTCTGGGCGACGCGCCACGCCTCTTCGTAGGCGCGGATCGCCTCGGCGCCGCTAGTGCGGCTGATCAGGTTGCCTTGCACGACGTAAGCGTAGGCGAGGGCGGTCACATCAATCGGACTGCTGGCTTTGGCTGCCTCGATGGCTTGCTCAACGTAGCGGGCTGCCTCATCGGGGCGGTCGAGGTCGTCGTAAGTATCGGCGAGGACGGCGAGCAGCATCGGGTTGCGCGGCTCAAGGTCGCGGGCGCGCAGCAGGTACGGTAAGGCGAGCTGCGGCTTGCCGCTGCTGTTGTACGCCAAGCCGCTCATGATCCAGCCTTCGGGCGCTTCGGGATCGGCGTTGAGGGCGGCAGTGGCGGCGCGCAAAATCTCGGCGTGGCGCGCCTTATCGTCGGGATCGCCGCGCAGGGCGATCAGGCGCGCGAGCGTGGCGAAGAGCTGGACGTCGTTTGGGGCGAGGTCGCCCAAGCTCCACAGGGCGGCGATGGCGTTGTTGAGACTGCCCGCCTGCAGATAGCTCATGTAGCGCACGCGCAAATCAGCGGCGGGGATGGTTGGGGTGGGCGTGGGCGGATTCAAGTCGATCTTGATGTTGCGGCTCGCCCAATCGCCCACGTGCTGGCTGACCGTCTCGCGCGCGTTCCAGAGCAGCAGCAGGGGGATCAGGGCGATGGGGAAGAGGATATACAGCCACAGCCAGCGCAGATTGAACAAGTAGCGGCGTTTCCCTTTCGCCGTATAGCGCTTGGGCGTGCGCAGATACATGGCTCAGCCTCCTGCGCGCTGATTGCAGATCGCCACGCCCTTGTTGGTCAGCTCGATGGCGCGCTGATTGGTCGTCCAAGCCAGCACCGCGTTGAAGATCGGCATGGCGCGCTGACAATCGCCCAGCGAGAGGTACGCCAAGCCGCCGTACGACCAGCACTCGGTCTGGCGGGCGGGCGCAGGGACTTGCTCGTCAAGCGCGCGGCAGGTATCGAAGGCTGCGACGGCTTGCTCGTATTCCATCAGGCGGTAATGCACCTCGCCCAGCCAGCGCCAGGCGGGCGTGTAGCTCGGATCGATATCGACGGCGGTGCGGCAATTGTCGCGGGCGAGGTTGCGCTCGCCGATGGCGAAATAGGCGCGGCACAAGCTGGTATACGCCTTGACGCTGCGCCGATTCATGCCCAGCACGGTATCGTAAGCGTTGATCGCCAACAAATTGAGCGCCTGATCGCCGCGCTGCAGCCCAGTGGCGAGTGCCTGCGCCGCCAAATTGAAGTAGGGGAACTCCAAGCGCGTGTTATAGGCGGCGGCGCGCTTGAAGTGATCGAGGGCTTGATCGGCGCGGCGCGAGGCAGCCAGCAAAAAAGCGTAAGCGGTATTGCCCTCCAGATGGTTGGGATCGAGCTGGAGGGCGCGTTGCGCCGCCTCGAACGCCACGTCGTAGCGCGCCAGATCGAAGTAGGCGAGGGCGAGGTAAGCGTGCGGATTGGGGTCTTCGGGCGTCAGGGCGATGGCGCGGTTGCAAGCCTGAGCGGCTTCCTCACTGCGGGCGAGGCGCACTAGGGCGTAGCACTGGATAGAGAAGGCGCGTCCGTTGCGCGGATGCGCCTCCACCAGCTGGTTGGCGTAGGCGAGGGCGGCTTCGCGGTCTGCCCAGTTGCGTTCGTCGTCAAAGCTGCGGTAGATGTGCATCCGCGCCAACTCGTAGACGATATCGACGTTGGTGGGCGCGAGGCGGGCGGCGTGCGTGTAGTGCGCGATGGCGGCGCTCAGGTTGCCGCGCCAAAAGGCGAGGTCGCCTTGCCGCGCCGCCTCGATGATGGTCGGGGTGGGCGTCTGGGCGATGCCGAAGGCGGCTAGGACGACCGGCTGAATGGCGTTGAGCTGCCAGAAGACGACCGCCATGCCGATCAGGGCGAGGATCACCAACGCCAGCAGCGCGTTGGTGCGCCGCCGACGGCGCTCGCGGAAGAGCAAGCCCCTGCCCAGCGCCGAGCGCTCGCGGCGGATGTAATAATCGCGCGACATCGGATAGGCGCTCCCTCACAAAATGGGCGTCGGGCGCGGCGTGGGCGTGGGGATCGGCGTCGGGGTGCGGTACAAGCCCTGATAGGCGGTCGCGCATTTCTCGATGGTGCGGCGCGTCTCGCGGATGGCGATCTCGTCGGTCGTCCAGGTCAGCACGTCATCGAGGATCGGGATGGCGGTGTTGCAATCGCCTAGGATGAAGTAGCCGACGCCGCGCAGCCACCAGCAGGTCGGATCGCGCAGCGACTTAGGGATGCCTTGCCGTTCCTCTAGCTGAGCGCAGGTGCGCAGCGCCTCGACCGCATCTTCATAGTTGCGGCTCTTGTGGTAGACCTCGCCCAGCCAGCGCCAGGCTTGGCTGGAGGTCGGATCGATGCTGGTCGCCTCTTGGCAGTATTCGCGCGCCAATTTCGGCTCGCCCTTGGCGAGGTAGGTCTGGCAGATGCGCGTGTACGCCTTCACGCTGCGCGGATTGTGCTGCAAGATGGTGTTGTAGGCGCTCAGGGCGATGCGATAGAGCGTCTCGGCGCGGTCGGCGTTGCGCTCGACGTTGGCGAGCGAGTAGGCGTAGAACGCCATCTGGAAGTAGGGAAACTCTAACTTCGGGTTGACTGAGGCCGCCAACTTATAGTGTTCGAGCGCGCGCTCGACGCGCCCCTGAAAGGCGAGCGCCAAGGCGTACGCCATGTTGCCATCGATGCTCTTAGGGTTCAGGCGGACGGCTGTGGCGCCTTCGTCGAGCGCCGCCGCCGTGCGCCCCAGATCGTACTGGGCGAGGGCGAGGTAAGCGTGCGACTCGGAGTCGTTCGGATTCAGATCGATGGCGCGGATGCAGGCTTGCACAGCGGCGCTGCTCTGGCGGGCGCGCACGAGGGCGAAGCAGTGAATGGTGTAGGCGCGAGGATTGTTCGGCGCGCTCTCGATCAGCCGATTCGTCCATGCCAGCGCCTCGTCAATATCGCCGAGGAAGCGTGTGTCGTTGTAGCTGCGGTAGAGCAGGGCGCGCGCCAACTCGTAGATGATATCGAGGTTATTGGGCGCGAGGCGCGCGGCGTTGCGATAAGCCTCTATCGCGCCGTCGAGATCGCCCTGCCAGAAGGCGGCGTCGCCTTGCTGCGCCCAAGCGCCGGCGCTGATCGTCGGCGTAGGCGGAGCGCCCATGAGTGCCATCACGCGCGGCTGGAGCGCCTCCGCCTGCCCGATAGCCAGCAAGCCCAGCAGCACGGCGGGCAGCCAAAAGGCGTAGACCCAGACGGGCAGCCCGCGCCGTTGCGGGCGGAAAGACAAGCCGCCCCGTCTGCGGTTGCGTTGAATACGTGGATAGCCGCTCATGCCCTAACAATACAGCCTCATTCGTGAAAAGTGAGGGCGTCTGCCCAAGGGCTAAGCATACAAGGGCGCGGGCAGCTTGTCAATCAGCGTTGGATGAGAGCAGCGTCACCGCGCTGCGTTTGTGGCATAGGCAGGAGCGTGCTATACTGGCAGGGCATGGAGCATGAACTCTCGCCTGAGCAGCTGGAGCAAGTGCGCCAATGGTTGCGCCATTGGCGGGCGCGCCTGCGCGAGGTGGGCTTGAGCAGCCTGCTCGATCTGCTGGCGGAGACGCCGCTCGGTTTCATCGCCTCGCAGGGGCTCTTGATCGTGCAGCCGCTCCTGAGCGGGGCGGGCGAGGGCAGCCTGTATCAGAGCGTGGCGAGCTTGCTCAGCACGGCGGAAGGCACGGCGTGGTTGCGTCAGCAGCTGGCTGACCTGAACGAGAAGGATATCGGACGATGATCTATGCGATCCTGCTGATCGCCCTACTCCTGACGGTTATCTCGGCGGTGCGGGCGCGGACGATTGCCCTGCGCGTTGTGCCTGCTTACCGCAGCCTGCAAGGGGCGCTCAGCGCGGCGGTGGAGAGCGGGCGCAGCGTGCACGTCTCGTTGGGCAGCAGCGCCCTCTTGGATCAGAGCGCGCTGACGGCGATGGCGAGCGCCGAGCTGCTCTATCAGGCGGCGGCGCGGACGTCCGGCGGCGATCTGCCCGTGACTGCCAGCCTGACCGATCCCGTCGTGCTGGGCGTCGCCCAAGATCGGCTGCGGCGCGCCTACGCCCTGCGCAACCGCCTCGATGCCTTCAAGCCGACTTTCGCCCGTTGGTATCCGAGCGGGGAGGCGGCGCTGGCGTTGGCGGCGGGCGTCGGGATGGCGCTGCTGGATGAGGAAGGCGGTCTGGCGGTGTTGTGCGGACGGTTCGGCGCGGAGCTCGCCCTGATCGCCGAGACGACCGTCCGCTACGACCGCGACCTGTTGCCGCACAGCACGCAAATTGAGGGGCAAGCCATCGCCTACGCCACGAGTCCGACGCCGCTGCTGGGCGAAGAGCTGTTCGTCAGCGCGGCGTATCTAGAGCCGACGCCCTTGCACATCGGCAGCGCGGCGACGCAGGATGCCCTGCGTTATTTGGTGGTGATTTTCCTGATCGCGTTCGCCGTGCTGATCTTTCTAGGAGTCAACTTGTGAGTGCTTCCCCGCAGCCACGCCGACGTTTGCGCTTGGGCGCCGCCCTGTTAGCCGCGCTGACCATCGCCATCGCGCTCGTCACGCTGCTGGGCTTAGAGCCTGTGGCGAGCTTGCCCCCCGCCCTCAATCAGACCCTCAACGCTTTCAGCCAGCTGCTCGTTCAGCTGGTGGCGGTCATCGGGGCGCTCGCCTTGCTGATCGGCGTGAGCAACTTGGTGCGCTTCCACGCCGCGCAGCTGCGCAAATTCCCGCGCGGCTTGTACAGCCTGATCCTGCTGCTCAGCTTATTCGGCGTGCTGATAGTGCGCGCCTTGGAGCGCGGCGGAGTCTTGCGGGTTGGCGCGGACGAAACGCCCGCCCTCTCGCTGCTGCTCTTAGATGTGGCGCAGGTAGCGGTTGAGTCGGCGTTAACGGGGCTGATCTTCTTCGCGCTGGTCTATGCGGCGGTGCGCCTGATGCGCCAAGCCGTCACGCTGTGGAACGCCTTATTCTTAGCGGCGTTGGTGATCGTGCTGCTGGGCTTCAGTCCGTTGGGCGGCGGCGAGGCGCTCTCCGCCCTGCGCGAGTGGCTGCTGAGCGTGCCCGTTAACGCGGGGACGCGCGGCTTATTGATCGGCGTGGCGTTGGGAATTGTGGTGGTCGGGGTGCGCGTCCTGATCGGGCGCGATCGCACCTTTCGGGAGTGAGGTCGGGGAGCATGGCTGAGCGTCCGATGTTCGATGATGAGTCGCTGCCGCAGTGGCTGATCGAGGGCGGCATCACGTGCGCGGGGCAGAGCGGGGGCGGCTCTGGCGCGCTGTTGGGCGATGTCCCGCCGCCGTGGGCGCAGGCGCAGGTGCTGCCGCCTTTGCCCGCTTTCAGCCCGCCCGAAGAAGATATCCCGCCGCCGTGGGCGAGCTCAGCGCCGCCGCCCGAACTGCCCTTTTTCGCGGCGGACGCCGAGCCTGTGCCGCCCATCTCCCAGACCGATCAGCCCTTCGCAGCGCTGTCGGCTCCTCAAAGCGTCGAGTCGTCGGCGCTTGACGAGTCCCCTATGCCCTGGGAGGCTGAGTCGGGCGGCTTTGAGAGCCTCTCGGCTGACGACCCGTTCGGCGATCTGGACTGGATGCAAGAGACGCCCGCCGATCAACCCGCCAAACCAACTTTCCAGACCAGCTGGCTGAGCGAGTCGATGTTGCCTCAGATGGAGCAGGGCGATCAATTCGCTACGCCCGCCTTCCAGACCGACTGGCTGACAGAAGCTGACTCCGCCGCCGCGACGCCCGCCGCCACTGATGACTGGCTCTCCGACTTCGGCTGGGATAGCGGTGATCCCTTCGCGGCGTTCGACTCGACCGCTCAAAGCGCGCCTGCGCCTATCAAGCCACCCGATGCGCCTCAGCCGCCCGCCTCTGAAGATTGGTTGAGCGCGCTCGGCACATCTGAAGCCGAGTCTCAGCCCGCCGCCGCCGACCTGCCCGATTGGATGGCTGAGCTCGAGTCAGCCTCGCCGCCCGCCGCCGAGTCAGCCTTCGAGCCGCCCCTTGATCAGGGCGACCTGCCAGACTGGTTGCGGGCGGGCTACGCCGAAAGGCAAGAGTCTCAGCCCGCCGCCGCCGACCTGCCCGATTGGATGGCTGAGCCCGAGTCAGCCTCGCCACCCGCCGAGTCTGCTTTCGACGCGCCCCTAGATCAGGGCGACCTGCCAGACTGGTTGCAGGCGGGCTACGCCGAAAGGCAAGAGTCTCAGCCCGCCGCCGCCGACCTGCCCGATTGGATGGCTGAGCCCGAGTCAGTCTCGCCACCCGCCGCCGAGTCAGCCTTTGAAGCGCCCCTCGCACAGGGCGACCTGCCAGACTGGTTGCGGGCGGGCTACGCCGAAGGGCAAGAGTCAGCGCCCGCCGCCGCCGACCTGCCCGATTGGATGGCTGAGCCCGAGTCAGTCTCGCCACCCGCCGAGTCTGCTTTCGACGCGCCCCTTGATCAGGGCGACCTGCCAGACTGGTTGCGGGCGGGCTACGCCGAAGGGCAAGAGTCGACGCCCGCCGCCGCCGACCTGCCCGATTGGATGGCTGAGCCAGAGTCAGTCTCGCCACCCGCCGCCGAGTCAGCTTTTGAAGCGCCCCTTGATCAGGGCGACCTGCCAGATTGGTTGCGGGCGGGCTACGCCGAAGGGCAAGAGTCAGCGCCCGCCGCCGCCGACCTGCCCGATTGGATGGCTGAGCTCGAGGCAGCCTCGCCGCCCGCCGAGTCTGCTTTCGACGCGCCCCTTGATCAGGGCGACGTGCCAGATTGGTTGCGCACCGGCTACCTCGAAGCCCAAGAGTCGACGCCCGCTCAAGCCTCCGCACCCGCCGACGGCGACATGGCGTGGATCGATCAGTTCGATTTCGGAGCGCCCGCCGCCCCACCGCCCGCCGACGTCCCCAAGCCCAGCCGCCCGGTGACGCCGTCGGCTGAGCGAGATGTGTTGACCGATCTCGATCTAGACGCCATCCTCGCCGACGCGCCCGACCTCAACTTGCCCAATTTGAGCGTCGCGCCCGTCGACCTCGACGAGGAATTCGACTTTGAGGCACTGCCCGACCTACCGCCCGCGCCGCCACCAGTATCCGAAGCGCCGCCCGCGCCTCTGCCTGCTGCCCCTCCCGCGCCCGTGCCGCCCAGCAAAGCGACCGCTGAGGTCTCCGCCGTGGCGGATTTGCCCGAATGGGTCGCCGAGATGCGCCCGGATAACAAGCCCAGCTTGCGCATTGGCGATCAAGAGATCGAATTAGAAGAGCGCCCGCTCTCCGCCTTGCCCGAACCGATGCTGAAGCTGCGCGAGCGCCTGAAAGGCTTAACCGCCCCGCCCGCCGCCCCCGAAAATCCCGATAGCCCCCTGAGCGGCATCCCAGAGGTGCTGCAGCCGCTCAGCTACTCGGCTGCGCCCCCGCCTTTGCCGCTCAGCGGCGCCTTAGCGACGGCAGCTCAGTTGGCGGGCGTGCAAACGCTGCGCCAAATCGTCGCCGCACAGGAGGCGATCCTCAAACGGCGCGAGAGCGAAGACATCGGTGCGCCCGCTCATCTGAAGCCGCGCGCGCGCCTCAAGCTGGATCGCCTGCTGCTGACGATCTTCCTCGCGGCGATCCTCATCTTGCCTTTCTTCACCGATCTGACGGACTTAGCGCCCTTACCGCGCTTCGCCCAGCTGGACTCAGCCGCCCAAGCGCGCTTGAGCGCCATCGGAGAGGCAGTGCTGGCTATCCCGCGCGGCGCGAGCGTTCTCGTCGCCCTTGAGTACGCGCCCGCCGCCGCCGCCGAGCTAGACGACCTCGCTCGCGTCCTGCTGCGCGACCTGATCAGGCGCGAGATCAAGCCGATTCTGGTCAGCACCAATCCCGCTGCCGCCCTGCACGGCTACAATTTGCTCTACCGCCTCAGCCGCGACTCGGCTGAGAGGGCGACGCTGGGGCGCACAGCGCCGTTGCTGCCCCGCCGCGACTACATCGCGCTGGGTTACTTGCCCGGCGGCGCTAGCGGCGTGCGCACGCTCGCCAACGCGCTCTACGACGACTCGCTCCAGCGGCAAGCCCTCTTCGAGACCGACCTAGAGGGCGCGCCCAGCGGCATCACGGCACAGCAGTTGGCAGTTTTGCGCGCCAACCCGATCTTCCTCGTGGCGCAGCGCCAAGAAGACGTCCAGACGTGGGTCGAGCAGTTCCGTCCGCCGCCCGACGCGCCGCCGCAAGCCCCGCTGCGCCTCGTGCTCGCCAGCTCCGCCGCCGCCGCGCCCGCCGCGCAAGCCTACGCCGCCGCCGAGCCGCAGCGCGTGATCGGGACGCTCAGCGGCTTGCGCGATGCCTTGCTCTACCGCGAGCTGCGCGCGCAGTACACCAGCCCTGAGGCGGAACGCCAAGCTGAGCGCCGCTGGCAGAGCGTCGGCTTGAGCGCTTTCGCCGCCGCCCTCGCCATTTTGATCGGCGCGGCGCTGAACATGATCCAGTTTCTAGTCCGCAGGAGACGCGCACGATGACGCCTGAGGCGTTGGAGCAAATCGGCGTGGTGGCTGGCGCTGTGCTGACTCTAGCCATCTTCAGTTACTTGCTAGGCGATAACTTCCTCTACCGCATCGCCATTCACATCTTCATCGGGGCGGCGGCGGGCTTCGTGCTGCTCGCCGTGCTGGAGCGCGTCCTGATCCCATGGCTGAGCGCCACCGTCCTCAGCACGCCGCTCGAGCTGCCGCGCCTGATCGTCGGGCTGTTGCCGTTCTTGTTCGGCGGCTTGCTGGTTTATAAGGGGCGGCAGCGACTCTCGCGCTTGGGCGATCTGGGCGTGGTGATCGTGTTGGGCGTTGGCACCGCGTTGGCGCTCTTGGGCGCGGTCAACGGCACGCTGCTGCCGCTGATCGGCGATACAGGGCGCGCCTTCCGCCCGGAGAACGTCCTCAACGGCTTGATCGGGCTGATCGGCACGCTCTCGGTCTTAGTCTATTTCACGTACGTGGGCTTGCGGCGGCTCTCCGGCGAGGTGACACAGTTCCTGCCGGTGCGCTTCGTGGGCTTGATCGGGCAGGGCTTCATCGCCATCACGCTCGGCGCGACCTACGGCCTGCTGATCCTCTCGGCGCTGAGCGTCCTGAGCGGCGTCCTCGCGGATCGGCTGTTCGTCTTGCTAGGGAGATAGACATGTCGGCACGCACCAAGACTCCTCAAGCCAAGTCGGGCAGGCAGAAGCCGCCCAGCAGCGCGCGCTTGCCGCGCAGAGCGCCTGAAAGCCAGCTGATCGCGCCTGCCGTTGGACGGGTGGTGACAGCTGACATCGGCAGCGTGCATACGCGCGTGGCGCTCTACGACCTTGTAGAGGGGCAGTTTCGCCTCGTCGGGCGCGCTCAGGCGCTGACCACGGCGGCGCCGCGCGGCTACGACGTCAGCGAGGGGTTGCGGCGCGCTTTGACTGAGCTGGGCGCCTTCAGCGGGTTGAACTTCCTCTCGGCGGATCAGGAGCAGCGCCTTCTGCTAGGTGAAGAATACGGCAACACCTTCGTGGCGACCGCCAGCGGCGGCAAGCCGATCCGCACCATTCTGGTCGGCTTGATGCCCAACGTCAGCCTTGAGAGCGGCAAGCGCGCCCTCGAAAGCACTTACGTCGAGCTGGTCGATGCCCTCGATCTGCTGGACGTGCGCACTATAGAGCAGCAAGTCAACGCCATTTTGCGCGCCGCGCCCGACCTGATCCTGATCGTGGGCGGGGTCGATAGCGGCGCCAACGCGCCGGTGCGCGCCCTGATCGATACGGTGCGCCTCGCCGCCCAATTGATGCCCAGCAACAAGCCGATTGTGCTGTACGCCGGCAATGCCGCCCTCGCCACTTACGTGCGCGAGCAGCTTGAGGATCACGTCGTGCTGTACGTCACGGAGAACGTGCGCCCCAGCCTTGAGCGCGAGTCGTTCGATCCGATCCGCCTTGAACTCGCCCTGCTCTACGGCGATTACCGCGCCCGCACTACGCCCGGCTTCAAGACGGTTCAAGATGCCAGCGCGCTGGGCGTCTTGCCGAGCGTGGAGAGCTACGGCAACATCGTGCGCTACCTCGCCAACGCGGGCAACCGCCAGCAAAACGTGCTGATGGTGGACGTGGGCAGCTCGACGGTGACGATCTGCGCGATGGTGCGCGGCGCCCTCAACGTGACCATCCGCTCGGATTTGGGCTTAGGGCATAGCGCGGTCAGCGCGGCGGAGGCGGTCGGCGTGCGCAACCTCGCCCGTTGGCTCAGCTTTGAGCCGACGCCCGACGAGATCATGGATTACGTCTGGAACAAGACCCTGCGCCCCGCCACCATCCCGGAGCTGACCCGCGAGCTTGAGATCGAGTACGCCCTCGCCCGCGAGCTGATCCGCGCCGCCCTGCGGACCTCGCGGCAGGGCTGGGCGGGCGTGCCGATCAATGCGCCGCTGCCGCCCATGCAGCCGATCATCGGCGTTGGCTCGGTCTTGGCACAGCCGATCAACCCCGGCATCGGCGCGCTGCTGCTGTTGGATGCCCTCCAGCCGCAAGGCATCGCCGATTTGCGCCTCGATCCTTATGGCGTGATGGCTTCGATGGGCAGCCTGATCCACCTTGAGCCCTTGACGGTCGTTCAGGTGCTGGAGACGGGCGGCTTGCTGAACTTGGCGACCGCCATCTGCCCCGTCGGCAAGCCGAGCGGCACGGCGTTAGAGGCGAAGGTCGTCTACGCCGACGGGCGCAGCCGCGAGGTGCGCGTGCCCGCCCACACGCTGCGCGTTGTGTCCGTTCCAGCGGGGCAAAAAGCGCAAGTTTCGCTCAAGCTTGGGCGCGGCTTGCGCTTGAACGGCAAGCGCCGCCTGACTTTTGAGGTGGAGGGCAGCGCGGCGGGGCTGATCTTCGATACGCGCGGCAGACCGCTCGTCTTGCCGCGCGACCTGAGCCGCCGCGCCGAGCTGCTGCCCAAATGGTACGCCGCCGTACAGGAGATCGACTGAGCGATGCCTTACTACCCTGAGACGACCGTTGTGCTTGGCTCGACGCGCATCATCCGCGAGTACAAGCTGCCGCCCAACGCTATCGGTCACGTCGAGGTCAACCAAGGCTCGACGGTGACGCCCGATACGGTCTTGCTGGCGGGCACAGTCCCCTCTGAAGTCATCTTTTTGGATGCCGTCAAGCTGCTGGGGCTGCGCAGCGCCGATCAGATCACCGAGGAGATGCTCCAAGTGCCGCTGGGTGAGGTCTATGAGGCGGGCGTGCCGCTCTTGATCAACGGCAAGGGGCGGCGCGCCAAGAAGGTCGTCACGCCCAAGCGCGCCCGCTTCGCCCTCTTTGAGGCGGGGCGCGTGCTGCTGCAGACCGATCCGCAGCCGGTCGCCGTCTACGCCCTGATGGAGGGGCGCGTCAACAGCGCCAGCGATACCCGCGTCGTGCTGGAGACGGGCGGCGCGCTGATTCAGGCGGCGTGGGGCAACGGCAAAGCCAGCTACGGCGCGCTCGCTTTTGCTCAAGAGCAAGGCGCTCTAGAGCGACTCGGCTTTGAGGATGAAGAAGACAGCGGGCAGGTCATGGTGCTGCCCGAATCGATTCAGAGCGCCGCCGTCTTCGCCGAGGCGACCGAGAAGCGCTGGCGTGGCATCATCGCCCCTTCGATGCGCTCCGCCCTGCGCGAGCAAGCCCGACGGCTGAGCATCCCCGTCATCCTGACCGAAGGCTTCGGCATTTTGCCCTATTCGGAGATCGTCTTCAACCTGTTGGAGAGCAACCGCGGGCGCTTCACCACCCTTGACGCCGTCGAGCCTTCGGTCTGGCGCTCCGAGCGCCCTGAGATCATCATCCCGACCGGACCAAGCTCGCGTTTGCGCACGCCTGAGGTCAATCTGCCTGTGGTAGCGGGCGCGACCATCCGCGTGACGCGCTTGCCACACATGGGGCGCGTGGCTAAGGTGCTAAATTTGCCCGAATCGCCCATTACGGTAGAAAATGGGCTGCGTGTGGCTGCGGCACAGGTACAATTCTCCGATAACTTGGAGATCGCCTTCGTGCCGCTGGCAAATGTCGAATTGATCGGTCGCCCGCTGGACGCGCCGAGCCGACCGCAAGCTTAGGGGGAAGCATGACTGGCTTTTTTGACGATCTGGACACGAACGGGCTGCAGCCATCGGCGCCGCCGCCGCCGCGCAATCGCAACTTCCTGTTCTTGGCGATTGCTTTGGTCTTGCTGATCGCTGCGGGTCTAGTGATCATCATCCTCGCCGCCATCGATGCTGGCAACCGCAATCGCATCCTGCAGCAGACTCGCGTGGCGATTGAGGAGACCAACGCGGCGGTCTTCGACGCCTTGACGCGCACCACCATCGCTCAAACTTGGACGCGCACGCCCACGCCCACCAGCACGCCCACTGATACGCCCACGCCCACCAGCACCCCGACCATCACGCCTTCTCCAACCGAAGATTTCGAGGCGACCGCCGCCGAAGGCACGCGCATCGCCTTGCTCACTCAGACCTTCGAAGTCTCCGCCCTTGAGATCACCCAGACGGCTGAGGCGTTCGGCACGCTCTTCGCCCAACAGACCCAAAACGCGGCGTTCCTTTTGACCATAACGGCGCAGGCGCGCGTAGGTACGCTCGTCGCCACGCCCTTGCCCGGCACGCCGATCTTCGTCACGCCCACGCCCATCGGCTTGCTGGTGACCATCTCGCCTTCGCCCACCTTCGGCTTGGTGGAGCTTGGCACGCCCGTCGCGCCTTTGCAGCTGGTCACTTTGGCGCCGGAGGGAGTCGCCACGCTCACGCCCACGCCCAGAGCCTTGCCTGAGGGCGGCTTCTTCGATGACGTCGGCTTGAACGCGCCCAGCCGCCTGCCCGCCATCGGTTTGGTGGCGCTCGGCTTGTTGGCGATCATCTTTGTGGCGCGCCGCCTGCGCACAAGGGACTAGGGCGTAATTCGTGCATTCTGCACAATTGACCCATTCTCAGGGCGTGTATAATGGACGTTGAGGATTCTTAAGGCATGATTCGCGTTCAGCTTTTCCCGCGCCGTAGCCGCCGTACCACCAGCCATAGGTCTGGATGGACGCTGCGCTGCGTCTAGCGGAAACGCCGCGCGCAAGCCCTTCAGACTGAGACAAGTCTGAGGGGCTTTTTTTATGCATCGCATCTAGCACACACGAGGGAACAGGCTTGACACACGCTCACCTTGAACCATCGCCCGCCGTGGCGGCGCGGACGCTGCGCGTCGGCGTCTTCGGCGCCACTGGCTACACCGGTCAGCTCTTGATCGAGCTGCTGCGCAGGCATCCGCACGTCAACTTGCACTTCGCCACCTCCGAGCGCGAGCGCGCCCTCGAAGATGGCACGCCGCTCCTCCCCGCCGACTCGGCGCCGCTGGCTGAGGTCGATGCAGTCTTCCTGTGCTTGCCGAACGGGGTCTCAGGCGGCGTGGCGGCGCGCGCTGTGGCGGCGGGCGTGCGCGTCGTCGATCTGAGCGCCGATCTGCGCCTTGAGTCAGCCGCGCTCTACGAGCAGACCTATAAAATGCCGCATCCCGCGCCGCAGCTCCTGCCCGCGCCCTACGGCTTGCCTGAGATCGGGCGGGCGCAGCTGCGCCAGGCGCGCTACATCGCCAATCCGGGCTGCCACGTGACAGCGGTGCTGCTGGCGCTCTATCCGTTGGCGCGGGCGGGCGCCCTGAGCGACGCGCCGATCATCGCCGATACCAAGACGGGCGTCTCAGGCGCCGGCAAAGAGCCGAAACCTGAATCGATGTTCTGCGAGGTCTACGGCGATGTGAAGCCCTATAACGTCGGGCGGCGGCATCGGCATGTGCCGGAGATCGAGCAGGCGCTGCGCAAGCTGCAGCCCGATTGTGGCGCGCTGATCTTCGCGCCGCACCTCGTGCCGCTCGAAGTCGGCTTGTTGGCGACGGTCTACGCCACGCTCAAGCCCGATTGGACGCTCGAACGCGCCTACGCTGAGTACCAAGCCGCTTACGCCGCCGAGCCGCTGATCGCTTTGCACCCGCTCGGCAGGGCGGCGCGCATCCGCGAGGCAGCCCAGCGCAACGGCGCGGTCGTCGGCGTGAGCGAGGGGCAGGGCAGCACGCTCATCCTGACCTGCGCCATCGATAACTTGCGCAAAGGTGCCTCGGCACAGGCGATCCAGAACTTCAACCTGATGTTCGGCTTGCCTGAGACGGCGGGGCTGCTATGAGCGCGACGGTCTACAAGATCGGCGGCGCGCCGCTTGAAGATGACGCCTACCTGAGCGCGCTCGCTGCTCACCTCAAAGGGCTTGAGACGCCCCCGATCCTTGTGCATGGCGGCGGCAAGGCGATCAACCGCCTGCAGAGCGCCTTCGGGATCGTGCCGCGCAGCATCGGCGGCTTGCGCGTGACCGACGATCAGAGCATGGCGTTGGTGGCGATGGCGCTGATCGGCGAGGCGAACGTCAATCTGGTGGCGCGGCTGGTGCGCGCGGGCGTGGAGGCGCAGGGCTTCAGCGGCGTCGACCGCGCCTTGCTGCGCTCGCGCCCGTTGCAGCATCCAGAGGGCGATCTGGGGCGCGTGGGCGCGGTCTATCAGGTGCGCGCCGAGGTGCTGAGCGAGGCGCTCCGAGCGGGCGTTGTGCCCGTCATCGCGCCCATCGCCCTCGCCGACGACGGCGGCTTGCACAACATCAACGCCGATCAGGCGGCGGGCGCCATCGCAGCGGCGCTGGGCGCCCGCGAGGTCATCTTTCTGACCGACGTGGCGGGCGTGCTGCGCGAGGGCGCAGTCGTGCCGCAACTCAGCCGCGGCGAGGCGGAGGCGCTCATCGCGGCGGGCGTGGCGGCGGGCGGCATGGCGGTCAAGCTGCGCGCAGCGCTGGAGGCGCTCTCGGCGGGCGTGAGCGCGGCGCGCATCACGGATATCTACGGACTATCTAATGGCACAGGGACGTTGATCACAGCATAGGAAGGTGAGGCATGGCGATCACAACCGATTTGACAACTGCGCAGATCATCGCGCGCGGCGAGGCGCACATCGTCAAGACCTATAAACGTCCGCCGATAGTGCTTTCGCACGGGCGCGGCGTGCGCGCGTGGGATACCGACGGGCGCGAATACCTCGACTTCGCCGCTGGCATCGCCGTGAACGCGCTCGGTCACGCCGACGCGGGCATCGCCGCGGTCTTGGCGGAGCAGGCGGCGAAACTGATCCATACCAGCAATCTGTATTACACCTTGCCACAGATCGCCCTAGCGGAGCGCCTCACGGCGCACAGCTTCGCCGACCGCGTCTTCTTCACCAACAGCGGCACAGAAGCGAACGAAGCCGCCATCAAGTTCGCCCGCAAGTACGCCCGCCTGACCTTCAACGCCGCGGAGAAGACGCAGATCGTCTGCTTCGATCACGCCTTTCACGGGCGCACGGTCGGCTCGCTCGCCCTGACGCCCAAAGAGGCGTATCAAGCGCCTTTCCGCCCGCTGATGCCCGACGTGCTGGTCTTGCCTTTCGGCGATCCGACGGCGCTAGAGCAGATCAGCGAGCGCGTCTGCGCCGTCTTCATCGAGCCGATTCAGGGCGAGGGCGGCATCCACGAGGCGTCGCCCGACTTTCTGCGGGCGTTGCGGGCGCGCTGCGATCAGGTCGGGGCGCTGCTGGTCTTCGATGAGGTGCAGTGCGGCTTGGGGCGGACGGGCGATCTGTGGGCGCACGCGGCGAGCGGCGTCCAGCCCGATTTGATGACGCTCGCCAAGCCGCTAGCGGGCGGCTTGCCCATCGGCGCGCTCCTGGCGACCGAGCGCGTCGCCGCGGCGCTGACCTACGGCGATCACGGCAGCACTTTCGCCGGCAGCCCGCTGATCACGGCGGTGGCGAACTACGTCTTCGATCGGATCAGCGCGCCTGAGTTTCTAGAGCATGTGCAGCGCGTCGGGAGCTACCTGAAGGCGCGTTTGGAGGCGATCAGCAGCCCGCTTATCAAGGAGGTGCGCGGGCGCGGCTTGATGCTGGGCATCGAATTCGCGGGCGATCTGGCTGCCAGCGTGGTGGAGCAGGGCTATGCGCACGGTTTGCTGCTGGTGGGCGCAGGGACGAGCGTTTTGCGCGTGATCCCGCCCTTGATCGTGAGCGAGTCGGAGTGCGACCTGTTCATCGAGCGTCTGATCGCGATTTTGGCAAAACTCTGAAGGCTGAAAGGACACACCAACATGACCCGTCAACATCCGCAGTACAAAAAAGTGGTGCTCGCCTATAGCGGCGGCTTAGATACCTCCGTGATCGTGCCGTGGCTGCGCGAGACCTACCACGTGGAGGTGATCTGCTTCACTGCCGACTTAGGTCAGGGCGAGGAGCTGGATGGCTTGGAGGAGAAGGCGCTCAAGAGCGGCGCCAGCAAGCTGATCATCCGCGACCTGCGCCGCGAATTCCTGACCGACTTCATCCTGCCGACGATGCGCGCCGGCGCCATCTACGAGCGCGAGTATCTGCTCGGCACCTCGTTTGCGCGCCCGCTGATCGCCAAGCACATGGTCGAGATCGCCGAGCAGGAGGGCGCCGACGCCGTCGCGCACGGCGCGACTGGCAAGGGCAACGATCAAGTGCGCTTCGAGGTCAGCGTGATGGCGCTCAACCCCAAGCTGGGCATCATCGCGCCGTGGCGGGATGAGAAGTGGTTCATCCGCAGCCGCGAAGATGCCGTCGAATACGCCGAAGAGCGCGGCATCCCGATCAGCGCCACGCTCAAGTCGATCTACAGCCGCGACCGCAACCTGTTCCACATGAGCCACGAGGGCGGTCTGCTGGAGAATCCGTGGGCGAAGCCGGAAGAGAGCATGTTCGTGCTGACCGCCAGCCCGCAAGCGGCGCCCGACCATACCGAGTCGATAGAGATCAGCTTCAAGGAAGGCACCCCCGTAGCGCTCGATGGCGCGCCGATGGATATCCTCGATCTGTTCATGGCGCTCAACGATCTGGGCGCCAAACACGGGATCGGGCGCGTGGATATGGTCGAGAATCGCTTGGTGGGCATGAAGTCGCGCGGGGTGTACGAGACGCCCGGCGGCACGATCCTCTACAAGGCGCACCAAGCCCTAGAGAGCATCTGCCTCGATAAGGCGACGCTGCATATGAAGCTGCAGCTGGCGATCAAATACGCCGAGCTGGTCTACAACGGGCAGTGGTTCAGCGCGCTGCGCGAGGCGCTCGATGCTTTCGTGAACGTCACGCAGCGCAACATGACCGGCGACGTGCGCCTTGAACTGTACAAGGGCAACGTGATCGTCAGCGGGCGGCGCTCGCCGTTCAGCCTGTACCGCGAGGACTACGCCTCCTTCGGGCGGATGGATATCTACGATCAGCAGGACGCCGAGGGCTTCATCAACTTGTTCGGCTTGCCCAATAAAATCGAGGCGCTCATCGCGCTGGAGGGCGGCGGGCGCAGCCGCTACGCGGCGCCCGATTACAGCCGCTTCAAGCGCGATTAGCCGCCAACGGCGCGCCGCGCGTGGAAGTCACTCTACGCGCGGCAAGGTCACGCCCGTCTGCCCCTGATACTTGCCCTTGCGCTGGGCGTAGTTCACCTCGCAGACCTCGTCGCCTTGAAAGAACAGCACTTGCCCGATCCCCTCGTTGGCGTAGATCACGGCGGGCAGCGGCGTGGTGTTGGAGATTTCAAGCGTCACGTAGCCCTCCCAAGACGGTTCGAGCGGCGTGACGTTCAGCACCAAGCCGCAGCGCGCGTAGGTGCTCTTGCCCATCACGATGCCAAGCGTATCGGGCGGCATTCGGAAGTACTCCACTGTGCGACCGAGCGCGAAGGAGTTGGGCGGGATGATGCAGCGCTCGCCCTGAAAAACGACCATCGAGCGTTCGTCCATCGCCTTCGGATCGACGACGGTGTTGTAGGGGTTGGGCGTGAAGATGCGGAATTCATCGGCGATGCGGATATCGTAGCCGTAGCTGGAGAGTCCGTAGCTGATGACGTTGCCGCGCACCTGCTCCGCCACAAAGGGTGCGATCATGCCGTGCTGTTGCGCCATGTGGCGTATCCAGCGGTCTGCTTTCAGTCCCATGTCTTCTCTCGCTGTGCGATGTGCGGGCTGATCGTAGCACAGGGCGGCGAGGCGCGCTAGAATTCGGGGCGTGGCACGTCACACAGAGGCTTGAGCATGTTCATAGATGCCTACGGCATTCATCTCGGACCGCTCTACATCCGTTTCTACGCCCTGATCTTGATCGGTGGCATGTTGGTTGGCGCGACGTTGGCGGCGCGGCGCGCCCCGAAATTCGGGCTTGATCCCAAGTACATCTGGGACGGGCTGACGTGGGCGATCATCCCCGGCTTGATCGGGGCGCGGGTCTATCACATCCTGACTCCCTCGCCTGCCAGCGGCTTGACTACGCAGTACTACCTCGAAAATCCGCTGCAGATGCTCGCCATCTGGAACGGCGGCTTGGGCATTTACGGCGGGATCATCGGCGGGATTGCGGGCATTTGGCTCTTTGCGCGGCGGCACAAGCAGCCCCTGTTGGCATGGCTAGACCTGATCGCGCCCAGCATGGCGCTTGGGCAGGCGATTGGGCGCTGGGGCAACTTCGTCAATCAGGAGCTGTACGGGGCGCCGAGCGACCTGCCGTGGGCGATCTACATCCTGCCTGAGAATCGCTTGCGCGGCTACGAGGCGTTCGAGCGCTTTCATCCGCTTTTCTTGTACGAATCGCTGTGGATGCTCGGCACAGCGCTGATTCTGCTGAGCTTGGCGTGGCGTTGGCGCGAGCGAGCGCGTCACGGCACGCTCGTGCTGCTGTACATCCTCTCCTACGCCACCATTCGCTTCCTGCTGGACTTTCTGCGCCTCGATAGTCACGGCATTCAGGGCATCCCCGCCCTGACGACCGCGCAGCTTGTCTCGCTAGGGGCGGCGGGCGCGGCGCTGATCTTGCTGATCGCAGGGCGGGCGCGCCCGTTGAGCGCAAGAGAAGCTATCCATGAGCGCTAGGGCGGGTCAGCGAGCGGCTTTGTGGCTCATCGTGGCGATTTGTGCGTTGCCGCTCGCTCTGATCGTAGCTGGCAGTTTCTATGCGCGTTACCTCGCCGATGATTACTGCTTGAAATCGGCGGTAGATGAGCAAGGCTGGCTGACTTTTGTGACCTCAATGTACACGGGCTGGACAGGCACATTCTCAGGCATAGCGCTGCAGGGTATCATACCGAGCGCGCGCGAGCTGTTCGTCCCGATCCTGTTGTGGCTCGGGATCGGCTTTGCGGCGCTTTTCCTATTCGCTAGAGCGCTGCTGAGGCGCTTTTTGCCTGCTGCGCAGTCAGTCGAGCTGCTGGCGCTGGCTGCGACGTGCCTGTTCCTCCCCGTCTTCCTGAGCAGCCTGCCCAACTTGCACGAGGTGCTGTTCTGGTACACTGCGATGGCAGCTTATGGAGTGCCTCTGCTGGTCGCGCCTCTGATTGCGACGCTGATCCTCACAGCTAACTCACCATGGGCGGCATTGCCGCTCTTTGTACTGTGCTTCATCCTAGCGGGCTTCAACCCATACGTCATGACGCTGCAAGTCGGGTTGCTGAGCTTGGGCTTGCTGGCTGCGCGGCGCGCGCCCAGAGCGCGCGCTCTGATCCTTGCGGGCTTGTTAGGCGCTGTGCTGGGCGCCGCTGTGGTGATTCTCGCGCCGGGCAACGCCGTGCGCGCCGCTGCGCTTGAGCAACCTAATCTGCTGAATGCTGCTCTCAGCGCGCTCGCGATGGCGCCATATCCGTTCATTCAGGCAATTCGTCAAGTCCCACTGGGCGTGATTGCGCTCTTCGGATCAGCTGCCATCATCGGGCATTCTTTCGGCGTCTTGCCGATGCAAAAGCGTCAAGGTCGGCTGTACATCTTCAGCGTGATCGGCGTGACCTTGCTCGGCGC
>CALKXH010000048.1 GCA_938005675.1 uncultured Anaerolineae bacterium
CGGCGGCGATCCGAGCGATGAGACGGGCGGTCCGACCACTGAGGGCGGCACGCCCGATCCGGATGGCTAACTGCCCTTGAAGCGCGCAGAACGGGTAGCTGAGGCTACCCGTTCTCAATCCTAGCGGCGGATTTCCAGCCAGTACTCGGTGGCGTCGCCTTCAGCCGCCCAGCCTTCGAGGTTTTTCTTCAGCCACAGCACCTTGTACCACGCCAAATTATCGGCGCAGACCGGACCCTCAAGGATCACGATGTCGTCGCCGGTGCGCATCAGGTCGAGGTTGGTGGAGCGGCGCGCCGGCGCCCGTTTGATGGCGGTCAGGTCGCTGATGACGCGGGCTTGATCGTTGGGTTTCAGGCGCGAGGGCTGCGTGCCGCGGCAATTGACCTCTGTGGGCGCCTCGGCGTTGCCATCGGCGACTGCCTCGATCCAGTATTCGCGGGCATCGCCCTCCGCCGCCCAGCCTTCGAGGTTCTTCTTCGTCCACACCAGCTTGTACCAAGCCAGATTATCGGCGCACAGCGGACCTTCGAGGATGACCACTTCGTCGCCCGTGCGCATCAGATCGAGGTTGGTGGCGGTGCGGCGCGGGCTGCGCTTGATGGCGGTCAGGTCGCTGACGATGCGCGCGAAGTCGCCGGGCTTCAGGCGCGAGACCTGCGTGCCGCGGCATTGAATCGGGCCTTCGTCGGCGCTCTCATCCAGCACGACCTTTTCCATCCAGTATTCGCGGGCGTCGCCCTCAGCTGCCCAGCCCTCAAGGTTCTTGACCGTCCACAGCACCTTGTACCAAGCCAGATTCTCGGCGCACAGCGGACCTTCGAGGATGATGATGGTATCGCCCGTGCGCATCAGGTCGAGGTTGGTGGCGGCGCGGCGCGGCTCGCGCTTGATGGCGGTCAGGTCGCTGCTGATGCGCGCCACGTCATCGGGCTTCAGGCGCGAGACTTGCGTGCCGCGGCAGCGCACGGGCGTCGGTTCGGGCGTGGCGGTCGGGTCGCCTTGAAAGAGTCCGTAGGCTGTGGTGGCGGTGCTCTCAGCCTGTGCGCTCAGGGAGACTCCGAAGAGCGCCGAGACCAACACGGCTAGAAGCGCGAACGTCAAACTCAAGCGGAAGAATCGCATAACTCCCTCTCTCTACGAGAACTTTCCACTCGCGGCTGTATACTCTACTCCAAAGCTTGTCATTCCGCCATCATGTTCGATCTCTCAAAAGTATATCGGAACGCGCTGAGCTTTTCTGAAAGCTGTAAAGAGAGGCGTGGGCGCTTGCCGAGTTCAAGCGGCGGCGCTATGCTAGAGACAAAAATTGGGAGCAGGCATGGCTGGCAAGTATTTTGAGGAATTGCCCGTCGGCGCGCGCTTCAGGCATCGGCTGGGGCGCACCGTCACTGAGATGGATAACGTCCTGTTCTGCGCGCTGACGCTCAACACGCAGCCGCTGCACATCAACGAGGATTACGCCGCTAACACCGAGTTCGGCAGGCGCATCGTCAACGGCTTGTTCACGCTCGGCTTGATCGTCGGCTTGACCGTCAGCGACCTGACCGAAGGCACTATCGTCGCCAATTTGGGCTACGAGCGCGTCGTGCATTCGCGCCCGGTCTTTCACGGCGATACGCTCTACGCCGAGAGCGAGGTGCTGGAGGCGCGCGAGTCGCGCTCGCGCTCGGATTGCGGCGTGGTGCGCCTGAAACACATCGGGCGCAACCAACGTGGCGAGGTCGTCATCGAGCTGGAGCGCACCGCGCTGTTCTTACGCCGCCCGCAGGAGGGGCAGTCATGAGCTACAATCCGCGCCGCGCCTTGCTGTTCATGCCCGCCGACGATCTGCACAAGATCAACAAGGCAGCCACGCTCGAAGTCGATTGCATCGTCATGGACTTGGAGGATGGCGTCGCGCCCGACCGCAAGCACGCCGCCCGCCACACCGCTGCCCAAGCCCTCCAGACCCTCGCCTTCGGGCGGACGGAGCGCCTCGTGCGCTTGAATCCGCTCAACACGGCGGAGGCAGAGGCGGATTTAGCCGTCCTGCTGCCCGCCCTGCCCGATGGCTTCGTCGTCCCCAAAGCGGAGGACACCATCTCGCTGAGCGCGCTGAGCGCGCGCCTCGCCACTTTCGAGCGCGAGGCGGGCTTGCCGCAAGGCAAGTTCACCCTGCTCGCCATCATCGAGACGGCGCGCGGCATGGTCGCGCTGCGCGAGATCGCCGCCAGCACGCCGCGCCTGAGCGCCCTGATCTTCGGCGGCGAGGATTATACCAGCAGCATCGGCGCGCAGCGCACGCCGCAAGGCATGGAGATACTCTACGCCCGCTCCGCCGTCGTGTTGCACGCCGCCGCCGCCCACTTGCAAGCCATCGATACGCTCTTCACCAACCTTGAGGATAGCGAGGGCTTGCGCGCCGATGCCCGCTTCGGGCGTCAACTCGGCTTCACGGGCAAATTGGCGATCCATCCCAAGCAAGTGCCGATCATTCAAGAGGCTTTCACGCCCAGCCAAGCTGAGATCGAGAGCGCTGAACGCCTGCTGGCTGCGTACAAGGCGAATCAAGCGCTGGGCATCGGCGTCTTCGCCCATGAGGGCAAAATGGTGGATATGCCGATGATCAAAGCCGCGCAAAACGTGCTGCTGCGCGCCGGTCGGCTGCTTTGAGTTCATACAGGAGTTCACAATGACCAGCGAATACATGATGAGGACGTTTCTCGGCCTTTCGCACTCCGGTTGGCGCTGGGTCGTGGTCGTGACGGCGCTGCTCGCCTTCGCTTGGGCGCTCGTCCGCGTGCTGCAAAAGCGCGATAACCCGCGCCTGACCCGCCTCTCGATGCTCGCCTTCACCATCGGCATGGATATGCAGGTGCTCTTCGGCATCCTGCACTTCATCGAGCGCCTCACGCAGAACGCGCTCTACGAGGGCATCTGGATTCACCTCGCGCTCGGCTTGGTGGCGTTGGGCATCCTGCACGGGCTGACGGCGCGCGCGCGGCGGCAAGAGCCGAACGTGCAGGCGCGCACGCACCTGATCGCGGTGGCGGCATCCTTCGCCATCGTCTTTGTGGGCGTGGCGGTGTTGGTCGGCGGCTTGCCGCGTTGGTTCTGAGCGGCTGTTCAAGCAGTTACAGGTGAGCGATGCCTCCACAACGCAAACGGCGTTTCCCGCGCGGGCTGCTGATCCTCGCCGTCGTCCTGATCGGGCTGTTGACCGTCCCCTTCTTCCTGCCCGTGAGCGCTGCGGATGCCGATCCGCGCGCCCTCGCCGATCCGAACGGCGCCTTCGTCAAGCTGAACGGCGGCGAGGTCTATTACGTCGCTTACGGCGCTGAGGAGGCGCCCGCCGTGGTCTTTTTGCACGGCTTGTTCGGCAGCACCTTCACGTGGCGCAAAAATCTGGAGGCGGTCGCGGCGGCGGGCTATCGCGCCATCGCCTTCGACCGCTTCGGGGCGGGCTTGAGCGCCAACGACGCTCAGCTGGACTTCTCGCACGCCGCCGCCGCCGATCTGACCGCCGCCTTGCTGGATGCGCTGCGGATCGAGCGCGCCACCCTCGTCGGACACAGCGCGGGCGGCAACGTCTTGGCGCATTTCGCCCTGCGCCACCCTGAGCGGGTCGAGAAGTTGGTGATCGTCGATGGCGCCATCATCGGGGCGAGCGGTCCGCCGCCTTTCATCGGCGGCTTGGTGGCGTTTCCGCCCGTCAATCGCTGGGCGCGGGTCTTGGTGGGCGCGCTGCTGACCGAGCAGCGCCTCGCCGAGTCGGTCGAGGCGTTTTACGTCAAGAAGGACTGGCTGACTGAGGCGGACTTAGCGGGCTATTGGCGTCCGTTTCAGGTGGCGGGCTGGGATGTCGGCTTGATCGGTCTGGTGCGCGATTCGGGCGGCAACAAGCTCAGCGACGAGCAGGTGGCGCAGTTGGCGCGCTTCGCGCCCCAGACTCTGATCGTCTGGGGCGAGGCGGATACAGTCACGCCCTTCGCGGTCGGGCGGGAGCTGGCGGAGCGGCTCTCGGGCGCGCAATTCATCAGCTACGCGGGCGTCGGGCATCAGCCGATGGAAGAGCTGCCCGACGCCTTCAACCGCGATCTGATCGCCTTTTTAGGGCGCTAATCCCACCTGAGGTGGAAGACGGTGTGTGTGCCGCCCTCTTGTTGGCGCGGCACGTCGGGGTCGTAGCTGACCGTGAAGTGCGTGCCGCGCGGCAGGAAGCGCTTCGCCACACCGTAGATGTAGCCGTAGATCATATCGTCGGGATAGGGCGTGTTGGTGGTATACTTGAGGTGCTTCTCGCCGAGCCGCTCGATCACGTAGCGTCCTGGGTCGCCGCTGCCGCGATGGTTGATGTCGTGCAGCTTGCCCAGCAAGATCAGTTTGTCGATCAGCGGCGCGCTCTCCATCTCAGGCGGTAAGACGGCGTTGTGGATGATCGCCATGCCCACGCTGACCAACTGATTGGAGGTGTTCTCCGGATTCTTGAACCAATCGGCGAAGACTTCGATGAACTTATCGACCGGATACCACTCATCGGGCTTGAGCTGATCGACGCCGTGCTTGCGCAGCGAGTCCATCACCTCGTCGCCCAGCATGTGATTGAAGATCGCGCTGGCAGCCTGCCCAAGCACTTCGGCGCCCGGCGCATAGCGATACGGGTAGGGCATAGGACACTCCCTTGAGAAACAATGAGTCTTAACGCGCTTTTAGCGTAAAGTTAAACTGGCTTAACAGATATTTCAAAAATGTATCAACTTGACGAAGCGAGGTCACCTGAATGCACAAAGAACTCGTCAGCACGGCATGGCTGGCTGAGCATCTGGACGACGCGAACTTGCGCGTGGTCGATATTCGCGGGCACGTCCTGCCCGCCACCGAGCCGCCGCCGCATTACTTCAACCATCGCGCCGATTACTTAGTCAGCCACATCCCGAAGGCGGTCTTTGTGGATTGGGTGCATGAGATCACCGATCCCGCCGACCCGCGCCACGCGCGGATCGCGCCGCCTGAGCGCTTCGCCGCCGCCATGAGTCGGGCGGGCATCGCCGAGCAGACCTTCGTGGTCGCCTATGACGATGCCGGCGGGATGTTCGCGGCGCGGCTGTGGTGGGCGCTCAACTATTACGGGCATTCGCAGGTGGCAGTGCTGGACGGCGGCTGGCAAAAATGGCTCGCTGAGGGGCGACCCGTCTCGGCGGAAGTGCCCGACCTCGCCCCGACGGTCTTCACGGCGCGCCCCGATCCCGCGTGGTATCGAGATGGCGGGCAAGTCTTGGCGGCGCTCGGCTCGCCCGTCCGTCTGATCGATATGCGCAGCCCGGAGGAGTTTCGCGGCGAGGCATCGCGGGCTGCCCGCAAGGGGCACATCCCCGGCGCCCTCAATCAGCCGCGCCGCGAGCTGCTGGGCGAGGATGGCGCGCTGCTACCGCCTGAGGCGCTGCGCCAGAAATTCGCCGCGCTGGGCATCACCGACTCCAGCGAATCCAGCGAAGAGGTGATTTTCTACTGCAACGCGGGCGTCTCTGCCAGCTTTGGGCTGTTGGCGTTGCGAGCGGCGGGCATCCGAGCGCGCGCCGCCGTCTACGACGGCTCGTGGAAGGATTGGGGCAACGATCCCGATAAGCCCATCGCCTGAGGGGCGCGGTCAGGGCGGCTGCGCGCCGCCCCGACTCACGCGTGTAGGCGCAGCTTGATGCCCAGCCACACGCCCGCGAAGACCGCCGCGCCGAACAGCCAGCCTGAGAGCGCGAACGCCGAGATGCCCGAAAGCAGCGTCCCGACGGTGCAGCCCAGCGAGACCATGGCGCCCCAGCCCATCAGCGCGCCGCCCAAGAGGGCGGTCAGCGCCCCGCGCACGGTCAGGCGCGAGAGCTGAAAGCGATTCGTGAAGAGCGCCATCGCCAGCGAGCCCGCCACCAAGCCGCCGATCAGGATGCCGTTGTTGGTGATCGTATCGACCACGCGCGCCGCGCAACCGGCGAAGCCATCCAAACCGACCAGCCGATCTCCTAGCCAGCCCGCGTTGTTGAGCGCCGTGCGCGTCAGGCTGCTCAGCTGCGAGGTCACGCCCAAAGGCGAGACGCGCAGATAAGCGAACGTCCCGATCAAGCCGACCAGCGCGCCCGTCACCAACGGATTCCAGCGCGTCACAAAGACGGCTTGATAGATGCGCCGCCACGTCAGCTTGCCGCCCGCCTGAGCGGGCAGCTCTGGCAGGTGGCGCAGCAGGAGGGCGGCGATCAGGCTCAGCAGCGCTAAATGCAGGGCGAGGCTGCCGCCGTAGCCGAGCGTCTTGGGCAACCACGCCAGCGGCGCCACCGAGATCGCCTCCACATAGAGCGTGTGCCACGTCAAAAAGCCGACTCCGAAGCCCACGAGCGACCCGAAGAGCGCCAACGGCGCGCGCGTGTAGCCCTCGCCCAGTCGGTAGAGGTGCCCGCTGATGCACGCGCCTGAGAGCGCCATCCCGACCCCGAAGGCGAGCCCGCCCGCCACCAAAACCCAGCTGACCGGCCCGATGTGGGCGTTGGCGGGCAAGCCCCGCCCGCTCGGATTGGGCATGAAGGCGCCGAAGACGATGGCGTAGCCGATCCCGCCGACGGCGAGCGCGCTCAGCACGGCGAACAAGCCTGAGCTATCCCGATTCTCGATGAAATCGCGGAAGATGCAGAAGAAACAGAAGCGTCCGCGCTGGAAAGTGACGCCCAGCGCGACGCCGATCAGCAGCGAGAAGGAGGCGGCAGCGCCGCGATTGGGCGTCTCGTGCAGGCTGAAGGCGAGCGCCACCAGCGCGCCCACAATCAGCCATGCCAAGCCGAGGCGCACCGCCGCCGCCGTCCTCGGATTCTTGAGTGAGGTGGAGGCGGCTTGCGCGCCGCCTCCGAGCGTGGACTCAGCCATGGGCGGCGTTATTGCCTGCCCCAGACCGTGCCGGCTGGATTCTCAATCGGCACGCCGACCGCGTTGCCCCATTCCGTCCACGAGCCGTCGTACTGCGCCACGTCGTAGCCCAGAATCTTGCTCAGGACGAACCAAGTGTGGCTGGAGCGCTCGCCGATGCGGCAATAGACGTAGACCTTCTTGCTGCCGTCCACGCCGACCGAGGCGTAGAGTTGGCGCAGCTCCTCAACCGACTTGAAGGTGCCATCCTCGTTGACGGCGCGCCCCCACGGCACATTGACCGCCGTCGGGATGTGACCGGCGCGGATCGCCAACTCTTGGAAGCCCTCCGGGGCGAAGATGCGCCCTTCGTACTCCGCCGGGGAGCGGATATCGACGATCACGCCCTCAGCCTCGCCCTTGACGACCGCCAAGACGTCGGCTAGGAAGGCGCGAATCTCGCGGCGGGCGGGCTTGGCGGTGAAGTTCCCCTCAGGGTGGCTGGGCTGTTGGATGCTCAGCGGGCGATTCTCGCGCTCCCACTTGGCGCGCCCGCCATCCAGCAGACGCACATCCTCATGCCCGTAGATGCTGAAAATCCAGGCGCCCCACGCGGCGAACCAGTTGTTGTTATCGCCGTACAGCACGACGGTCGTATCGGCGTTGATCCCGGCGCTGCGCGCCAACTTCTGGAACGCCTCAGGCGAGGCGATATCGCGGATGACGGGATCGACCAAGTCGGTGTGCCAGACGAAGTTGACGGCGCCGGGGATATGCCCGCGCTCGTAGACGCCCGGAATCACGCTGACCTCGATGACGCGCACTTTCGGGTCGTCGAGGCGGGCGGCGAGCCATTCCGTGCTGACCACGGCGCTCTCAGGCAGATCGGCGCGCGCGCGGAAGGACGGTAGAGCCAAGCCGACGGCGATCAGCGCCACGACTGCAAAAAGTGTCACCAGACGACGGATGTTCATCAGATTTTCCCCTCTCAATGCTTAGCGATCAGACACAAGTTGAACCGAACGAACCGACTGGGCATCTCTGAGCGGCAACAGCCTGAATCCATAGGCAGACTCCCCTCTGTGGCGCGCGCCGCGCAACAAAAAAGCCCCGAACGGGGTCGGGGCGGGCTCAGCGCGGCGCACAAACAGGCATCAGGCGTCCCACACCCCGACTGCAACACAGCGACACATCGCCGCACACAGGCTCATGTGCGGGCAATCATCGAAGTGGCAGCTTAGGTGCTGAACGGACGACATGAGTTATCAGTCTCACTAATGCCTTTCAGAACGCGCTGTCAATTTAGCTTGAGCTGATAATTTTGTCAAGAGCTTGAGCCAAAAGTTTGGCAGATTGCACAGCGGGCACAAAAAATGCGCCTCAAGGCGACCTGAGGCGCATCGGGAGGCGCGGCGCTACCGCAACGCGATCAGATTGGTCTCGATTTTGCCGTTGGCATCGATGTACTGATCGACCACCCAGCCCGTCAAGCCGCCGACCTCGCGCTGCACTTGCCACCAGCGCAGATTGTCGGCGAAGATCGGTCCGACGAGGATGCGCACCAGCTCGTTAGGGCGCAAAATGCCGATGGCGTTGCTGCGGTCGCGCAGATATTGCGGCGTGTTGCGCACGATCACAGGGTCGCCGGGCGAGACGACCGCGCGCCCGCCCACCACGAGTCCTAGCGGATTCTCGCCATCCGTGGCGCGCAGGGCAGCCACTGCCGTCGGAGCGGCGGGGCGCGTCGTGGGCATGGCGGGCGGCGCGCCCACAGGCGGCACGGCGGGCGGCGCGCCCGCAGGCGGCACGACGGGCGCGCTCATCAGCCGCGCCGGGATGGCTGTGAAGCTCGCGGCGGGGCTGAAGGCGGGCTGACCGCCGTCAGCGCCGATCACGTACGGGTAGCCGGGCGTGCCGAGCGGCAAGGCGGCTACGCCGATTTTGACGCGCGGCGCGGCGCTCAGCACGTTTTGGTAGCTATCGTTGGCGTTGATGCGCGCGATCATGCTCGCCTCGGACTCGATGATGCTGAAGGCGGTCAGCGAGGTCGTCTGGGCGGAGGTGATGGCGGCGATGGCGTAGCCCTCGCTCTGGTAGACCAACTGCGGGACGCCGCCCGTGGTCGAGATGGCGAAGAGGCTCACGCGGTAGCTCTTGCCGTCGGCGGCGAAGAACGAGCGGGCTAGGGGCGCGGCGTCGCTCACGCCCGTCTCTTGAATCAGCTCGCGGGTGCTGAAGAAGAGCGTGCTGCCGTCGCCGCTCCAGCCGAGCTGCTCGGCGCCGCGGATATCGCTGATGGGGACGCTCGCCGTGAGCGCTAGATCGAGCAGCACCACCTCAGAGCCGCGCCTGAAGTCCAGCGCCTGCTGCAGGGCGACGGCGCGCGCGCCATCCGGCGAAAGCTGCACGCGCGAGACGTTCGGAAACGACCAGATGAGCGTGCCATCGAAGGCGCTCAGCGCCAAACCCGTGCCGTCGCAGCCCATGCTGTGCAAAAAGCCGCTGCTGTGCCGCTTGAAAATCAGCTTGCTCTTCGAGAAGCCCGCCTCGCGCAGGTAGTTGGTGAGCGCCGCTCCAGCGCCACCGCCGCCACAGCCGACCGTGAAGTCGAAGCGCGCGACCACGCCCGCCGCCCCGCCTGTGACGGGCACTTCCATCACCATGTAAGTGTACTTGCTCGGATCAGCCGCCGACGGGACGCCCTGCCCGACGTAGAAGATGGAGTTGCCCTCAAATGACCACGTCGGCGGAAATTCGGGCGAGACGCCGCTGGCAATTGGGAAAGGCTGCGTCCCGCTGGAGACCACGAAGAGCGTCTGCGTGGTCTGATCGATGAAGGCGAGGCGGCTGCCATCCGACGACCAGCGCAGATGGATGTAGTTGCGCTGTCCAACCGTATAGCCGCCCTCAGTCACCGCGCCGAGCGCATCGCCGGTCAGCGGCACGTAGCCCTGCGCGCTGCCCAAGCTGGTCACATAGACGTTGCCATCGCGCCCGACGAACGCCAAGATCGGCGCGGAGAAGGTCACCGGCGAGGCGACCACGCCAATCGGCGGCGGGACGGGCAGATTCCCGCTCGGCGCACCGACGGGCGGCGCGGCGGCGGTCGGCGGGATGCTCGCGCCCACGCCCACGCCCGTGCAGAAGAACACCAGCCCGCCGTCGTTGGAGATGCGGTACTCATAGCTGCCGAAGCCATTGACCGTCACGCGCACCACCCAGGCGCGGGTCTGACCGGGCGCGTTGCGCTCACCGTTGGCGCAGCCGAGGTTGTCGTCGCGCACCACGATCTGCTCGTACGCCCACGTGCCATCGAAGAGACTGCGCGAGACCCTCCGCCCGATGCGGGCGCTGATATCGGCGAAGACGCGCTCAAGGGCGGCTTCGCTGGGCGCGCCTTGCGCCCGACTCTCAGGCGCGGCGCTCAGGCTGGCAGCCAGCAGCAGCGCAATCGCCACGCAATAGATAAATTTCCGCATAAAAGCACTCCATCTCTGCTTGTTCAGCACAGCCACTTCAATCATACAGCCAGTTGCGCCGCACACAACGCGCGACCTCTAAAAAACTCGTCAGGGAGCTGTAAAATTCTCGCAAAAAGGCGGCGGGCTGAACCTTTTTCAGGCGGACGGTGTTGTCTCTTTCGCAAGGCGTGCAAGCAAGCTATAATGGCTGCCGCATTTGACCTTTGCAGACTTTGACTCGACATCCTTTGGAGGACTGCCCAATGGCTACGACAGAAGAGCGCGTGCGTGAAATTATCGTGGAACTGCTCGATGTGGACGCGGAAAGAGTGACGCTCGATGCGCGCTTCCGTGAAGACCTCGAAGCCGACTCGCTCGACCTCGTTGAGCTGATCATGAAGATCGAGGAGGAATTCGGCGGCGACATCTCCGACGAGGAAGCTCAAAAGATCACCACGGTCGGCGAAGCGGTCAACTACATTGAGACGCGCATGAAGGGCGAGGGCACCCGCTCAATGTGAAGCACGGCGGCGCGAACCTTTTGCTCAGGCGGCTTGCGCGCCTGTACGCCTGACCTCTGAGGCTCAGCTTGCCGACGTCACTGCCTGCGCTCAGCGTTGTCATCGTCAACTACAAAACGCGCGATCTGCTCTTGGCGCTCTTGGAGTCGATCTACGCTCAGGCGCCCGATCTGCGCCTTGAGTGCATCGTGCTGGATAACGCCTCCTACGATGGCAGCGCACAGGCAGTGGCGGCGCGCTTCCCGCAGGTGCGCTTCGTGCAAAATGCCGAGAATGGCTACTTCTCCGCCGCCTACACACAGGGCATTCAGCTGGCGCAAGCCGATTACGTCCTCGCCCTGAACCCCGATATGCAGGTGCGCGGCGCAACGCTCCAACGCTTGCTGAGCGCCCTGCAAGCCGATCCGAGCATCGGCGCCGCCACCACCACCATGTACTTCCCCGACGGACGCTTGCAGCGCAACGGCTCGCGCTTTCCCACTTTCGGTTACTTGGTGCTGAACTACACCTTCATCGGCAAGCTCTACCGCTGGCTGACCCCGAAAGGCTGGCAAAAGCTGCAAGATTGGCTGTGGTACGCCGAGTGGGATCGCCTCAGCGCACGCCCGATCGACGTCTTGCCCGGCAGCGCGATCATCGCCCACCGCGAGGTCTGGCGGGCGGCGGGCTACTTCGAGACGCGCCTGAAAATGTACTTCAGCGACGATTATTTCTCGCGGCGTGTGCAGGCGCTCGGCTTGCGCACGATGTACCTGCCCAGCGATGGCATCGTCCATCACGAGGGCGCCAGCGCCAAGCAAGTCAGCGCGCGGGCGCTGCGCATGTACCTGCGCGACCTGATCGTCTACACGCGCCTCGTCTACGGCGGGCTCGCCGCGGCGCTCTTGAGCGTCCTGCTCATCCCGACGTGGCTGGTGCAGCGCCTCAAGGCGCGCTGATCGGTCGCCACAGGCGCGCCAAGCGCTCTCCGAAGAGCGGCAAGGCGCTCAGGATTTGGCGGATCAGCGCCCAGTGCGCCGAGTCGAGCGCACGCAAGCCGATCAGCGCCCCTCCGTAGGCGAGCAAGCTGAGCAGCGCTCCGAGAATCGGCTGCCAATCGCGCAGCCCAAAGGCAAGCGCGCCCATCAGCAGCCCCGCCGCGATAACCCGCAACGTCTGGCTGAGCAAGGCGCGCCCCTCAGCCCCAGTCATGCCGCGCACCCGCAGGAAGGCGATCAGCATGGCGACGTGCGCCGCGAAAGTCGCCACGCCCGCCCCGATCACGCCCAGCAGCGGCAAGGCGATCAGATTCGCCGCCAAACTGACCGCCAAACCGAGCGCCCGCACCCACAAGAGCAGTCGCTGCTGCCCCTCCACAAGGAGCATCTGGGCGTAGGCGTTGCCGATCATCGCCAACACCGCGTGCCAGATCAGAACCTCCAGCACGCCCGCCGTGCCGCTGAAACTGGGGAAAAAGAGCCTCGCCAAGCGGCTGGCGAGCGCCGCGATGCCGATCACGAGCGGCAAGCCGATCACCAAGCTCAAAAAGGCGAACTGATCGACGGCGCGCCGCAACGCGGCGGGCGATTGCTGCGCCAAGCGCGCCATCACGGGGAAGAGCGCCGTGAAGACCGTCACGCTGAACAGCTCCACCACGCCGCTCACGATCACAAAGGCGGCGGTCAGGTAGCCAGCCGCCCGCTCGCCCAGAAAGGTGAAGACTAGCACCTTATCGACGTGCTGATAGGCATAGCCCAAAAACGAGCTAAGCGCGATTGACCAGCCCTCCCTGAACAGCCGCCGCACGCGCGCAAGCTCGATGGGCAGGCGCGGCACGACTCCGATGCGCCGCAGCGCCGCGCCGTGCAGCGCCGCCCGCAAGACTCCCGCGCTGATCGTCGCCATGTACACGCCCGCCAAGCCGCCGCCGCTCAGCAGCGCCACCAAGCTGAAGCCGATCTGCAGGCTGACGTGGACGACCATCACAAGGCTGGTCGTCACCATGCGCTCAGCCGCTAGGAGCTGGTTGTAGCCGATGTTGCCGAGCGTATCGACCGTCAGGCTGAGCGCTGCCAGCGCCAGCAGCAGGCGGAAGGTCGTCTCGTAGGGCAGGGCGAGGCTCAGGGCGATCAGGGCGAGGTGCGTGGCGATGGCGAGGGGTGGCTGCACAGCCAACGTCGCCGTCAAATAGCGCCCCGCCTCGCTGGGCTGGCGGGCGACCTCGCGCAGCACCACCAAGCCCATGCCGAACTCAGGCAGGGCTGCCGCCGTGGCCAGGATCGCGCCAATCGTCCCCCAGATGCCGTACTGCTCGGCGCCCAGCAGCGCCGCCAAAGCGACCGCCCAGCCGAATTGAAAGCCGCGCGCCAGGAGCGTGGCGAGCGCAATCGCCGCGGCGTTGCGCGCCACGCGCGCCGCCACAGCGCCCGCCGAAGATGTTGAAGATGCCTCTGGATGTTCCACAGTTGCTGAGTCTACCCGCACAGGTCAGATCGCGGTAGTGCTTGAGCCATCGGCTGAAGTGTGCTAAGCTGATCGATGTGACCGCGTCTCATGGATGAAGGAAGCGTCTCTATGCAACACATCAGCGAGAGCATCTCGATCAACGCCGCGCCGGAAGCCGTCTGGCGGCTGCTGACCACGCCCGATCTGATTTTGAGGTGGTTCGCCGGCATCGATAGCGTGGAAGCCTCCGCCGATTTCCCCGCCGTCGGCTCGACCATCTCAGGCGCCTACTCCGTACTGGGCATCCAGCTGAAAGCCACCCAAACGGTTCAGGCGATGCAGCCCAATCAGAGCATCGCCTACACACTTGAGGGCGTCGTCAACGGCTCGCAGCGCTGGGAGATCGTCCCGACGGGCGACGGCGTCACGCTGAGCCTGAGCATGGACTACAGCATGAGCGGCGGCGTGCTGGGCAAGCTGGCAGAGCCCGCCGTGCATCAGGTCAACCTGAATAACGCCAAGCAATCCT
The DNA here is from genome assembly GCA_938005675.1 of uncultured Anaerolineae bacterium. Taxonomy (GTDB): domain Bacteria; phylum Chloroflexota; class Anaerolineae; order Aggregatilineales; family UBA2796; genus CP2-2F. The sequence continues at coordinate 13,800 of CALKXH010000048.1, forward strand.
TGGCGAACATCAAGGGGCTGGCTGAGGGCTGAGAGCGGGCTAAAGCAGCCGATAGAACCAGTCGTTCAGGTACAAAACGGCGACCTGCGCGCCTTTTTCGGGCAGTTTAGCGCCGCGCAGGTCGTCGCGCACGAAGTGCGCCGTGCCGCGCCGAATGCGCAGGTCGGGCAGGATGAACTGATAGCGCAGCTTGACGTGGTAGTGCGAGCCGCGCTCCTCGCCCGTGCATTCAACCACCTCGCCGCGCACCACCACGCCGCGCCGCTCGTACTGGGTCAGCAGGATGTTCTGCGCCAACGCCCACAGCAGCACGGGCAAGCTCAAAAAGGGCGGCGCGATCAGCATCAGCCAGAGCAGCTCGCTCTCGACAACTTCAAGGCGGCGGTCGAGCAGGGTGTTCAGCTCAGGCTGCTCAGGCAGGAACTTGACGACGAGGCGGCTGCCCACGAAGTAAAAGTCATACTCAGCGGCGTCCACGCTGATCTCGCGGCGGAAGGTGCGTCCGTCGGGCAGGCTGAATTGGTAGGTGATCAGCCGCCGCGGCTGCGGTCTGCCCGCCTCGATGCGCCGCGCGATCACCTCCGCCGGCGCCCGCCCGCTACGGGCGTCCAGCGCGGCGTTCTCTTCGGCTTGGCGCACTGCCAGCCACGCCATCAACAGGCACACGCCGACCGCCGCCAAAGCGATATAGAGATGGCGGCGCGAGGTCAGCCGACTGCGCGCCTTCCCCTCGACCAGATCGTACTCGGTGTGCAGCAAAAACACCGCTTGCGGGTCGGGATCGACCGAGAGGGGCGCGGGCGCCGACGGCTCGGCGGGCGTCAGCGCGCTCGGCGCGCTCTCTGGCGCTTTGGAGGTTCGTCGCTTCGCCATATCCCCTTGAGATCGTCGCCACTGAGCGCGCTGAGTATACCACACCAGCGCCTCAAGCCGAGCATTGCCGCCTCTCTTGTCTGTAACTTGCCAGATCGCCTATAATCAAGCCATCTTGCGCAAGTCTCAAATCACTTCACAGGCAGCAAAGCACAGTATGAGCCTCATCACCATGAAATTTGGCGGCACTTCGATGGGCAATCACGATACGATTGCTCAAGTGGCGCGCATCATCCTCGATCATCAGCGGCAAGGGCATCGCATCCTGACCGTCGTCTCCGCCATGCACGGCGTGACCGATCAACTCAAAGAGGCAGCGCGCAGCGCCGCCACCGGCGACGAGTCCGAGCACTACAGCATCGTCGCCGAGCTGCGCCAGCGCCACCGCGAGACAGCGGAGCAGCTGGTCAGCGATGAGAAGATCAAGCAGAGCCTCTTCGATGAGCTGGATACCATGCTGGATACCCTCAACGCGCTCTGCCACAGCATCGCCGTCCTGCGCGAGGTCACCCCGCGCGGCATGGACTTGATCATGAGCTTCGGCGAGCGCTTCAGCGCCCGACTCCTCGCGGCGCACCTGCGCGATCTGGGCAACGCAGCGCTGGCTATCGATGCCAGCACCCTGATCGTCACCGACGACAACTTCCAAGATGCCGCCCCGCTCATGGAGGAGACCCGTCAGCGCGTCAAGCAGTTCCTCGTGCCGTATCTGGAGAGCGGCTCGCTGCCGATTGTGACCGGCTACATCGGCGCCACCCGCGATGGCATCATCACCACGCTGGGGCGCGGCGCCAGCGATTTCAGCGCCGCCATCCTCGGCGCCGCCGTCGAAGCCGATCACCTCTGGATTTATACCGACGTGGACGGCATCATGACCACCGACCCGCGCATCGTGCCGACCGCGCGCGTGATCCGCACCTTGAGCTACGGCGAGGTCGGCGAACTTGCCTACTTCGGCGCCAAAGTGCTGCATCCCAAGACCGTGCAGCCCATGCTCGACCGCGAAGCGCCCGTGCGCGTGCGCAACACCTTCAACCCCAGCGATCCCGGCACGCTCATCCAGCCGCAAGCCGAGATCACGCCCGGCGCCGTCAAAGCCATCACCCTGATCCGCGATGTCAGCTTGATCTCGGTCGAGGGGCGCGGCATGGTCGGCGTGCCGGGCGTGGCAGGGCGCACCTTCATGGCGGTGGCGCGGCTGGGCGTGAGCATCCTGCTCATCTCGCAAGCCTCCTCCGAGCAGAGCTTCTGCTTCGTCGTGCCGAGCGAGCGCACCACTCAAGTGCTGGACGCCATCCGCAAAGAGCTGCGCGTTGAACTGGAGCGCCGCGACGTGGATCGGGTCTGGGCGCGCGAGGACATCGTGATCGTCACCACGGTCGGGGCGGGGATGCGCGGCACGCCCGGCGTGGCGGCGCGCGTGACGGGCGCTCTGGCGGCGCGCACCATCAACATCTTGGTCATCGCGCAAGGCTCTAGCGAGTACAGCATCTCGCTGGTGGTGCGCTCAGAGGAAGCTGTCGAAGCCGTGCGCGCCTTGCACGAGCTGATCGTGCCTTCCGACCCATAAACAAAGGAGCGCCTTGCCGAGCCGCTCAGCTGAACAAGCAGCCATCTCGCCTCCGAGATGGCTGCTTGTGGGAGCGATGCCCTCAACGGCGGCGCAGGAAGGTCGGGATATCCAGATCGTCGCTGGAATACGTGTTGGGCGGGTTGGCGGCGGGCGGCTGCGAGGTGGGCTGAGAAGGCGCGGGCGCTTGTGGCGGCGGAGTCGGTTGGCTGGGCGGCGGCGTGTGGCGCGCCTCGCGGCTCTCGCGCGGCTCGGCGGGCGGGAGGGGCGCCTGTTGGCGCTGCGTCGGCGGCGGAGTGGACTGAGCGGCTTGCCGCGCCGCCGCCGCCTGAGCGCGCCAATCCGTCGCCGAGGGCTTGGCGGCGGGGCGCGATCCCAGCGAGGAAGCCCGCTCAAAACCCGTGGCGATGACCGTGATGCGGATTTGATCGCGCATGTTCTCATCGATCACCGCGCCGAAGATCAGCTGCACGTCCGGATGCGCCGTCTCTTTGATGATGGCAGCCGCCTCGTTGACCTCGAACAGGCTCATATCGGGTCCGCCCGTGACGTTGAAGAGGATGCCGCGCGCGCCATCGATGGTCACATCCAGCAAGTTGCTGCTGACCGCCATCTCCGCCGCTTTGCGGGCGCGATCATCGCCGCTGGCAGTGCCAACCGCCATCAGAGCCGCGCCGCCCTCGCTCATGATGGCGCGCACATCGGCGAAGTCGAGGTTGATCAAGCCCGGCACGGTGATCACCTCCGAGATGCCCTGAATGCCTTGCCGCAGCACGTCATCGGCGATGCGGAAAGCGGCGTTCAGCGGCGTCTTTTTATCCATGATCTGCAGCAGACGGTCGTTGGGGATGACGATCAGGGTGTCGACGCGGCTTTTGAGCTCTTCAATGCCCTGCTCCGCCGTGCTGATGCGCCGCGCGCCCTCAAAGCTGAAGGGCTTGGTCACCACGCCGATGGTCAGGGCGCCCAGCTCTTTGGCGATCTGGGCGATGACCGGCGCGGCGCCCGTGCCGGTGCCGCCGCCCATGCCGCTGGTGATGAAGACCATATCGGCGCCGCGCAGCACCTCGTAGAGCTCGTCGGCGCTCTCTTCGGCGGCTTTGCGCCCGATCTCCGGGTTGCCGCCGGCGCCCAAGCCGCGCGTCAGCTTCTCGCCGATGCGCACGCGCGTGCGCGCGTTGGAGAGCGTCAGCGCTTGGCTATCCGTGTTCACGGCGATGAACTCCACGCCGCCCAAGCCCTCTTCGATCATACGGTTGACGGCGTTGCTGCCACCACCCCCCACGCCGACCACCTTGATCATGGCGAAATTCATGTCGCTTATCATTCCATCAGTCATTGAGACGCTCCTCAAAAAATTCGCTCGCCGCCTGTACGCCACGCGGCTGCCCCAGACTCTTGCCGATAGCCTTGGTTTCAAACCTTCATTATAGCCGAACTTTTAGGGCGCACAAACTAATCTAGTCCTCGCTCGACAAGGCGCGCTCGATCAAATCGTCGGCGATGCGAAAGAGCACCTCTTGCGCCTCGCTCGCCTCCGCTAGACGCTTCTCGTGCGCGTTCAAAAAGAGGTGGATCGTCTCGATGGCGTTCTCGCGCGGCATGACCACCGATGAATTCGCCACCAAGCCGCCCAACGCCAAGGGCAACCATGCATAGCCCAGATCGAGCGGCGGATCGAGCATGACCAGCGCGCTGACCAGCCTATCGAGGTAGTCTTGCAACTCCGCCTCCGTCCCGAAGCTCTGGCTGGTGAGCGTGCTGAGCGTGGCGAAGGCGATCATGCCCGCATCGAAGAGCAGATCGGGCAGCAAGGGGCGCGAGACCAGCATCTCAACAGCGCTCGGCGTGACGAGATCGGGATCGTCCAGCAGCGTTTTGCTGAGCGTGGCGTACCAGCGCGGATAGATCGGGATATCCTGCCCCGCCATGCGGATGGGCGCGCCCATCTCTAGGACGTAGGTCAGCATTTTGGCGATCATGACCGCCTCGCCCGCCCACAGCCGATAGCCCGCCGCCTCGAAGCGAGTTTGAATCGCCTTCAAGAGCGGGAAAAAGACGCGCTCGCGCTTGAACAGCGGCAGCATCTTGGCGACCAAATCGCCCGCTTGCGCAGTCAGGACGCGCGGATCGCGGTAATCGCTCTCCGTCCACAGCGAGACGTAATTCGGGCGCAGCTCGCTGGGCAGTGCGGCAATCGTCGGCGGCTGCACGGTGAAGGGCGCGCCGATCAGCAGTCCGTTGCGGCTTTTCGCGCCCGCCCGCGCCGCAAAAGTCAAGCCGTGAACGGCTTCGAAGATCGGGCGGCGCTCTAGGGCGACGTCGTGCAAGTTGAACGCGATGGGCAGCTTGAGGCTGCGCACCCACTCGGCGCCGCGCCGCTTCACCTCGCAAGCCACTTCAACCTGCACAATATACTCGCCCGTCTGCGCCTGATGCCCGACCAACAGCGGCAAAGTGGCATAGCCAACCTCCCCGCCCCGCAGCCCGATGCGCACCACCTTCTGCAGCGGCGTGGAGAAGCGCCCCACCTTGCCCGCCAAGTCTTTTTCGGGCAGCACGAGGCGTAATAACGCGTCGGTCTCGCCGCCGAGCATATTTTGAAGCATCACGATCACCTCGGCGGGCTTGCCCGCCGCCACCGCCGACGGGCGCACCGCCACCGCCACCTGAAGCGCATCGACCGTCTGACGTTCTGTGCTATACCAGCCCAACACATCCGGATAGTTGAGCATGATCGGCATTTGCGTGGACGAACGTTTACTCATGCTGGCTGCGCGCCCCCACCTCAGACCTCTGCAACGGTACAGCCGCCATTATAGCTCAAAACGAGTTGGGCGGGTTAGCGAGGGCGCAAGTGGACTGTGACCTCGCTGCGGTTGTGAAAGAGTTGCCGCGCGCCCGCGATCCTGTAAGCCCGTTCGAGGCTCTCAAGGGCGCTCTCAAGGGCGCTCAGCCGCTCCGAATGAGGGAGTTTGAGCGTGATGAGCGCCCAGCCCTCCGCTTTGAGCAGCCGCCGATAGGCGACCGTCAAGCGCGCCGAGGCGCGGGCGTCGAGGCGCATGTCGTTGACGATCAGATCGTAGCTCTCGCGGGCAGTCGGCAGGAACGCCTCAGCGGTCATGCGCTTGTAGCGCACGGCGGGGTCGCTCAGCAGGCGCGGGTCTAGCGCGGCGGGATCGACGGCTGTGACGGACATGCCGCGCTCGCGCAGGACGTGCGTCCAGCCGCCGGGCGCGGCGCCGAGGTCGAGGGCGTCGCCGCGCGCGGGCGTGCTGAGCCGAAAGACTTCGAGCGCCTCCAGCAGTTTGAACTCCGAGCGGCTGATGCGCCCCGCCTCGTGTTTGAAGCGCCGCGCGCCGCCCGCCCAGCTCGATAAGTTATCGGCGACCGCCGAGAGCCCAAGCCATGCCGTTGGCTGTCCGTTCAGCCGCCCGATCGCGACCGAGATGACCTGCTGCGGCTGGCGCACCTCAAGCGGCGCCGCGCTCACCAGCGCCGCCAGCGCCGTGTTGACCGCGAAGGGCTTGAGCGGCACCGCCGCATCGAAGACGCGAGTCTGCACGGAGAAGGGCACATAGGGCGCTAGGTGCGGCAGGAGCGCCTCGCGACAGGCATTTTGAAGCAGGATCAGCAGCGTCTCGGCGTCGTCAAGGGACGGCAAGGGCAGCGTCGTCGTCGCCGGGCAGAGGTGGCGGGCGAAGATGGGCGGTTTGGCGCGCCACGCCTCAGCCAGCTGAGCGAAGGGGACATTCAGCAGCAGCACGCCCTCAGCGATCTCGGCGATCAGAGCGCCATCGGGCGCGGCTTGGCGCGCCTCGCGCAAGGCGAGGTCGACCGAGTCCGCGTGGCAGGTCAGCAGGCTGTGCGGAGCGCTAACTGCCATAGATCGCCTCATCCACGCCGCGCAGCAGGCGCGCCGACAGATAGGCGGTCAGCATCAGCCCCAGCCCAAAGCCGCCCATGACGATCTCGCGGTTGAAGAGGCTCACCAGCAGGCTGGCGACGCCGATGGCGAGCGTGAGAGGGGCGGTGAAGATCAGGTTGTAAGCGCTCTGCACGCGCCCGCGATACTCCTCAGGCGGGATCGCCTGCGTGAGGGTGCTCAGCACGGCGCGCGCCACGATCAGGCTGAAACCGATCAGCGCCGTCAGGAATAGCACCACGCCGAAAGGCGGATGCACCACAAACGTCCCGACCGCCACGCCCTGCAAGAAGATCGCCAACGCCACCAGCCGATTGGTCGGCAAAAACTTGGAGAGGCGCTGGATCAGGATGCCGCCGATCACGATGCCGACGCCCAAAATGCCGATCACCACGCCGAAGCCATCGGCGCCGACCTGCAGCTCGAGGGTCAGGTAGTCCAGCACGAGGGCGATGACCGCGCCCAGCCCGGCGGCGACGATCACGCTCAAGCCCATGATGTAGCGCATCGAGCGGGTCTGCCAGATGTAGACCAAGCCCTCGCGCAGCTCCCGCCAGACCTGTCCATAAGTGCTGCTGGCTTTGAGGTGATGGGTCTGGCGGGGCGGCACCTTGATGATCAGGATCATCAGCGCCGAGAACAAAAAGGCGAAGCCGTTGAAGGTGAAGGCGAAATCCTCGCCCAGATTCTTCACCAACAAGCCCGCCATGCCCGATCCGAAGATCAGCGCGACCACGAAGCCCGCCTCCAACAGGGTGTTGGCGCCGGCGAGGTTGCGCTTGCTGACTAGGGCGGGCATGGCGGAGGCGCGCGCCGGATAAAAGAGCATCTGCGAGGTGCCGATGGCGAAGATGGCGGGATAGAAAATCCACAGCCGATCAGGATCGCGGCCGACCAGCAACATGCTGAACATCGCCGCCGCCCGCACCACGTCCGTGGCGATCATCGTCCACTTACGGTCGAGCTTATCGACCAGCACGCCGCCAATCAGCCCGAAGAAGAGCTGCGGCGCCGCTAACGAGACCGCCAACAGCACGATGTACAAGCTGCTGCCGCCCGCTAAATCGTTGATGGTGGCGAGCACGGCGATCAGCATGAATTGATCGCCCAAGTAGCTGACCAACTGCCCCATCCACAGCGGCACGAAGTTGCGGTTGCGCAGCAGCTCGGCGATGGTCTTGGCGTTCAGGCTGGCGGCGACCGTCAGCACGTCGCTGACCTCGGCGCCGCCTTGCGCCATCAACTCATCCGAGTTGCGCGGCAGCCCCTCGCTGGGTTCGTTGCGCTCTGCCATGCGATCAACTCAAGGGCATCTGATAGAACCGATAGCGTTTGTAGATCGGCGCGTTGAACGACTTGGCGAGCGTATCGATGGCGGCGTTGGTCTCCAGCACCCAGCCCAAGTCCACGTCGGGATAGGGCGTCCCGAAGGTTGCCTCCATGTGCGCCAAGAGGATCGCCGCCGCCACGCCCATGCGCTGGTACTGCGGCTTGACGCCGAACATCACGATGCGCTGCTGGGTGATCTTGGGGCGGATTTTCCAATGCCAGAAGGCTTTGAGCAGCGTCCACCACTCCGGGACGCGCGGATGCGGATAGGCGCGCTTGAGGACTTGGTTCATGTTCGGCAATGCCAGCATGAAGCCGACCACCTCGCCGTTCACGATGCCGAATTCGCCCAGTCGCGGATCGAAGAAGGGGCGCAGCTGGACGAATAGATCGTCGATTTCGGCGTCGGTGGGCGGCACGAAGCCCCAATTGTTCGCCCAGGCGGCGCGGTAAATCTCCGCCAGCAGATGAACTTCCTTGCGCAGCGCCTTGACGTTGGCGCGGCGGACGGTCACGCCGTATTTGGCGCTGACCTTCTCGATCACGCGCAGCAGCCGCTCAGGAATCTTGCCGTTCTCATCGAGGTAGCCGCTCGGCTTCGCCATGTAGCTGACCAAGTCCATGACTTTTGCCAAGCCCAGCCCGCTCGCTTCGATCAGGCGTTGATAGTAAGGCGGGTTGTAGGGCATCAGCAGCATCGGCTCGGAGAAATTCTCGATCAGCAGGGCGCATTCATCGTTCAGGGTGAAGCTGGCTGGTCCGCGCAGGGCATCGCAGCCGTGCGCGCGGGCGTAGTCCGCCGCCGTTTGCAGGAGCGCAGTGGCGGTCTCTTGGTTATCCTCGCACTCGAAGAATCCGAACCAGCCCAGATTCTCGTTATGGGTTTGATTGTGGCGGTGGTTGACGAAAGCGGCAATCGTGCCGACGGGCGTCTTGCCGCGCCAAGCCAGATAGTACTCGCCAACCATGTACTGCCACGAGGGATTGCGTTTTTTATCGAGCAGGTGGCGGCGGCTGGAGACCAGCGGCGGCACCCAGTTGGGATCGTTGCGGTAGTGCGTCCATGGGAACTCCAGAAAGACTTTGAAGTCTTGAGGGGTCTCGACTTTGCGGATGCTGAGAGCGTCGGTCATGCTTAGTTTTCCAAAGCGTGTGTCACACGCGCCTAATTATAGTGAGTGGCAAGCGATTTTTGAAAGGTAGCCGCGCGCGCCAAACAATAAAGCCTGCAGGGCGGCTGCAGGCGAGTTGTCCCGGGAGAAGGATTCGAACCTCCGAATGGCTGATTTACAGTCAGCTGCCTTAGGCCGCTTGGCTATCCCGGGCGGCTATACGCCTCAAACTATAACACAAGGCGCTCGGCGCGTCAACGGTGATTTTGGCGCCCTGCATGAGCGTTGGCTCTGAGCGGCGTGTCAAACTCGGCGGCATCTGCTATACTTCGCTCTCAGATTCAAACAACCTTTGAGGATTTTTGCTTATGGCTACTACCAAATCGAAGACGCCCAAGACTGAGCCGAAAGCGCCTGGCAAAAAATCGCTGCGCGAGCGCCGCGCTGAGGCGCAACGTCGCCGCCGCCAACAGCAGATCGTCCTGCTGGCGATTGTCGGAGCGGCGGCGCTGATCGTGGTCGGCGGCTTTTTGATCCTCTCCTCGCGCCCGGTCGATGCGCGCGTTGCGGAGAACATCCTGACCAAGTACACCGAGATCACCTCAAAAGGCTTCTACGGCAGCACGCCTGAGGGCTTCTACTTCATCGGCAACCCAGAGGCGAAGGTGACTATGGAGATGTTCTCCAGCTTCAGCTGCCCAGCTTGCCAGCAGTACAAGCGCAACTACTTCGATAACATCCGCGACAAGATTCTCAACGGCGACGTCAAGTTCATCTACGTGCCGCTGACCCAATACGGCAGCTTCCCCTCCGACGGCATGGCGCGCGCCGCCATCTGCGCTGGCGAGCAAGGCAAGTTCTGGGAGATGCACGAGGCGCTCTTCGACTGGGCGGGGCTGTACGGCAGCGCCGCCAACGACGGGCGCTATGCCCTCTCAGGCGCCGAAAAACTTGGCTTGGATGCGGGCAAGTTCTCGGCTTGCTTGGGCGACCCGAAAGTGGGCGACGTCCTGCGCGCGGCGGCTGACCTCGCCACGCAGCGCGGCGTCAACGCCACGCCGACCGTCTTCCTGAACGGGACGAAAATTTACCCAGAGCGCCAAGGCGGCGGCGCGACGCCCAGCTTGAGCGAGCTGCGCGGTTTGATCGAGCAGAGCGTCGCCAATTAGCGAGCCTATGCAACCCATCATCCTAGACGCCCACCAAGACCTCGCCTGGAACATGCGCGATCTCGACCGCGACTTCCGCCTGAGCGCCTACGCCAAGCGCAAGGCGGAGGCGGGCACGCCCAGCGCCGATCAGAACGGCTTGTGCATGACGGGCTTGCCCGAAGCGCTGCTCGGTCGGGTGGCGGTCATTTTTGCGACCCTCTTCGCCAATCCGCAAGGCGGCGCTTACGACTTCCCCTCCCGCCATAAGTACAGCACGCCCGCCGAAGCCCATCAAATCGGCATGAGCCAGCTCGATTACTATCACGAGCTGGCTGACTCGCACCCGAACATCGCCCTCGTGCGCGATCAGGGCGAGCTGGAGCGCGTGCTTGCCACGTGGCAGCCCGACGTGCCGTTCGAGGGACATCAGGTCGGCTTGGTGGTGCTGATGGAGGGCGCCGATCCGATCCGCGAGCCAAAAGCCTTCGAGGAATGGTACGCGCGCGGCGTGCGCATCGTCGGCTTGGCGTGGGGTCAGACGCGCTACAGCGGCGGCACGGCGGCGCCCGGCGGCTTGACTAAGCTCGGACGCGAGCTGTTGGAGGTCATGGCGAGCTTCCGCGCCGTGCTGGACGTCAGCCACATGGCGGAGAAGGCGTTCTACGAGGCGCTGGATAGTTACGACGGGCCGATCATCGCCAGCCATAGCAATCCACGGCGCTTCCGCGACTCGGATCGCCACCTGAGCGACGCGATGATCCGCCGTCTGATCGAGCGGGGCGGCGTGATCGGGGTCGTGCCGTATAACCACTTCCTGTGGCAGCCCGACGAGCGCCCCCTCCGTAAAACCGACGCGCCGCTCAGCCGCGTGGCGGAGGTGATCGATCACATCTGCCAGCTCGCGGGCTCGGCGCAGCACGTCGGCATCGGCACGGATTTTGACGGCGGCTTCGGCGCGGAGAGCACGCCCGACGGTCTGGATACGGTCGCCGATCTGCTCAGTTTGGCGCCGTTGTTGGCGGCGCGCGGCTACAGCGACTCAGACCTCGCGGCGATTTTGAGCGGCAACTTCCTGAGCGTGCTGCGCGCCGCCTTGCCTTGATCAGTAAGTGATCTCGTAGATGGCGCCGGCGGCGTCGGGATCGTCGGGATTCAGGTAGGTGCGGCGCACCACGGGCGACTCGCCCGGCTTTTTGTAGCGCTGCACCAAGCCGTAGATGTAGCCGTACATCA
>CALKXH010000049.1 GCA_938005675.1 uncultured Anaerolineae bacterium
GGCATCAGGGAGAGGTGCAGGGCGCGCTGGAGCTCGCCGACGGGCGGCTGCTCTCGTGGGGTTATAAGACGCTGCGCCTGTGGGCGGCGGACGGCGCGCCAATCGATGCCATCAAGTGGGTTGCGCCGCCCGACCAGCTGCGGGCTTGGTTCGCCCGTCACAGCGCCGATTGGCGGACATTCGCGCAGGCGTGGGAGCCGTACGCCTGCGCGCCTGAGCGCGACTTGCTGGCGGAGCGGCGCGGCAACGCGCTCTATCTGTGCCGTTTCGAGACGGGCGAGCGCCTCGCCGCTTTCTACGCCGAGAGCGCGATCGGGACCGTCACGTTCCTGAAGGGCGGGTCGGTGGTGGCGCTGGGCTGCGAGAACGGGCAGGTGATCTTCTTGCGGGTGGCGCTGTAGGCGCTCAGAAAAAGCAAAAGCGCCCCGCGCAGGGGCGCTGAGCGGCGTTCGCTCGCCGCTGAGTGACTCCGGGAGGACTCGAACCTCCAACCAATTGATTAAGAGTCAACTGCTCTGCCAATTGAGCTACGGAGCCAAGTCTGCACAATAGTATAGCGCGCTCAGACGGCTTGTCAAGGCTGAGTTGGGCTAGAGGCGGCGCGCTTTCAGGTCGGCGAGGAGCAGGCGCGCCGCCACGCCGCCGCTCAGCGTCACCATCGGCACGCCGCCGCCCGGATGGGCTGTGCCGCCGGCAAAATACAAGCCCGCGATGCCCCGCGCGCGGTTGTGCGGGCGCAAAAACGCCGCCCACGGCGCGTTAGACGAGACGCCGTAGAGCGCGCCGCGCCGCGCGCCCGTCAGCCGCGCGATCTCGACGGGCGTCAGCTGATGCTCAGAGCGAATGCGCAGCGTCACGCCGAAGCGGGCGAGCGTCTCTAGGACTCGGTCGCGGTAGCGCGGCGCCTCCTGGGCCCAGTCGTAGCGCGGGCTCAGGGCGGGCGCGTTGATCAGCACGAACCAGTTCTCCATGCCTGCGGGCGCGTCTTGGGGATCGCTCTTCGAGGTGATCGCCACGTACACGGTCGGGTCGGCGGGCGGGACGCCGCGCGCGAAGATGTCCTCGAATTCGGCGCGGTAATCCTGCGCGAAAAAGATGTTGTGATGCGCCAAGCGCTCGTGCCGACCCGCCACGCCGAGCAGCAGCACGTAGCCTGAGCAAGAGGGCTCGGCGCGCAGCAGCCGCCGCAAGTAGCCGCTATCGACGGCTTCATCGGGCAGCAAGCGCTCGTAGACGGTCGCCACGTCCACGTTGGCGACGACGGCTTTGGCAGCGAGGCGCTCGCCGCCCGCCTGCACGCCGCAAACGCGCCGATTCGCCACCAGAATGCGCTCGACAGCGCAGCCCGTCCGAATTTCGACGCCCAGCTCGGCGGCGAGGCGCGCCATCGCCCGCGCGATGGCGTAGATGCCGCCGCGCGGATAGTACACGCCGCCGTTCAGCTCCACGTGGGCGATCACGTTCAGGGTGGCGGGCGCGCGGTAGGGACTCGCGCCGACATAAGTGGCGAATCTGCCCAGCAGTTGGCGCAAGTGCGGCGCGCGCACAAAACTGCTGATGGCGGCGTGCATCGAGCGCAGCGCATCCACGCGCAGCGCATCGCGGAGCGGCACCTTGAACAAGCTGGCGGGCGTCGGCGGCGTATCGTAGATGAAGACCTTCCCCGTGATGCGATGCAGGCGCGCCGCGTAGGCTAAATAGGCGAGATAGCCCTCCGCATCGCGCGGCTCGATCTGCTCGATCTGCGCCAACATGCGCGGCAAGTCGCGCGTGGCATCCAGCACGACTCCGTCTCGGTAGAAGTAGCGCGTGAGCGGCTCGGCGGGCTGCAGAGTCAGGTAATCGGCGGTGCGCCTGCCCGCCGCCGCGAACAGTTCATCGAAGACGTGCGGCATGGTGATGACCGACGGGCCAGTATCCCAGCGGAAGCCCTCGGCGCGCCATTCGCCCATCTTGCCGCCGACCTGCTCGTTCTGCTCGAAGACAATCGCGCGCTCGCCCGCCGCTGCGAGGCGGATGGCTGCGCTCAAGCCGCCGATGCCGCCGCCAATAATTGCAATGGGCTCTTCTGCCATCTCAGACCTCCTTCGTGCGCAAGGTGCGCCCTTTCCACTGCACGCCGCCGTAGCGCAGCCGCCAATAGAGCGCCTGCGCCGCGATGCGCGTCATCAACACGACCGAGAGCGGCATCAAGAGGGCATCCAGCAGGCGCTGATGGGTTGCGGCTGCCGTCAACATGCGCAAGGCGATCACGCCGGCGCACAGGGCAAGCGGAGACGGCGCGAAGCCGCTCAGGAGCAGCCACAGGAACGGCGCGACGTAAGCGAGCCAATGCAAGACGGTCGAGAGCAGCAGGAACGGGACGCTATCGCCGTGTCCCGCTAGGATGTTCTTGGCGAAGCCATCGCGCACGCTCGCCCAGCCCCGATACATGCGGCAACTGATCAGCCCGTTGCCCTCGAACATGCGCAGACGGAAGCCTGCCGCCTTAATCCGCCGCGCTAGCGTCACATCTTCGACCACTTTGGCGCGCACGGCGGCGTGTCCGCCGATTTTTTGGTACGCCGCGCGCCTGAAAAGCATGACTTGCCCGTTCGCCGCCGCGAAGATCATCCAGCGCGAATGATGCACCATGAGGATCGGCAAGTAGGCGAAGATGGCGAAGGTCATCAGCGGCACGATCAGGCGCTCCGCCCACGTGCACGTCACTTGCGTCGCCCAGACCGTGAGCAAGTCGGCGCGCGTGCGCGCCATGTGCGCCACCAGCGCGCCGAGCGCCTCCGACTGCCAGCGCACGTCGGCGTCGGTGAAGAGCAGCCACTCGCCGCGCGCCGCCTCGCTGAGCTGATGACACGCCCAATTCTTGCCGCCCCAGCCTTCGGGCAGAGCCGCCCCCTTGAGGACGCGCAAGCGCGAGTCGCCGCCCGCCGCCTCGCACGCGACCGCGCCTGTGCTATCGGCGGAGTTATCGTCCAGCACGATCAGCTCGAAGTTGGTGTAGCGCTGCGCCAACAGGCTGCGCACAGTCTCGCCGATGACCGCCGCCTCGTCGCGCGCCGGGATCAGGATCGAGACGAAGGGCGACTCGCTCGGACTCAAACGCCGCAAGCGCGGGAAGAGCAAGACGTTGCTGATCGCCGTGATGCCGAAGATGAACAGCGCGCCGCCGCTGATCAGGCTGATGAGCGTCTCAAGCATTGCGACGTTCTAGGAGTCTCAGGCGCAACGGTAAGGCGAGATCGGCGCGCTGCTTGTACAGGCTGAGCAGCAAGCAGCCGACCATCACCGCGATCAGGCTCTGATCGGCGCCTGAGAGGACGAGATAGAGCAAACCGCTGATGCCCGTCAGGACGATTGCCCAGCCGCTGACCGTGACCGTGTAAAACCAGAAGACCAGCAATGCCAGCAACACGACGGGCATATAGATCAGCGTCAAACCGATCCAGATGCCGCCCATCGTAGCGACTGCTTTGCCGCCCTTGAAGCCCAAAAAGGGCGAAAAGGCGTGTCCGAGCACGGGCGCGAGCGCTATTGGCACGATCTCCATGCCGCGAATGCCGAGCGTCCAGTGCGCCAACCCGACCGGCGCCGCCCCTTTGGAGGCATCCAGCAGCAGCGCCACCACGAACCACAGCTTGCCCCCAGCGCGCAGCACGTTCGTCGCGCCCGGATTGTGATCGCCATAGGCTCGGATGTCCTTGCGCAGCACCCATCTGCCGATCCAGACTGAGAAAGGCAAAGAGCCCGCCAAAAAGCCAATCGCCGTCCACAACAGCCAGCTGCTCATGCCTCGCGCCCCCGACCAAACCAGAGCGCCGCCGCCAAAAAGCCGCCCATCGCAGCAGAGCCGACGATTCCGGCGCCCGCCAAGCCCCAGAATAGCGTCACGCCGCCCGTCATGAAGAACCACGTCGCGCCGTACAAAAACAGGAACGGACGGCGCGGCAGGTCGGCGCGCGGCGCGGTCAGCGCGGTCATCAGCGCCGAGGTCAGCAGCCAGCCCCCGTAGTTGCTCAGCGGAATCCCGAAATATGCGCCGCCATCCTGCCAACGCCAAAAATCCCACGAGACCAGCAGCGGATCGAGGAATAAATCCCATGCCGTGAAAGCCAGCGCGCTCGCAGCGATGAAGGCGATGCGTCGCAAGAGCGGCTTAGCGGCTAAGGGCTGCGTCAGGCTGAAAGCGACCGCCCAAGCGGGCGGCAACATCATCAGCCACGCCAACGGAATCAGCAACGGCACGCCGCCCAACTGCGGCTGCAGGCGCTCCGTGTAGCTGTAAACGCCGAAGGGGAAGCCCGTCCGATGCCCGATCCACTCGACCGCCCAGCCGATCACCACCACGATCAACGCCGTGAGCGCGATACGCGCGGTTGACCAGCGCTGCGCCAAAAACGCCACGCCGACCGCCGCCTGAAAGATCACGCCGATGCTCAGCGCCACAGACGTCGCCGCCTCGCCGAACGTCCAGCGCGAGACGGGCAAGCTGATCATCGCTAAGAGCCAACCTATCAGCAAGCCAAAGGGCAGACGGTCGGCGCGCTCTAGGCGAAAGTTACGCAAGCGCGCTGCGAAAAGGCTCATGTTAGCTGCTCCACAAACTCGCGCAGGGCATTGGTCACTTGTGACCAATAAGGCGCGTTCGGATTGATGAGGTCGTGTTCAGCAGGCACCTCCATGTAGCGCACTGCGCCGCCGTAGCGCGAGACGATTTGGCGCGTCAAGTGCGGCTTGACCAGCGTATCGTGCGTGCCTTGCAGGATGAAAGACGGCATCTTCAGCTGCGGCGCAAGGTTGAAGGCGCGCTGCCCGACTTGCCTGATCTGCTCGAAGACGTTGATCGGCAGCTTCAAATCGCGGATCGCTTGCTGCACGCGCGGATCGTCCAGATCGGCGTCGGGCATGAAGTTGCGGATGCCTTCGCGCACCTCCGGCTTCGAAAAATCGAGGCGCAGCAGGCGGAATGGACGCACCTCTGGGAAGAACGTTCGAAAGACGGGCATCATGCCCCATAAGACGTTCTCAATCTTGCTGAAAGGCGCCGTCAAGATCAACCCGTCGGGCGGCAACTCAGCTGCCACGCCCATGGCGAGCGCCCCGCCCATCGAGTGCCCCACCAACACCACAGGCGCGTGATCGCTCCGCAGCGCCTCTAGCGCCTCGCGCACCGCCGCCGACCACTCGTGGTGCGTGCGCTTGGGCAGCGTCTCGATTTGCGCGCCGAAGCCGGGCAGCAAAATGCCTTGCACCGTCCAGCCGAGCGCGTTCAGGCAATCGGCGAGCGGGCGCACATCGGCGGGCGTGCCGGGGAAGCCATGCACCATCAGCGCCGCCGCTTTGCCGCCCTGCATCAGGAAAGGCGCGTGCTCAGCGCCCTGAAAGGCAGTGATCGGAGGCAGCAAGGCGACCTCACCCCTGCTTGTCGTAGCGCGGCACGATCAGGGCGTTGATCACGTCCCAGATGAACAGCAAGCCGCCCTGAATGACAATCCCGATGCCCATGCCGCGCTGAAACTCGGCGTTGGCGCCGCCTTTCTGCGCGGCGCGGCGCGCCCAGCTCCAGCCGCCCAGCATGTAGAGGATATCCAAGCCCGCGTTCAGCCATAGGATGGCGCGGATGTTGCGCGCCTCGCGCGCCATGCGCTCAGGCGTGTGCGCATCGGGCTGAGCGGCGCGCCGCTCGTTGCCGCGCTGACCGAGAAAACCGATGGCGAGGTTCACCACGCTCCAACCGACCGCCTGCGAGCCGACGCCGCGCCAAAATGCGGTGAAGCCCTGCAGCAGCACGCCCGTCCCGAAGTTGATGACGTTCCACACGATCAGCCGCCGCGAGAGCTTCTCATAGAAACGCCAGATGCTCGGTTGTGAAGTCACCAGCTCGCGGCGCTGCTGCTCAGTCAGCTGCACATAGTTATCCAACACGGCTATTCGCCCCCGATCTCGACGGTCTGCTTGCGATTGAACAGGTTGCGCAGCGCCGCGCCGTAACGCGCCGCCCGCGCCTTGCTCTCAACGGACATCACTAGCGTCATGCCGAAGGTGATCAGCACGTTCACGATGAAGAAGAACTGGAATTCCTCAAGCGGCAAGCGCCCTAAGATCAAGATGTTCACGGTCTGCTCAGGGTTGATCGTCCACGTGCCGCTGCTGATGGCGAGCTTATCCGCCGCTGCGAGGTAGAGCGTCATCGGCAGGACGGTCAGCCAGACCACGCGCCGATTCTGCCAGAGGATATCCGCGCCGAAGGCAGTTTGAAGCATGATCGGCGGCAACGCCCAGACGAACAGCAGCGCCATATACGTCCCAGGGCGCCACCCAAAGACCAGAATCGCCACGAAGACCAGCCAGAGGGCGAAGATCGCCGCCGTGCTGAGTTGGCGCAAGCGGGCGCCGTTGCGCGGCAGCGCGGGTTGTTGCGGCGTGTGCCGTATGAGCATCAGCAGCCAACTGCCCGTCAGCAGGGTCATCAGCACGAAGAAGGTGTATTCCTCAATCGGCACGTAGCCGATCACCAGCCCCGTGACCAGATTCGGGTCGTACCACCACACCCGCGTCGCCACGAGGTAGTTATCCCAAGGCGTGGTGTAGACGACGGCGACGATCACGTGCGCCAACAGAATCCAGTGGGCGCCCCAGCTGCGGAAGTGCGGGGGGATGCCGATGCCGCGCCGCGTATCCCAGATCGCCGCCGCCCACAGCATCAGGATAGGCAGCACGACAAAAATTGCCAGAAAGCCGAAGTAGGTCATCCTAAAAAGCCTGATCGCTAGGCGGAAAATTGTTTGTTCAGACGGGCGCGGCGCGCCTTGCGCCAGATGATCGGCAGGCGGCGCAACTTGCCCAACGTGCTGACCCGCGCCCGCCGTCGGAACACATCGTAGTCGTTCGCCTCGATGTCGTTGAGGATGGCGCGGTAGAGTTCGGCGGCGGCGGCGATGGCGAAACGTCCTTCAGGGTTGAGCAGGGCGATGCCCGCCCACGACTCAGCGTACAGCTGACGGTTGCGCGCGATCTGATAGCGCATGAAGGCGCGCCAATTCTCCGTGATGCGCCCCGCGGCGATGTCCTGCTCGCTCACGCCGAAGGCGCGCAGCTCATCCTGTGGCAGGTAGAGCCGCCCGTTGCGCCAATCCTCGCCCACATCGCGCAGGACGTTGGTCACTTGCAGCGCCACGCCCAGCTTCACAGCGTAGGGGATCGCCTCATCGCTGGAGAAGCCGATGATGTGCATCGCCATCAAGCCGACCGTCGAGGCGACGCCGTAGGCGTACTCCGCTAAGTCGGCGAAGGTCTCATAGCGGCGCGGCTGCAGGTCGGCGGCGCAGCCCTTGATCAGCTGTAGGGCGTAGCCTTTGGGGATGTGATAGCGCGCCTGTGCATCCGCCCAAGCCACCGCCACCGGCTCGCTGGCGGGCGGATGCGCCATGCTGACGGTCTGCTGCCACGCCTCAAGGTGGGCGGCGCGGTCGGGGCTTTGGCTGTCGTCCACGATGTTATCGGTCACGCGGCAAAAGGCGTATAGGGCGCGCACCGCCAAGCGCTTCGGGTAGGGCAGCAATGCAGACGCCATGTAGAAGGTGCGGCTATACAGGCGCGTCAACGACTCACAATAGGCGTAGGACGCCGCGAGCAGGTTTTCGTTATGTTGCGTGGCGCTGTGGGCAGTGTGGCTATCGAGCGCCTCCAGCGCGCGCACCAGCAAGCGATATTCCCAGTTATTGGTCGGTAGTTCTACCTGCATAGCCTCACCTTTCAGACTAAACTAAGCGCTCATCGGCTTGGCGACGGGTTGCACGCGCCGCGTCTCGAGGGCATCGCCGATCAGGTTCTCGACGATGATCGAGGAGGAGAGCACGCCCGGCAAGCCTGCGCCCGGATGCGTCCCCGCGCCGACAAAATACAGATTTTCGAAGTCTTCTGAGCGGTTGTGCGGACGGAACCACGCCGATTGCAGCAGAATCGGCTGCACCGAGAAAGCCGAGCCCAAGTAGCTGCCCAGCACATCGCGGAAGTGCAGCGGATCGATGTAATGCTCAGCGATGATGTTCGCCTGCAGATCGGGCAGGTATTCCGCCTCCAAGAATTGCATGATCGCATCGCGGTAGGGTTTGGCGTACTGCGTCCAGTCGGTGCCGCTGCCCAAATGCGGCACGGGCGAGAGGACGTAGAAATTCTCGCAACCTTCGGGCGCGATGCTCGGATCGGTGATGGTCGGCATGTGCAGGTAGAGCGAGAAATCCTCCGCCACGCGCTTCTTTTTGAAGATATCTGCCAGCAGACCCTTGTAGCGCTCGCTCAGGATGATGTTGTGATGCACCAAGCCGCTCTCAAGGTAGCGCCGCTTCGTGCCGAAGTAGATCACGAACAGCGACATGCTGTACTTGTAGCTCTCCACGCGGCGGTTGGTGTACTTGCGCCGATACTGCTCCGGGATCAGATCGCGGTAGGTCGTGGCGACGTCGGCGTTGGAGACAATCGCGTCGGCTGGCAGGATAGCGCCATCCGCCAAGCGCACGCCCGTGACCTTGCGCCCATCCACTAGGATTTCTTTGACTTCAGCGTTGAGGGTGACCGTGCCGCCCAGCTCCTCAAAGAGCCTGCCCAGCGCAGCGACCAGCGCGCCCGTGCCGCCCACCGCATAATGGATGCCCCATTCGCGCTCCAGATAGTGGATCATAGCGTAGATGGAGGGCGCATCGAAGGGATTGCCGCCGATCAGCAGCGGATGGAACGAGAAGACGCGCCGCAGGAAGTCATCTTTGATGAACTGCGCCGCGTAGTGGTAGACGCTCAGGTAGCTCTGCATCTTGATCAAGTCGGGGGCGACCTTGATCATATCCCACAGGTGCAGGAAGGGCTTATCCGCCAGCTCGATGAAGCCTTTCTGGAAGATGGCTTTGGTGGTGCGCATGAAGCGCTGGTAGCCCTCGCGGTCGTCGGGATTCCAACGCGCGATCTGATCGAGGATGAAGGACTCGTCGCCGTTGTAGTCGAAGTAGCGCTTGTTGTGGTCGTAGATGCGGTAGAAGGGATCGAGCGGCACAAACTGGAT
Organism: uncultured Anaerolineae bacterium; assembly: GCA_938005675.1. Classification (GTDB taxonomy): domain Bacteria; phylum Chloroflexota; class Anaerolineae; order Aggregatilineales; family UBA2796; genus CP2-2F. The sequence goes on from CALKXH010000049.1 coordinate 9,053, forward strand.
GTAGTCTTCGCGTTTGCGCCCCGCCGCCGCGAACAGGTCGTCGAACATGAAGGGCGCCGTGATGACGGTCGGACCGCCATCGAACTTGAAGCCGTTGATCTCGTAGACGTAGGCTCTGCCGCCCAGCTTATCGCGCTTTTCAAGGATGTGAACGTCATGTCCGCGCGCGGCGAGGCGAATCGCTGCGCCCAGCCCGCCGAAACCGCTACCGATCAGGATGATACGTGCCATATCTGTGCTGAACCTTGCTAGTTGTTTGTATAAGCTCAATTGTGAGCATTAGACAAAGTTTTGGCAAATTGGCGTGGGAGGTCTTGGATGAGTGAATGGTGAGTTTTCGCGCTTCCCGTCGCATTCCAACCTAATTTTAGGCAGGCTTAGGGAAAATGCCCAATGCGCCGCGCATTGGGCAGGTAGATACAGCGCGCCCTCACTCGCCGAGCAGGCGCGCCACCGAACGCTCCAGCGGATCGCGCAGGATGGTGTAGAGGCGCTTCGCCTCGCGCAGCAAGCCGACCTTCTCGCCTTCAGGGGCGAGGCGCGCCCGCAACCAGAGCGCATCGGCTTGCCCCTTGCGATAGCCCAGCTTGCGCGAGAGGACTTCCGCCTCGCGGGCGAGTTTTTCGGCTTCGGCGGCGTTGCCTTCGGCGAGATGTATCTCGCCCAGCCGCACTAACGCGCGCGCCACCGCCTCTTGATCGCCCAGCTCGCGGCTGATCGGCAAGGCTGCCTCTAGGAGGGCGCGCGCCTCATCGTAGCGCCGCCCCGCGATCAGCGTGCGCGCCAAGTTCGACTCGAAAACTGCCCGCCAGCGCTTGCTTTCGAGGTCGTCGCCCTCGACCGTGCTGAGCGCTTGCCGATAGAGCTGCTCAGCTTTTTGCAAATCGCCCAGCTCGTGATGCGCCTGTGCCAAGTTGCTCAGCTGAACGGCTGTTAGAAGCGGATCGCCCAGCTCACGGCTGATCGCCAACGCCGCTTCAAGCATGGCAGCCCCCTCGCGCGGCTGCCCCGTCATGACGTGAAACCAGCCGTAGTTGCCCAAGCGCACGCTCTCAGCCCGCCGATTGCCCGATTCGCGCGCGATTTTGAGGGCCTGCTCGTAAAAGGATTTCGCCGTCTCCGCCTCGCCCAAGTCAGTGTAGAGGGTCGCCACGTTGGAGAGGACGAAGCCGCGCGTGGCGGCATCGCGCACGTGGTTGAGCGCCATGGTGGCGCGCTCGTAGTCGGGCATGGCGGCGGTGATGCCAGAGAGCGCGCGGCGCGCGGCGGCGATATCGCACAGGGTGCGCGCCGCCTGAGCGTGATCGCCGCTCGCCTCGAAGATCGAGAGCGCCTCCGTCCATTTTTCAAGCGCCGCCTGATTGTTGCCCTGCTTGTGCAGCAGCGCGCCGATCTGTCTGAGGGCGGCGGCGCGCCCCTCGCGGTGATCGGGATCGGCGCTGGCGAGATCGAGCGCCTCTTCGAAGAGGGCGAGCGCTCGCTCGCTATCGCCTTGCTCTTGGTACAGGTTGCCGAGGGTGATCATAGCGCGCACCCGCTCAGCGCTGGCAGCATCGGTCTGCAGGTCGAGGGCGCGCTGCAACGTTGCAGTGGCGGCGGCGTAGTCCCGCTGAGCGCGCTGCACGTTGCCCAGAATCATCAGTGCGTTCACCTCAGCGGCGCGGTCGCCCGCCGCCTGCGCCGACTCAAGGGCTGAGCGCGCCAACTTTTCCGCGTCGGCGTAGTGACCGAGCCGCAAATGGGCGCTGGCGCGCTGCGAGAGGCTGGTCAGGGCGTTGTACTCATGCGGGAGCGCCAAGACGCGCTCTTTCAGCTCCTCCACGCGCGACCAGAAGGCGAGCGCCTCGGCGTATTGCCCCTCGCGGTAGAGCTGATCGGCGAGCACGCACGACCACATCAGCTCCTGTTCAGGCTGTCCCTGTTGTTCTGCCATGCGGATGGCTTGCGCCAAGAGTTTGCGCCCGCGCTCCGCCTCGCCGACGTGCAAGTGGGTCTGACCGGTGCGCCCTAGAACGTACGCCGCCTGCTGCGAATTTTGCATCGCCTGCGGCAAGATTTCTTTGAGCAGGCGCAGGGCGTAGCCGGCGTTGCCTTGCCGCAGGTAGACGTCGGCGAGGTTGCCCAGCGCAAGGCTGACCGTAGCCGTATCGTTGGCGCGCCTGCCCAGCGAGAGCGCCTCTTCGAGGGACTTTTGAGCCGCCTCGATGGCGTCGCGCTTCAAGTGATAGGCGCCGAGATTCAGCAAGGCGCGCGCCTGACGGAAAGGCGACTCGGAACGCTTGGCGATCTCCAGCGCCTCTTGGAAAGCCGCCTCAGCCTCCTCAAACTTGCCCCACTCGGTGTAGAGCGCGCCGATCTGCCCCAGAAAGACCTCTTGCACGTGCGTGAGGGCTTCGGCGCGCGCCTGCTCAAGCCCTTCGCGGTAGCGCGCCAGCGCCTGCTCGGGCTGACGGGCGCGGCGCAGCGCCTCTGCCTCGTTCAGAATCTGGCGCAGCGCCGCCTCTTGCGGGGTGGCAGTCGGCTGGGCGCTGCCGAAGAGGCGCGCCACAAGTTCGCGTAGTTGCATCGTTCACAGTCCCTTGCGATATCGGTTGCCCTCAGGCTGCGGAAGGTGAAAGCGTGCAGCCTTGCTCAGAATTATAGCAGCAGCTCAGGCGGAATGACCTAAAGGCGCCATGAGCTGTGCTATAATCGGCGCGTGCCGCTTGCTGAGCAGGATGTGAGCATGTTCTTCAGCCGTGTTGCGCCCGTCTATCGCCGCGATGCCTTGCGCGTGGCAGCGCTCGCCCTGCTGGTCGGAGGGATCGGGGCGGCGTTGATCGATCAGCCCGGCTACACTGATGCTTTCTACTACTACAACGCGGCGCAGCGCATGGCGAGCGGACTGGGCATGACCGACGCCGCCATCTGGACATACATCGGGGCGCCGACGGGCTTGCCGATTCCGAGCCATTTGTATTGGCAGCCCTTGCCCTCCCTGATCGCGTTCGGCGGCATGAGTCTGTTCGGGGTGAGCTTCGGCGCAGCGCAGCTGGCATTTTTGCCGCTCTACGCGCTGCTGGTTGTTCTGGGCTATGCGCTGGGCGCGCTGCTGGGCAAGTCGCGGCGGGTGGCGTGGTTGGCGGCGCTCCTGACGCTCTTCAGCGGCTACTATTTCCCGTACTGGTTCACCACGTCGACGATCGCGCCTTATGGAGTTTTCGGCGCGCTCAGCTTGCTGAGCATGGGCATCGGGCGCAAGACGGGCGCTTGGGCGTGGTTCATCCTGAGCGGGGCGTGCGCGGCATTGGCGCACCTTGCGCGCTCAGACGGCTTGCTGCTGCTGATCGTCTTAGTGATCGTGGCATTATGGCGCACGCCGCTGCGGATGGGCATCCTTGCGGCGGCGGCGGGCGTCGCGGCGTACAGCGCGCTGATGGCGCCGTGGTGGCTGCGCACCCTAGCGGTCACGGGGGCGCTTTTGCCCGTCGGGGGCATAGACACTGCGTTCATGCGCAGCTACGATGAGATCGCCAACTATCCGCCCGGCGCCAGCCTCGCCCATTTCTTGAGCTGGGGCGTCGGCAACATCGTTGAGTCGCGGCTGTGGGCGCTGAGCGTGAACATCGGGCGCTTCATCGGCGAGCAGGGCATGATCGCGCTCACGCCCTTGATGCTTTACGGGGCGTGGCGCAAGCGCGGTGAGGCGATTCTGAGCGGATTTCTGCTCTATGCGCCGCTGCTGTTCGTGTTGATGACCCTCGTCTTCACCTTTCCGGGCGCGCGCGGCGGCTTATTCCACAGCGGGGCGGCGCTGATGCCTTTCTGGGCGGCGCTGGGCGCAGTCGGCTTGCACGATCTGCTGGTCTACTTTGCGCCGCGCCGCAAATGGCGCTTGAGTCAGGCGAAGATCGTCTTTGGCGGCGCGTTGGCGGGCTGGGCGGTCTTGCTGAGCTCGATGGTCTTGATGAATCAGCGCCAGACGTGGAACGATAGCGGCGCGCGCTATCGAGCGCTCGGCTTGCCGCGCGAGGCGGTCGTGATGATCAAGGATCCGTCGGCGTTGTACTATTTCACGGGCGCTATGGGCGTGGTGCTGCCGAATGCGCCGCCCAGCGTCATCAGCGACTTGGCGGCGCGCTACGGCGTGACGCACGTCGTGCTGGATCGGGACTATCCCAAGCCGATGGAGGCGCTCTGGCTGCGCCAAGATGTGCCGTTCTTCCTCGATCACGTCTATTATGACGGCACAGTGCGCATCTACCGCGTGCGCACGCAGGGAGCTGACCGTGACCTCAACTGAGCTGCGCCGCCGCGACGCTTTCTTCGCCGTCCTCGCCTTGATCGGCACGGCGGGCTATCTGCTGGCTGCGCAATTCGGCGGCGGACTGGGCTTTCCCCTCGACGATGCGTGGATTCATCAAACCTATGCCCGCAACCTAGCGCAGACGGGGACGTGGTCGTTTGTGGCGGGCGTGCCGAGCGGCGGCTCGACCTCGCCGTTGTACACGCTGCTCTTGGCGCTCGGCTACGCGCTGAGCGCGCCGTATGTATGGTGGTCGGCTGTGCTGGGCGCGGCGACGCTGGCGCTGATGGCGATGTTCGGGGCGCGCTTGGCGGAGCGGCTGTTTGAGGGCGTGCGCGGCGTCGGGTGGTGGACGGGCATCGCCTTGTGCTTGGCGTGGCATCTGCTCTGGAGCGCGGCGAGCGGCATGGAGACGGCACTTTTCGCGGCGCTGATCGTGATCGCCTGCGAGGTGGCGGCGCGCCAACTGCAAGCTGACCTCTCGGCGCGGGCGCGGCTGCTGGGCGGCGCGGCGCTCGGCGCGGTCTGTGCGGCGCTGATCGCGGCGCGCCCGGAGGGAGTCCTGTTGGCGGGCATGATCGGCGTGGCGACTCTGCCCGTGCTGACTCAGGATCGGCGCGGCGCGGCGGCATGGCTGATCGGCGTCCTTGCCAGCGGCGCTGTGTGCCTCGCGCCGTATTTGCTCCTCAACCTGAGCGTGAGCGGCTCGCTCTTGCCGAATACGTTCAGCGCTAAACAGGCGCAGTTCGCGCCGCTCCTAGCGCGCGGCTTCCTGACCAACTTCGCGGCGATGCTCACGCCGCTTCTAGCGGGCGGGCAGATCGCTCTGAGCGTCGGGGCGCTTTACGGAGCGATATGGCTGTGGCGTCGGCGCGAGCCGATTCAGCGAGCCCTCGTCTTGCTGCCGCTGATCTGGTCGCTGGCGCTGATCGTCCTGTACGCCGTCCGCTTGCCCGCCAACTATCAGCACGGGCGCTATGTGATTCCCGCCCTGCCAACCTTCATCGTGATCGGAGTCGGCGGGACTGTTCTGCTCAGCCAGACTTTCACGGCGCGGCGGCGGGCGATTTTGACTCGCTTGGCGGCGCGCAGCCTCGTGACGTTGTGTTTTGTGCTGTTCCCGCTCTTCGCCCTGATCGGGGCGGGCGTCTTCGCCGAAGATGTGCAGCTGATCAACAGCGAAATGGTGGCGGCGGCGCTTTGGCTGCGCGCCAACGTGCCGCCTGAGGAGCTGCTCGCCGTGCATGATATCGGCGCGGTCGGTTTTTTTGCCAATCGCCCGATCCTAGACGTGGCGGGCTTAGTCACGCCCGAAATTGTGCCGTTGTTCTATCAGCCTGAGGCGCTCTATGCCCTGATGCGCGAGCGCGACGTGCGCTGGCTGATGCTGATGCCCGATCAATGGGCGTGGCTGTGGCAAGATCGGGCGGAGACCTTCGGGCGCTACTTCTGCCGCATCCACGATACGGGCGGGCGCATGGGCGGCACGCACATCTACCGCTTTGAGCCGAGCGGAAATTGCCCTGTGTGAGTGTATCTTAGAGCATGAGCGAGCCACCGCACATCCTGCTTTTGAACGGACCGAACCTGAACTTGCTGGGCAGCCGCGAGCCGTCCATCTACGGCGCGCTGACCCTCGCCGAGATCGAGGCGCGCGCGGCTGCTCACGCGGCGCGGCGCGGCGCGCGGTTAAGCGCCTTCCAGAGCAATCACGAGGGCGCGCTGATCGACGCGCTCCACGAGGCGCGGGCGTGGGCGTGCGGCGTCGTGATCAACGCTGGCGCCTACACCCACACCTCCATCGCCTTGCGCGATGCCCTCAGCGGGACGGGGTTGCCCGCCGTCGAGGTGCATCTCTCCAACATCCACGCCCGCGAGTCGTTCCGCCATCACTCCTATTTGGCGGCGGTCTGCGTCGGGCAGATTGGCGGGTTCGGATGGCGCAGCTACTTGCTGGGCATCGATGCGCTCTTAGGGCATCTGGGCTTGCTGCGCGAGGACTGAGCCGCCGCTCAGTTGCCGCGAGGCGCGCCTCATGCTACGCTCTAGCCGTCATGTGTGTGTTTGGAAAAGTGGAAGGGACACGATGAGCGAGTCGCCGAATGGGCATGGTGAGGAAAAACGACCGACGGGAAGTGTCGGACGTCCGCTGCACCCGAGTTTGCAAGCCGTCAACGACAGCATGTTGGAGGGGCTGGGTCAGTTAGCCGATTACTTCGGCTACAACCGCGTGATCGGCAAGATGTACGGCGCCTTGCTGCTCAGCCCGGAGCCGATGAGCCTCGATGACTTGGTGGAGCATCTGAGCGTCTCGAAGGCGAGCGTGAGCATGAACATGCGGATGCTGGAGAACCTCGGCGTGGTGCGCGAGGTATGGGTGCGCGGCGACCGCCGCAAATTTTACGAGGCGGAGTCGGATTTTTGGAAGATTCTGACCAACGTGCTGGGCGCCCGCGAGCTGCGCGACGTCAATCAGGCGCTCGATGTGCTGGAGGGCAACATTCAGCACCTGCGCGAGGCGATCCCCAACATGGATCAAGCCGATCAAGCGCTCGCCAACTACTACGTCGGGCGTATCGATCAAATGAAAGACTTTTTCCGCTTCGCCAAGCTGATCCTGACCTCCATCCTAGAGCGCAGCCGCAGCATCAACGTGGGCGACATCAAACGCATCGACATCGAATAGGGACTATGCCGCTTGAAATCTTGCCAACCGATTTGCCGCCCTTGCGCGGCTTCCGTCTGGGCGCGCTAGACGCGGGATTGTACGCGCACTTCGGCAAGCCCACGCGCCCCGACCTGACCTTGATCGCCAGCGCCAGCGATTGCGCCGCCGCCGCCGTCTTCACCACAAATTTGGTCAAGGCGGCGCCGGTGCTGCTCGATCAGGCGCATCTCGCCGCCCAGCCGAGCGCCATGCGCGCCGTGCTGATCAACACCGCCTCCGCCAACGCCTGCACGGGCGAGCGCGGCTTGGCGAACGCCGCGCAATGCGCCGCGTGGGTGGCTGAGGCGCTCGGCTGCCAGAAAGAGCAAGTGCTGGTCATGTCCACGGGCGTGATTGGCACGCATTTGCCCATGCCGCGAATGCAGGCAGGCATTGAGCAGCTCGTCCAGTCGCTCAGCGACTCGCCCGAGGCGTGGTCGGCGGCGGCGCGCGCCATCATGACAACCGATACGCGCCCGAAGCTCGCCTATGCCACCTTCGGAGGCGCTGCGCTGATCGGCATCGCCAAAGGCGCCGGCATGATCGCGCCCAACATGGCGACCATGCTGAGCGTCATCGCCACAGACGCGCACATCGCGCCCGACCTGCTCCAAGCGATGCTGCGCCGCGCCGTGGATCGCTCCTTCAACTGCATCGTGGTCGATGGCGATATGAGCACCAACGACACGGCGCTGGTCATGGCGAACGGCATGAGCGGCGTCCGAGTCGATGAGCACAACGCGGCGCGCTTCGGGGCTGCTCTGACCGAGCTGTGCCTCAATCTCGCTCAAGCGATTGTGCGCGATGGCGAGGGCGTCACCAAGTTCATCACGCTGCACATCACGGGCGCGCGCAGCGTCGCCGAGGCGCGTCGCATCGGCAACGCGATAGCCACCTCCGCCTTGGTCAAGACGGCGTTCTACGGCGGCGATCCGAACTGGGGCAGGATTCTGGCGGCAGCGGGGCGCGCCGACGTGCCGCTCGATCCCGCTCGCCTTGCCCTGTGGTACAACGATCTGCAGCTGGTTGCCGAGGGCGCGCCGCTCAACTACGACGAGGCGCGCGCCAAACTGCACGCCCAGCAGCGCGAGCTGAGCGTGCGGCTCGATCTGGGGCTGGGCGAGGCAGAGGCAACGCTCTGGACGTGCGACCTGAGTCACGATTACGTCAGCATCAACGGGCACTACCGCACCTGAGGCGCTCAAAGCTGGCTGAATTTGCCACAAGCGCCTCTGCGCCACGAATATCTTGATCATCGGCTTTTTGAGGGAGGCTGTGGCGTATGCACAAGTGGCTTTGCAGGCTGATGGTCGCGCTGGTAGTGGCGTTGATGCTGCCGCTGAGCGCGGGCGCGCAAGAGAGGACAGGCGGCATGTTGGCAGTCATCGATTTGAACGGCAACCTGATCATCTACGACTCCGAGGGGCAGAATCCCTTCCCGATCACGACCGACGCCGACGGGCGCACCAAAATTTATCAGATGCCGACGTGGTCGACCGACGGGCGCTTAGCGTTCTTCGGCGTGAGCGTGGATCGGGCTGACCCGTATTCGCTGCGCATGTTCGTGGTGGAGGATGTTCAGGTGGGCGCGCCCTATCAGGTCGCTTACAGCTCGCAAGATGAGGTGCTGACCTACGCCTACTGGGCGCCAGCGGACTGCCCGTCGGGCGGTTGCCGCGATTTGGCGTTGCTCTACACGCCGCCCGACCGCAACATGCTGGGCGTGCGCCTGATTCGGGATAGCGACGGCGCCTTCGAGGTGATCGAGGTGGCGCGCGGCGCGCCCTTCTACTATAGCTTCGCGCCGGATGGCAAGCGGATGCTCTGGCATCGCTTTGGGCGGCGCTTGGAGCTGTACGATGTGGCGACCAATCGCGTGGAGGCGACCCTGCCCGATCTCTCAGGCACTTTTCAGGCGCCGATGTGGTCGCCGATGGCGGGCGATGAGCGCTTGCTCTTCGCCGTGCAGAGCGCCAACGACCCTGAGCTGAGCGATCTGGTCATCGCCGAGGGCGACGCGCGCCTGACGCTGCTGAGCGATCTGCCCGCGCCGCTGGCATTCGCCTGGAGTCCCGACGGCACGCAGGTGGCGCTCACCTCGGCATTTGGCGCGCTGCAGGTGCTGGAGGCGAGCAGCGGGAGGCTCATCGCCAGCAGCCAAGTCGGGCAGACTCTGGCGCACTTTTGGTCGCCGCAGGGCGATAAAATCGCCTTCCTGAGCTTGCGCCGTCCCGCTGCCACGCGCTCGACCAGCTTCAGCGGCAACGGGCACGCTCCCGATGCCGCTCAGCAAGGCGAGCTGCCTCAGATCACGTGGTACATCCTAGAGGTGGCGACGGGCGCTGAATACGCGCTGGATAGCTTCACGCCCACCCGCGAGATGATCTATTTCCTGAACTTTTTTGAGCAATTCGCGCGCAGCCACAGCTTTTGGTCGGCGGATGGGCGTCACCTTGCGTACGGGGCGCTTGTAGCTGAGCGCGGCACGGCTGAAGTGCGCATGGTCGCGGCGAGCGAAGGCGGCAGGGTGCAAAAAGTCGCTGACGGCGTGATCGGCGTGTGGAGTTGGCGTTAAATCGCAGGGCAGGGCGCTGCAGTCCGCCCTGCTACATATACTCCCAGACGCCCTCGCCGTTCAAGATGCGCTTGATCTGATCGGGGAAGCGGTCAGGATCGATGGGCTTGCCCAAAAAGCCATCGAAGCCGGCGGCGCGGGCGCGGCGCATTTGCTCCTCGCTGGCATCCGCCGTGACCGCCACGATCAGCGTGTTGCGCAGGCGCGGGCTGGCGCGCACCTTTTGGAGCGCCTGATAACCGTCTTCGTAGGGCAGGTGAATATCCATCAGGATCAGATCGACGCGCGGGAGCGTGTCGGCGAACTGCGCCACTTGCCAGCCGGAGGTCTTCCATTCGCAGCGCCGTACGCCCATATGGGCGAGCAGCCGCGCAATCAGCATGAAGTTGCGCATGTTATCCTCTACGACTAGGACGCAGGCTTCGACTGGCTCAATCGGCGTACGATTATTCGCTTCAGACATAGGGTTCGTGTCTCCTCGGTGTGAGCGCAGCGCGAGAGATTACGGGATATTCAGGATTATAGTCTATTGGCTGCATTGCGGTTTGAATCTCTCAATGTTATTCAAAGATTCAAACACAGACTGACTCAATCTGCAACACATTAGCCAAGCGGCGCGCTGAAAAAGTTTGCCCAGACCCCTGCGCAGCGAATTCTGAGAAAATTTTGTGATGGATTTTGTCGATCAGTTTTTGACTCTCTGTCGCAATGATCTGTAAGATTGAATTGATGAAGTGTTGCGGTAAAGGATTGAAATATGAGCCTTATCAGCTTAGTCTACGTCAGTTTTGCCACGCGCCCCATGAGCGAGCAGGACTTACGCGACCTGCTTGAGGAGTGCCGCACCAACAACCAGCGCCTCAACGTGACGGGCATGTTGCTCTACCGCAACGGCTTCTTCATCCAGGCGCTGGAGGGCGAAGAGGAAGTCGTGGAGAAGCTCTTCAGCGAGATCGCCAAAGACCCGCGCCACCAAGACGTGCTGCGCGTCTACAAAGCGCCTATCCTCGTGCGTTCCTTCCCCACTTGGACGATGGGCTTCAATGTGATCGGCGACCAGCATCACCTCGATATGGAGGGTTACAGCGATTTCTTGGCGAATCCGCGCGCCGAGTACTTCGTGCAGCACCCCTCGCGCGCTCAAATGCTCTTAGAGAGCTTCCGCAGCGAGACGTTCTTCTAACGGCGCTACCGCGCGGCGAGGCACGTGCCCAGCGTCGACTCCCCCCGCAGCGCCGCTGCAATTTGCCCTGCCTCGCCGCCGCCCATGATCTGCACTTGCAAGCCTCCTACCCGCTCCACCAGCGCCAACATCGCCTGCACTTTCGCCGCCATGCCGCCCGTCACATCCGCCCCGCTCGAGCCGCCCAGCGCCGCCGCCACTTGCGGGAAACTCTGCGGCGTGATGCGCGGGATGACCCGCCCCTCCCCGTCGTAGACGCCCTCCGTCTCGCCCAAGAGCAGAATGCGACTGGGCTGTAGGCGCTCGGCGAGGTAGAAGAAGATCGCCTCCGTGGAGAGGATCGTGCCGCCGCGCACCTCGTCGAACGCCACGTCGCCATGCACCAACGGCACCAGCCCGTGCGCGAGGGCGCGGCTGATCAGCTCGCTCTCCATGCTGATCAGCTCTCCATCGCGGCAGCGCGCTGAGGCGGACGGCTGAAAGCCGAGCATCGGCAAGCCCGCCGCGCTGAGCGCCTCTAGGACGAGGCTGTTCAGCCGCCGCGCCACCAAACTGACCTCAGCGAAGCCGCGCCACTCTTCGGGCGTGCGCACGCCTTGCGCGGTGCCGTGTTTCTGCGCCGCCACATGCCCGAACGAGCCGCTGCCATGCCCGATCAAGAGCGGGCGCTCAGGCGCGTGAGCTTGGGCGATCTCGGCGGCGGTGCGCGCCATGACCTCAGCCCGATAAGCTTGCTCGCCGCGCTTATCGGTGATGAGCGAGCCGCCCAGCTTGACGAAAGTCAGCATCCTCAACCTCACTCAAGCTGCATCAGCCACGTCTGGACGGCGCCCGCCTCGCGCAGCGCCTTGGCGAGGGCGGGCGCGAGGTCTGGCTCGGTCAGGGCGATCAGGCTGCCGCCGCGCCCGCCGCCGCTGAGCTTCGCGCCGTAGGCGCCCTGCTGGCGCGCCGTGGCGCACAGATGGTCGAGCAGCGCCGAAGAGACGCTCAGCGCCCGCAACAGGGCGTGATTGGTGTTCATCAGCTCGCCCAGCTCCTCGCAGGCGCCGCCCGCCTCGATCAGCGCGCGCGCGCGGCGCACCAGCTCGCCGATCTCGGCGATGATCGCGCCGTAATGCGCCTGATCGCCCTCATAGAGCCGTCGCACGTCGCCGACCGTCTCGCGCGTGGAGGCGCTCACGCCCGTATCCGCCACGAGGAAGGTCAGCGGCGCGCCGACGCGAAAAGTCTGGGGCGGCTCGCCGCGCACGAAGTAGACGGGCTGCTCATAGACGATCACGGTGTTATCGATGCCGCTGGGCGTGCCGTGATGGAGCTGCTCCACGCGGTAGACGAGGGCGTTGAGCGCCTCGCCTGAGAGCGGCGCGCCGAGCGCGGCGCTGAGGGCGCGCATCAACGCCGCGCTGACCGCCGCCCCGCTGCCGAAACCGCCGCCAATTGGGATATCCGAGCGCAGTTCGAGGGTGAGATCGGGCGGCGGCTTGCCCAGCGCCTCCAAAACGAGCTGCGCGGCGTAGATCAGGGCGTTATCGGGCGTATCGTTGGCGGGCGAGACGTGCAGAGTCACGCCGCTGGCGGCGCCGATGATGCTCAAGCCGCTGCCATAGGGCGCAGGAGTCGCTGTCACCTGCGCTTGCAGCGCCCTGAAAGGCGCGGCGATGGCGGGCTCGCCGTAGACGACCGCGTGTTCGCCGAAGAGGATGATCTTAGCGGGCGCGCTGTAGGCGTGCATGGCTCACAAGAGGCGATCCAGCCAAGGCGGCAAGTAGATCAGCGCGCCAACCACCAGCACAAACAACACCGCCGTGATGAACAGCGCCTTGTCTTTGAAGAGCAGTTCATCGGGCGCGCTGCCCTCGCCCTTGACGTGGATCAGATACAGGTAGCGGAACATGCCGTAGAGGGCAAAGGGCACGCTCAGCAGCATCAGGCTGCCCGTCAGGTTGGTGCGCGCCTCGAAAGTGTAGAAGGTATAGCTGATCAGCGTGGCGCTGGTGACCATGCGCAGCATATCGTCCAGCAAGGGCAAGTTGTAGTCTCTGTAAGTCGCGCGGACGTCCTGCGCCGTCTCCGCCAGCATGATCAGCTCCTGACGGCGCTTGCCGACTGCCAAAAAGAGCGACAAAGAACCTACCACCACGTACAGCCACGGCGAGAAATTGGTCACGTTGATGACGACCACTCCGGCGATCACGCGCATGATGAAGCCGCTCGCCACGGTCAGCACGTCGATGATCACCACGTTCTTCAGGTAGAACGAGTAGGCGAGGTCTTTGGTGTAGTAGGCGATCAACACCAGCGCCAACGGCACACTGACCCACAACGCGCCGATCAGGGTCACGATGGGCAGGCTGACAGCGGCGAAGATCGCGATCGGCATGGGCAGTTGCCCCGACGGAATGGCGCGATGCTTCTTCTTGGGATGCAGCTTATCCCGCTCGACGTCCACGATATCGTTGAGCAGGTACACGGCGCTGGACATCAAACAATACAGCGCAAAAGCGGCACAGACGCGCGTCAGGGCATCCAGCTGACCGAGCTGGCGATCGAAGAGGATCGGGATGAAGACGAAGAGGTTCTTCGTCCACTGCTTGGGGCGCATGGTGCGGATCAAGCCGCGCAGCCAAGCGGGCAAGATGCGCCACATCGAGAGAATGGGCGCGGGCGCAAAGGTGGCGGGTTTTTCCAAGAGTGCTTTGTCCTCGAACTGTCTCTTGCACTCCAATTTTATAACACACTTGGCTGCGGCTCACAGCCCAGAGCTAACAAATCGCTCACGGTTGCCCCCCGCCCAGCAGATAATCGATGACCATTTGGTTGATGATGGTCTCGACGGGCGCCCGATCATCGGTGAACAGCACGTCGGAGGCTACCGAGGGGCGCGCGCCGCTGATCGCGCTCGCCAAGGCGCGGCGCAAGGGCGCGGGCGCTTCGGGCGGCAAGTCGGCGTAGTGCGCCGCCAAAGTCGCGAGGCTGCTCGGCTGCGCCGTGCCGATCAAGATCGTGTTGAACGAATCGGGGACGTCGAGGGTATGCACGCTCGCAAAGACTTGCTGCATGGTGTGCGTGATCGCCTCGATCAGCCGCCGATCTTGGCTGCCATCGGCGCGCACCGTCCGCCCGACGTTGATGGCGACTGCGCCGTGCGCAGTCAGGGCAGCGCGCGCCTCTTGAAAGAACTCGACGGTTGTGAGGTGCCACGGCACGTAGGGCACGCGATAAGCATCGACCGCGATCACGTCGTAGCGCGCGCCCTCCCGCGCCAAACGTCGGAGCGCCAGCCGCCCATCCTCTACGATCACGTGCAAATTCGGCTGAGTCATGCCGAAGAAGCGCCGTCCCGCCTCCACGATAGCGGGATCGATCTCGATGCCGTCGATTTGCACGCCCTCGCCGAAGACGTCGGTATATTGCGTGCTGATCGTGCCGCCCGCCAAGCCGATCACGCATAATCGCTCGATGGTCGGCTGCGCGTTGAGGTACGGGACTGCCAGAAAGATATCCCACGTGCCGCCGAAATCGCGGCGCTGCGGATGCCAGACCGAGTGGATGCCCTGCCCCTCGTTCAGGCGCAGCTCGCGCGTGCCAGCCTCCCAGAGCGTCACGAATTCGCCGTTCACAACCTGTCCGATTGGGGCGGTCAGCTCCAAGACCTGAATGTAGTTGTAGGCGGAGTCGTACTCCCACAGCAGCCGACTGCCCTGCGGCGGCGGGCGCAGCGGATTGCTCTGGGCGCTGAGGGTCAGGGCGGTCAGGGCGAGCGGCATCCAAGCGAGGCGCAGGGCGAGGCGGCGCTCAGCCGAGCCGATCAGCGCCAAGCCGATCAGCGCCACGCTCAGCAGCAGGGTGGCGAACAGGAAGAAGGTCGCCGTGGTGCCGAGCGCGGGGATCGTCCAGAGGGTGGGCAAAAACGTGCCGACCAGACTGCCCAAAGTCGAGATGGCGTAGAGCCGACCCGCCACCTTGCCCGCCTGAGCGACCGTCGGCACGGCGATGCGCACGGCAAACGGCGAGACGCAGCCCAGCAGCGTGACGGGCAACGCGAACAGCACCAAAACCGCCACGAACGAGCCGAGCGCCACGCCCGCCTCAAAACCGATGACGGCGTTCGCCGCCGCGCTCAGCACCGGGCGCGCCACCAGCGGCACCAAGCCACTGAAAAAGGCGCCCCATGCCATGATCTGATAGAGTCGGGCGGGGCGCGGGGCGCGATCCGCCAGCCAGCCGCCCACGAAGTAGCCGACGGTCAGGTAGAGCAGCATCAAGCCGATCACGTTCGCCCAGACCAGATTGCTCGTCCCGAAGACGTTGCCCAGCAAGCGCGAGGCGGTCAGCTCAATGGCGAGCGTGGTCATGCCGCTGGTGAAGACGGCAAGCGGCAACCAGGCTCTGCTCCACGACGTCAAACTTTGAGCGGTCACGGCGCTTGGTGGGCTCATCGGCGTGGGAAGGGCAAGTCGGGCGTCTGCAGGTCGGCGATCAAGGTCGGATCGAGCGCGTTGATGGCGTCGAAGGAGCACAACGGGATGCTCGTCTGGCGCGTGGTGGCGACGGGCTGTTCAGGATTGAAGGCATTATAGCTCTGGCGCGCGATTTCCGCCATCAGCGCCGACGACTCCTCAAACTCCAGCCAACGGCGATTGTACATCAGGACGCTCAGCACGAAATCGCCGCGCGGCGTGAAGATGATCGCCGCATCGCCGTGCGTCTCAGCCGCCCAGCCGTGTTTGCGGGCGAGGATCGCGTCGGGCGGCAAGCCCATCTCCAGCAAGCCGTTGATGCGGTTGGCGCGCAGCACCCGAATCATGCGGCGGCACTCCACGGGCGTGATCTCCTGCGGAAAGGCGTCGATCAGGGCGCCGTTGCCATCGCGGGCGCAGTAGTACAAGCTCGCCAACAGCCAGCCGAGGTCTTCGGGCGTGGTCTGGTTGGAGGGGTCGGGGTTGGTGTAGGACTGATCGGCGGGGATCGGCACGGGCACGAACGGTTGGGGCGTGGGCGTCGCGCCGATCACGGCGGCGCCGGTGAAAAACGAGTTGGCGAGGAAGGTATTCTTCAAGCCGAAGCGCTGCATGGTCTCGGTGACGTACAGCGCGCCGCGATACTCATCGCCCTCGCCGATGATCTTGAGCAGGGCGTTCGAAGACAAATTCTCGCTGCAGATGATCATCTCCGCCAGCAGGCGCGCTTGTTGCGGCGTCGGCGCTGAGGCGGTCTTGCGGAAAAAGGCGACCATCAGCGGCACTTTGGTCAGGCTGACGCCGCTGTAGGCGACGTTCGGGTTGATGTTGAGGCTCTCGCCCGTCTGCAAGTCCATCAGGAAGACCGAGGCTTGCTTGTTGCTGAAAGGCGCGAAGTTGCGGCTGAGCAGCAGCTCGTAGATCGACTGGGCGAGCGCGCCGAGCGCGGGGTTGCTCGCGCTGCGCGGCGTGGCTGACCGGAACGGCTCAGCCGTCACGACCACAAGCGGCGTGGGCGTCAGGATCGGCGCGCCGAAGTTGCGCTCATCGGTCAGCGGCACGCTGTTCAGGTCGCCGATGATCGTGACCGTATCGCGGAAGACCCAACCGCGCCCCGTCACGTAGTTGGGATAGACGATCTCCAACCAAGGGAAGGTGGCGTGACGGCGCAGCACGGCGTAGCGCTCGCCGCGCCGAATCTCGCCGATGCGCGGGAAATCCACGCCGGGCGCGAAGCGCACGTTTGCAAAGTCAATCGCCTCGATGTAGACGGCGGCGCTGGGCGGCTGAGAGTCGGGCGTCGCCTCAGCCGATTCGGCGGGCGCCGTCCCCATGATTGGGGCGCCGCCTGTGAACGGCGGCGGACTGGGCGCGGCGTCCGACGGAGACTCAGTCGGCGCGAGGTCTAGAACCTGCTCTGTGTATGGCACGGCGGCAAGGCTGCCCGTGACTGTCACCAAGTCTTTGAAGACCCAGCCTTGGCGGTCGGGCAGCTGCAGGAGCAACCACGGGAAGCGCGCGCTCCGCCCGATGATCGGGTAGCGCGTCCCGTTGGTGATCTCGCCGACAATCGGATAGTCGATGCCCGGACCGGCGCGCAGATTGGCGCGTTGAATCGCCTCGGCTTGGGGCGCGCTCTGCCCTGAGGCGGCGCTCCAGCTGAAGAGGGCGAGCATCAGGGCGGCGAAGGCGAGGCTCAGGCGCGGAAAGCGGCGTGCGGGCATGATCAGTCCCTCGTCAACGGCAAAAACGGGCTTGATTGGCGGAGTCGGCGGCTGAAGCGAAGGCGCGACAAGCCAATTCGCGTGTATTCAGGTAATTGGGCGCGATCTCCATCAGCGTGGCGAAGACCTGCGCGGCGAGCGCGTAGTTGCCGGCGTCAAGGTAGCCGCGCGCGCTGAGGTAGAGCTTGGTGGCGTTGATGGTGAACTGCCAGTCGGTGTCGGGCAAGGCGCGGATTTTGAGCGCCTTCTCGATCACCACGACCATCTCGCTCAGCCGCCCCTCGAAGCGATACTGGTTGCCGAGCGCCTGATAGACCGTCACCAGCATATCCTCGACCTCGCGGCGGCGGAAAGTGCCATCGAGGGCGCGCAGCGCCTCCAACCAGCTCATGGCGCTCTCCCAATCGCTGCGGCGGAGCGCCTCTTGCCCGCGCGCGAAGAGTTCCTCAGGCGTGAAGGCGCCGCTGGCGAGCGTCGGAGTCGGCGCTTGGGGCGGGGCGGTTGGGGTAGCCGTCGGCGGGGCGGGCGTGGGCGTGGCGGTGGCGAGCAAGCCCGCCTGTGCCGTGCTGAGGCACTCCGCCGCCCCGCGATTGAAAGGCTGCTGCTCTAGGATGTATTGGCAGCGTCCGCGCGCGAGGGCGTACTGCTGATTGGCGAGGTCGTTGGCGGCGAGGGTGAGTTGCCCCTCTAAGGTGCCGAGCAGGGCTACGGCGCGCTGCGTTTGGCGGGCGATGCCGCCATCGCGCCAGCCGGCAAGCCCCGCCAAGCCGACCACCGCCACGAACATGAACAGCAAGGCGAGCGCCACCGTGCCGATCAGCAAGGTGTTGCCGCAGCCGCTTGAGGGCGGCTCATCTTCGGGCGGCAAGGCGATGCGGCGCGGCTGTGTATCTTCGAGGTTGTGCGAGTCGGTCATAGCACAGATAGCCTTTCCTGAGCGAAGGCGCTCAAGGGCAGAAACGCTCGTCCATCGTATTCGCCGAAGATAGTCATCGGCGCGCCGCCGCTGACTGCCAGCAAGCGCGCGAGGCGCGTCGTATCCTGCTCATCGATGGGCAGCGCCTCGCCGTTCGAATCGACGAGGACGAGCGCGTTGTTTTCGTAAAAGGGCGTCACGTTCGCCACTAACATCGGGAAGCGCTCCAGCCACGGGTTGGCGCTCAGCGCGGCGGCGTAGGCTCCGAAGGCTGAGCGCAACGTCGGATGGGCGTGCGGCAAGTCGGATAGCTCAGCCGCCACAGACTCGCGGTTTTTCGCCACGACGCGCAGCGGATAGGCGCTCGGATAATAGACGCAGGCGGTCTGCAGCCATGTGGCGGGCGGAAAGCTCCGATCCAGCGTGTGGAACACGCTCTGATGGGCGTAATCGAGCAGGAGCGCCATTTTGCCCGTCTGCAAGCCCAGCAGCCACGTGCGCTGCGCAAACAGATTTTCCTCTGTGTTCAGCTCGGTGCGCCTGCCAAGCGCCAACCACAGATCGAGCGTGCCGTCTTGGGCGAGCAAATCGGCTTGCTTTTCGGTGAAGCCGATGGCAGTGCGCACGTCGGCTTGCTGCTCAAGGGGGAGCTGATCGAGGCGAGCGTAGGCTTCCACCAGCAAATGCAGCCGTCCGAGCGCCTCCAGCAGGCGCGGCGACCAGTCAGGCTCGCGCTGCAGCGTGGCGCCGAGCGCCGTCAATTGGCGCGCCACGCCTTGCGCCTGTGCATCCCACAGGCGCGCCGAGATGGCTTGCCAGGTCTCGGCGCGGCGGACTGTTTCGGCGCCCAAGCCGCCGCGCACCAAATCGCGCAGCCATTGCGCCAAAGTTTGCATCCCGTCGCGCACTTTTGCCTCGCGCGAGGCGGCGCGGCGCGCTGCTTGTTCGCTCTTTGCTTTCGCCATAGGCGCTTATCATACCGAATCGCGTCGCGCCGTGCCACAGGCTAAAATTAAGGGACGCTCAAAACATTTTGCGAAAGGTGACTTTAAGGATGCGACGTTTACGCCGAATTCTTCTGATAGTCCTGCTGATTGTCGCCGTCGTCCTGCTGAGCGCGGGCGGCTTCGTGGTCTACACGCTGCAGCGCCCCTTGCCACAGCTGGCGGGCACGCTCAGGCTGAACGGCTTAAGCGCGCCGGTGACCATCTACCGCGATGCGCAAGGCACAGCGCACATCTACGCGAGCACCGCGCGCGATCTGTTCTTTGCGCAGGGCGTCGTTCACGCGCAGGAGCGCTGGTGGCAGATGGAATTTCAGCGCCATGTGGGGCAAGGGCGCATCGGCGAGCTGACTGGGCGCGTGGAGAGCGTCCTGAACAGCGATAAATTCATTCGGACGGTCGGTTGGCGGCAAGCCGCCGAAAATGACCTGCGCGCGCTCGCGCCTGAGTCGCGCGACGTTCTAGAGGCGTACGCGCGCGGGGTCAACGCCTACATCAGCGGGCGCAGCCCCTCGGATTTGGCGCTTGAGTACACGCTCTTGGGCTTGACGGGCGTGAACATCACGGTGGAGCCTTGGGAGCCGCTCCACAGCATGGTCTGGGCGAAGGTCTTGGCGTGGCAGCTCTCTGGCAACTTCGGCTTCGAGCTGAGCTACCTGAACGCGGCGCAGCGCCTTGGCGAGGAGCGCGCCGCCGAGTGGCGGCGCGCTTGGCTGCCCGAATTCCCCTTTGAGGCGCGCCAACCGATCATCCAAGAGTCCGACTTGCCGATTCTGCCCGCTGTGACGCGCCCCAGCACTGAGAGGCTCTCGCCGCAGCGGCTGGGCATCCTGCGGCGCGCCATCGAGAGCGGCTTCAGCGCCGCGCAGATCGAGCGCGCCTTCGGCAGCGCCGCCAGCAACAGCTGGGTCGTGAACGGGACGCGCACCGCCAGCGGCAAGCCGCTCCTAGCCAACGACCCGCACCTAGATGCGCAGATGCCCTCCTTGTTCTACAGCATCGGGCTGCACTGCGCGCCCATCAGCGCCGAATGCCCCTATAACGTGGTCGGTTTCAGCTTGGCGGGGACGCCCGGCGTGCTGATCGGGCATAACGGGCGCATCGCTTGGGCGCTGACCACGCCCTACACCGACACGCAAGACCTCTACGCCTTGCAACTCTCGCCCAACGATCCCAACCGCTACATCGTCGACGGCGAAGAGCTGCAGATGAGCCTCTCGACTGAGGAAATTCGCTTCGGCGACGATCCCAATAGCGTCGTCATCACTGTGCGGCAGACCATCTTCGGTCCGGTCATCACCGACTTGCCCGCCTATGAGCGCTACGCCGAGCGTCCGCTCGCCTTGCGCTGGGCGGGCAACGATCCTCAGGAGCCCTACGACCTGATCGGGTCGCTCCTAGCCGTCAATCGCGCCCAGAACTGGGAGGATTTCCGCGCCGCCCTGACCGACTGGCAAGTCCCGTCGCAGAATTTCCTGTACGCCGATGTGGACGGCAACATCGGCTATGTGCTGCCGGGCAGAGTGCCGATCCGCGCCGCCGATCACGACGGTCTGACGCCTGTGGACGGCAGCACGCGCCGCTATGTGTGGCAAGGCTACCTGCCTTACGAACATATGCCGCGCCTGTTCAACCCGGAGCGCGGCTACATCGTGGCTGCCAATCAGCGCGTCGTCTCCGACGCCTTCGCCGCTCAGCTGCAGGAGCGCTTCGGCACTGACCTGACCTACTTCACCAACTTCAACGCCGATTACGGCTATCGCAGCCAGCGCATTCACGATCTGCTCCTCGCGCGCACCGATCACACCGTGCAGACCTTCGTCGAGATGCAACAGGATAACTACAACAGCTTCGCCGCCGCCCTGATGCCCGTCGCGCTCAGCCTCGATCACGGGACGGCGATCCCCGCCGCCGCGCTGGACTGGCTGCGCAGCTGGGACTTCCACATGCGCCCTGAGAGCGGGCAAGCGGCGTGGTTCGCCGCTTTTGAGTACGAACTGGCAGCGCGGCTGTGGCAGGATGAGGTCGGCAATGTGCCTGTGACCGACGGGCGCTTCATGTGGTCAACCGCGCGGCTGCTCGATCAGCCTGAGGCGATCTGGTGGGATAATTTAGAGACTCCCGACGTGCGCGAGAGCCGCGATGATATCTTGCGAGCTGCCCTCGCCGCCGCCTACCAGACCGTCTCAGGGCGACTGGGCACGGATGTCAACACATGGCGTTGGGATGCGCTGCACAAGCTCAACTTCATCAGCAACCCGCTCGGACAGAGCGGCATCGGGCTGATCGAGAGCTACGTCAACATCACCGATGTGCCGATGGGCGGCGCCGCCGCGACGATCAATCGCTCCAGCAGCTACGGCGAAGACCCCTTCGAGGTCACAGAAATCTCGGTGCTGCGCGTCATCTTTGATTTCGCCGATCTGGAGCGCAGCATCGGGATTCACAGCACCGGTCAAAGCGGACATCCCGCCAGCCCGCACTACCGCGATCTGGTCTCGGCGTGGAGGCGCTTTGAGGGCTATCCCTTGCGCCTAGACCGCGCGGCGATTGAAGCCTCAGCCGTGCATAGGCTCACGTTGCAGAGCAACTGAGCGGGCATTCACACAGGTGAGCGGGCGTATCTGCCCGCTCACGTTCGTGATTGGCGGCACAAGTTGCTATAATCTGGGCAAAAGGGTCAAGTGCGGATGTGTGATGTTGACTTTACCGCTTGCGCACGGCGCGCTGGGCTGGTGGGATGAGATTTTCGTAGCGCTCGCCATCGGCATTTTCCTCGTGATGTTCCTCGCGCCAATGCTGAACACAACCTTGCGGCGCGGGCGCGCCGAGTCCGTTGAGACGAGCGAGTCGGCGCCTAAAATCTCGCCCAAAGCCGATCAATCGCCCGATAGCTTCCGCTTGGAGTGACTTCCGCGTGCGCCGCCTGCTGATCCTCGCCCTGCTGCTCTTGCCGAGCGCCCTGCTGAGCTCACCGCAGCCCGTTGAGGCGCACGGCTATCTGATTCGCGTCATCCCGGATAACCGCGCCGTGTTGGCGCGCTCGCCGACGCGCATTCAAGCGTGGTTCAGCGAGGGGTTAGAGCCGCGCTTCAGCACCATCAGCCTGACCGACGAGCGTGGCAACCCAATTCCGCTCGAAGAGGCGGGCGTCGTGCCGAGCAACACCTCGCAGCTCTCGGCGCGCGTGCCGCAGCCCCTGCCCGATGGCGCCTACATCGTCACTATGCGCGTCGCCTTCGCCAGCGA
>CALKXH010000050.1 GCA_938005675.1 uncultured Anaerolineae bacterium
TTTGTGCGTTTGCATAACAACCTTCGCCCAATTTTCCCGAAAACCTATCGCTTCAGCGCCTAAGATTGTTATACTGTTGAGTAGGCTGCTTTGTCTTTTTACTCTTCTTAAGAGAGCGTTTGCGATGGCTAATACACTTTCTCAGAAGTCGTCTCAGAACGAGAATCCGAGCGCTTTTGCGGATCAAGTGCGCGCCGAACGCCTAGCTTTGCTATGGAAGCTGACGGCAGGCATCGTCTTCTTGCTATTCTGGGCGGTGCTGGTCGTCTCAACTTCGGCGGGCTTAGCGCGCGTTGGCGATTTGCTGGTGGCGGGCGTAGTGATCCTGATCGGCTGCGCGCTGACCTCGTTCTTCCTGAATCGTAACCGCTATCGAGTGGCGACGTGGTGTTTTGCGGGCGGTTTGTATCTCGCCTTTGCACTCCTGCTGTATGTTGAGAGCAACACAACGCAGGGGACAGCCACGCACCTCGCGGCGCTTGCCTTGCCCTGCGTTGTGTTGGCGGTTGCGCTGCTGTTGCCGCTCGGCTCGGCATTAGTAGGCTTAGGCATCGGCATCGCCATCGCCGTGATCGTGCCGAACATCGGGCAGCCCGTCTTTGCGATCAGCAGCATTCAGCTCGCCTCGATCCTGCTGATGATCTTCACGGTCGGCATCGCAGTGCAGTTCGCCGGCGAGATGTACAGCATCACGGAGTGGTCGCTGCGCAGCTACCAAAAAGAGCGCCAGCTCAAAGATCAGCTCTTCGATACCCAACAAGAAATTCAGCGCAGCTACATGCGCCAAAAGGCGCTCTCGGATGAATTGCAGCAAGCCAACGTCGCGCTCGAAGCGGCGCGCGCCGCCGAAGCCGAAGCCAAAAACTTTCGCGGGCAGTTCCTCGCCAACATGAGCCATGAGCTGCGCACGCCGCTCAACGCCATCATCGGCTTCAGCGAGACCATGCTCAAGTACCCGATGATGTATCAAAATGTGCCGCTGCCAGAGCCATACCGCAACGACATCCAGCTGATCTACAACAGCGGCAGGACTCTATTACAGCTGATCAACGACATCCTCGATCTAGCTAAGATCGACGCCGGTCGCCTCGATGTGATCATCGAGAACGTCTCGCTGGAGCCGATCTTCAACACTGTCAAAGCGACGGCAGCCAGCCTGATCGGCAGCAAGCCGATTGCCCTCGAATTCGATCTGCCGCCCGAAGGCTTGCCCGAAGTGCTAGGCGATCCGCTGCGCATTCAGCAAGTCATGCTCAACCTGACCAGCAACGCCGTCAAGTTCACGCCGCAGGGCAGCATCACCTTCGGCGGGCGCCCGAACGCGAACGGCGAGGTGCTCTTCTGGATCAAAGATACGGGCATCGGCATCGCGCCTGAGGATCAAGAGACGATCTTCGAGGAATTCAAGCAAGGCGCCAGCGGCAGACGGCAAGGCAACACCGGGTCGGGCTTAGGCTTGACCATCACGCGCCATCTGCTGCGCTTGATGCAAGGGCGCATCTGGGTGGAGAGCGAAGTGGGCAAGGGCAGCACTTTCTATTTCACGCTGCCGATGGCGCAGCCTGAGACGCAGGCGCAGACTGACCAAATGAGTGCCTCGTGACATGCGCATCGCGTACCTTGAAGATAACGCTGCGAATGTGGCGTTGGTACAGCGCATCATCAGCATGACGCCACACGCGCTCACAGTCTACACAGATGGCGAGGAGGCGTGCCCGCGCATCCTGAACCGAGAGTTTGACCTGATCTTCATGGACATCGAGCTGGCAGGCAAGCTGAACGGAGTCGAGCTGGTGCGGCGTATCCGCGAGGCGGGACTGCAAGTGCCCGTCATCGCCCTGACCGCTTACGCCATGGTCGGCGACCGCGAGCGTTGCCTCGCCGCCGGCTGCACTGATTATCTCTCGAAGCCTTTCGGCGTGAGCGATTTTCTAGAGATACTCAACAAGTACAACAACGCCTAACTATGACGGGAAAGTGACATCGTGAGCGTCAAATATGCCATTGTTGCCGACGACGAACTGGCGAACCGAGAATTCATGGTGCGGCTGATGCAGATGGCGGGCTTTGAAGTTTACGGCGCGGAGTCGGGCGAGCAAGCGCTCAATTTTGCCCAGTCGGTCGAGCGCCTGACGCTCGCCCTCGTCGATCACCAACTGCCCGATGCGCGCGGCGTCGAGATCATCCCCAAGCTGCGCGAGATGCATCCCGAAGCGCTGCTGATCATGGCGACCATGCACGATCATCGGGAGCTGATCGATGAAGCTTTCGGCATCGGCACGGATATCTTCCTCGTCAAGCCGCACGGCTTCATGGAGCTGTTCCGCCGCGTGCAAGAGGCAGAGGGCAATTATGAGAGTCTGCGCCGCCTGATCATGGATCAGTACGGCCCGCGACCTTATCGCGGCGCCGCGACCAAACGCGCCGTCTCTTAGCTCAGCCCGTCCCGCCCGATCTCGGCTTTGGCGCGGCGCACCTGCTCGATGGCAGCGCTGAAATCCGCCAGAGCGACCTCCCCCGCGCCGCGCAGCGCCGCCGCCGATGCCGCCAACAGCACGCAGTTCAGCACGTCGCCGCCGCTCAGCCCCTCGCTCAGCGCCGCCAACGCTTCCGGCGAGGCATCCGCGCTGCGCGGGAGTTGTGGCGGCAAGTGATAGCGCCACAGCCGCACCAGCGCCGCCTGATCGGGCAAGGTGAACGGCACATGCGCCAAGATGCGCCGCACCACTGCTGGATCGTAGTTGCGCGCCAAATTCGTGGCGAAGATCACCACCCCCTCGAAGGAGTCCAGCTGCAAGAGTAGGGTGGAGCGCGAGATGTTCACGCCGTAATCGGCGGCTTGCGTGATGTTGGTGACGCGATGGCTCAGCACCGAGTCAGCTTCATCGAAGAACAGGACGGCGTCGTGCTGACGGGCGGCATCGAAGGCGGCGGCGATGTTCTTGGGCGTATCGCCTACATAGCGCGACTCCAACTGGGCGTAGTCCACGCGGATGATCGGCTTGCCCAAGTGCTGAGCGAGCGCCTCTGCAGCGAAACTTTTGCCCGTGCCGGAGGCACCATACAGATTGATGGCGATGCCGCGCCCCTCAGGATGTATCTGCGCCAATCCCCACGTCTGGTAGAGCAAGGCGTGATGCTGAATCTTGGCGAGCGCCACCTGCAAGGCGCGCTCGGTCTCGGCGCTCAGCACCAGATCGGCGAGACGACGGCGCGGCTGCTCAGGCGTGAAGAGCGCCATGCGCTCGCTGATATCCTCAGCGGCGCGCTCCCTCTGAGTCGGCGCTTTAGTCCGCCCGTCGGACGACCACGCGATAGGTGACATTGGGCTTAGGCTTCTCCACCAGCTTCATACTGTTGAGCGAGAGTTCGTACTCAAGCGATTCGCCGCGCTCAAGGCGGGCGCGTAGCTCTTGCGGCAGATCGGCGGGCGCGATCTCGCGCATCTCCTCGACGCTCAAGGGCGTCTCGGCAGACTGATCGCCGAAGAGGGCGCGCGCCGTCAGGACGAAGACGCGCCGTCCGTTCACCACGACGCGGTCGATCAAGACCAGCGCTGATTGCAGCCGCTCCGCCAGCGCGCCGAAGCGAGTCCGCGCGCGCGCAAGCACGTCGGAGAGCCAATTCTGCACGGCTGACCAAAAGAGCAGCGTGCCTGCCACTGCCAAGCCGAGCGTGAGCAAGGGTAACATCTTGAGGTCCTTTCGGGGCGCTCGCTCAGCCTTGCGGCACGTTGTAGCCGAGCGTGACGGGCTCGCGCAGACGGATCAAGCGCTCGCGCACATCGTTGGGGATGTCGTGCCAAGCGATCTCGCGCTCGGCGCGCCAACGCAGGATGTGCGGCTGCTTGCCATTATGTTGGCGCGGCGCCATATACGCCTCTACCTCAAGGTATTGCTTGCCCTCGCGCTGCGAGAAGGTCACCTTGGCGTCGATCAGCGTCTCGTAGATCAGGCGGCGCACCTCGTGCAAGTGAGCGCCCTCGCCGTTGAGGACTTTGGCGGCATCCTCAGGGTTGATCTCGGCGCGCGTCTGATGCAGCCAGACGGCGATGCGCTCCGAGACCCAAGCGTCCACGTACGCCTTGAAGGTTTCGTCGGGCGGCATCACGGTCGCACGGACTCCGCGCGCGCCCATGCCGAACAGGCGCATCAGCCCGCGCACAAGGAAGTTGATCAGGCTCATCAGACAGCCTTGTGGCTGTCCCTCGTTAGATGGTTGTGCCATGCGTTACTCCTTCAGGCGCAGCTCAATTTCCACCTGCGCCGATTGCCGACGGATGAATTTCTCGCGCACTTCGTCGGGCAGCTCGTGCCACGGCACGACCTCCGCCTGCTCCAGCCGCACGATCTGCCCGTCTTCGCGCTGAAAATCAGCTTGCAGCACTTTCTCGTGCAGCCGCCCCTCTCGCGCGCGCCGAAAGAGGATGCGCGCCCGCACGAGGCGCTCGCGCACGGCATTCAAGGCGCGCTGCGCCGCCACGCTCAGCCGATCCGCCGCCGCCAAGAGCAGGACGAACGCCTCGCGCACGTCCTCGCCGAAAAGTCTGCCCAGCCAGTCCGCCAGCGTTCGATTCGCCCACGCCACGATCTGCTGCCAGAAAGTGAGGCTCAAGCTGACTGCCACTGCCGCTACTACCACAACCCACATCGATCACGCTCATGTTGAAGTCTTCATTATCGGTTCATACGCAGAGCGCACCTTTCAAGTTGCGCCTCTACGCTCAGGCAACGCTCTCTAGAGCAGCCTTGACTAGACCTGTTATAATGGAGCGCGATGAAACGAGCAAACACGCCTGCGCAACTTTGCCCGATCTGCGGAGCGCGGCAGCCGCTGGAGGCGCTGCGCTGTGACCAATGCGGCGCAGCCTTGCGTGGCACGCCTATCGCCGCCCCGCCGCCGACGCCGCCCCCGCCGCGCCCTAAGCCGATTCGGGCTGCGCTGCCGCCCCTCGCCAACGCCGAGCCGAGCGAGGTCGACTTGTACGAGGGCGCTCTACAGCTCTCGCCCTTGCCGTTGGTCTTGATCGGCGTCCTGATCGGGTTAATCTTGATCGGCGCAAATCTGTTCATGTGGTTGCAGGAGCGCGAGAGCGCTCGCATCGCTGCTTTGCTCAGCGCCACGCCGACCGACATCCCGCCAACTTTGACGCCCTCCCTGACACCTACCCTCACGCCGACGCCGTTGCTCGGCACCGACGTGAGCAATCTGATCACGCCTTTGGCGATCCTAGTTTTGCCAACTTTGCCGCCCACGCCAACGCCCTTGCTCTCGCCGACCTTCCCCGCCGAAGGCGCTGAGGCGGTGCGCCTCGCCCCGCCGCCCACCAACACGCGCCTGTTCGTGGCGCCCACCCTGAACATCCCGACGGTGACGCCCGTGCCGCCCACTCGCACGCCCGAACCCACGCTCGGACCGTGCATCCAGACGGCGGCGCCCGGCGATACGCTCTACGCCATGGCGCTGCGCTGCGGTCACCGCGATGCCGCCATCATCGACGTGATCCTGCGCCGCAACAACATGAGCAGCGCCGCTCAACTGCAAGTTGGGCAGGAGATCGAGATTCCGCGCCCGACGGTGGTGGGTCAGCCCAATGCCGACCCCGAAGAAGCCGATCCGCTGGCTGCGCCGCGCCTTGAGCCGACCTTGCCGCCCGGCGTGATGTGGTATACCGTCAAGCGCGGCGAGACCGCCGTCGGAATCGTGCTGGAGCGCGGCATCACCATGAGCATCCTGAGCAACCTGAACCCCGAAATCCTCTTCGAAGGCTGCGATTTCGGTCAGGTCGGCGGCGGCGCCTCCTGCCGCGTGATGGTCTACGAGGGGCAACGTCTGCGCGTGCCTGCCCCTACGCCCACCGCCACCATCCCGCCCACGCCCAGCGGCAGCGAGACGCCCACGCCCACTATCACGCCGACCGTCAACGCCCCGTTCAGCCTCTCGCCCAGCAACAACATGCTTTTCGACTCGTTTGAGCTGCCCACCTTGCGCTGGACATCGAGCGGACAGCTGAACGTCGGCGAGGTCTACCTGCTGACCGTCGTCAACCGCACGGCTGAGCAGACTTACAACATCACCACGCGCGAATTGTTCTTCACCCTGCCCGTCGAATGGCAACCCGCCGATGGCAGACGCCACCTCTTCGCTTGGCAAGTCACCATCGCTGAATTGCGCGACGGCAACACCGTCATCCCCAGCGATCGCCAGACCGAAGTCCGAACCTTTACGTGGCAGAGCCGCCGCTGAGTCATGCCGATGTTCAAGAATCATCTCTTGCGCCTTGCCGCGCCGGCTCTCGCACTGCTGGCAGCGGCAGCCTGCCAACCTGAGAGCCTCCCGCAGCCAACTGTCGCTCCGATTGTGAGTCCGTCGCCCTCGCCCACGCCCTCCGCCACCCCCACGCCGACTCCGCCCAGCGCTGAGCCGCCCAGCGCGCCGCCCTTGCGCCCGATGATCGTCGCCACACAGCCCGAACAGCCGACCGTCGCCGCCCAGATCGTCCCGCCGACGCCGACCATGCCGCCGCCATGTCTGGTGGCGCGCCCCGGCGATACGCTCTACGGCTTGCTAGCGCGCAGCGGGCTGTACCGCGAGGCTTCGCCCGCACTCCTCGCCGCCATGCGCGAGCTGAACGGCATGGCGCCCAACTCCAACACCATTCAGGCGGGCAATACCTATTGCATCCCCTTGCCCACGCCCACGCCCACGCCGCTCGGCTACGAGCTGACCCAGACCGTCGTAGCGCGCGAACTGCCCGATTTGAGCGTCCGCGTCTTCGCTGAGGCGACTTACGTCGTGCGCGAGGGCGAGAACATCACCACCGTGCAGCTCAATAGCGGCGCGACTCTGCGCGAGCTGTGCGCCATGAACCCGCCGACCGTCCTCAACTGCACGGGCTGCGACCTGACCAAGCCCATCGGCGCGCAAGGCTGCCGCCCGATTGTGGTCGTCGGGCAGGCGCTCAAAATTCCCGGTCCGACGCCCACGCCCACCATCACGCCCACGCGCAGCGGTCTGGAGACCGCCACGCCCACGCCGCCCTATAGCGCTCCGCGCATCGTCTCGCCCCGCCACCAAGCTGAGGTGCGTGGCGATGCGCAGCTGATCTGGCTGCCCGTCGCCCTCTTACAGCCTGAGGAGTTCTACCTGATCGTCTGGTCGGACATGACCCGCCAACAGACGTGGCAACATACCACGCGCGCCACCACCTTCCGCCTGCCCCGCGAGCTGATGCCGCCCGTCGGCGCGACTCACCTCGTCAACTGGCAGATTGGCGTGGCGCGCCAACAAGCCGACGGCAGCTACCTCGTCATCAGCCCGTGGAGCCTGATCCACAGCTTCACGTGGCAAGGAGAGTGACCTCGAATGCGCTTCTCGCCGCTTTTCGTGCTGATCATCGTGATCCTCGCCGCCTTCGTGACCGCGCTCGCCGCGCTTGGAGCGTACATCGGCGTCCGCCAGATCGTCTTGCAATCGCCCATCGAGCTGCCGCCGCCACCTCAGTTTGGCGCGCCGACCGCCACGCCCGTCCCGCTGCAGGAGAGTACGCCGACCGCCGCCCTCCAAGCGCAGCCGACCGCCGTCGATTCCGCGCCCGAATCGCCCGCTGAAGGGAGCGCCATCCCCGTCTGGACTGATCCCAAGCGCCTGACCATCTTGCTGCTGGGCGTCGATCAGCGCCCTAACGAGACTGGACCGTTCCGCACCGATACCATCATCGTGCTGAGCCTAGACCCCATCCGCAAGAGCGCCGCTATGCTCTCGATCCCGCGCGATGTGTGGGTGAAAATCCCCGATATCAGCCCGCCGCTCTCGCCCAATCGCATCAACGCGGCGAACTTCATCGGCGATCAGCTCAACTACCCGCCCGACGGCGGCGGACCGAAGCTAGCAGTTCGCACGGTTGAGGCGCTGCTGGGCATCCCGATCCATCGCTACGTCCTGATCAACTTCGAGGCGTTCCGCACCGTCATCGACGCGCTGGGCGAGGTGACCGTCTGCCCGACCGAGCGCATCTTCGACGATCAGTACCCCGATTACGAGACCTACGGCGTGATCACGGTCGAGTTTCAGCCCGGCTGTCAGGCGCTCGACTCGACCCGCCTGCTGCAATACGCGCGCGTGCGCCACAACGCCGGCGATGACTTCGGGCGCGCCCTGCGCCAGCAAGAGGTCATCCGCGCCGTGCGCGAGCGGGCGCTCAGTCTGGGCGGCGTGGCTGCCCTGATCGGCAAGGCGGGCGCCATCTGGAACTCGCTCGCCGAGAACATCCGCACCGACCTGACCTTTGAGGAAATTCTGGCGCTGGCAAACCTCGCCCAAGAGATCACCGATATCAAATCCGCCGTGCTGACCATCAGGCGGGAAGGCGAGGGCGGTCAGCTGCTCTACAGCACGCTGCCCAGCGGCGAGCAGGTGCTCTCGCCCATCGCCGAGGAGGTTTTTGCGCTGGTGGTGCGCCTATTCGACTCCGGCACGGGCGCCCCGTCCGGATCGCCCATCGCCGCCGAGAACGCGCGGCTGTATGTGGAAAACGGCGCTCTGGTGGATGGCTTGGCGGCTCGCACGCGCGATAGACTGATCAACGAAGGCTTCAACGTGGTGGAGATCGGCACGCTCAAGAGCGATTTCCCCTATCCCAAGACCGAGATTCACGTCTACACGGGCAAGATGGAGACGGCGCGCTACCTCGCCCAAGTGCTGGGCTTAGATGGCACTGCCATCCGCATCGAGACGGACGCGCCCGTCGGCATCGATATCAAGCTGATCGTCGGGCAGGACTTGGCGGGCGGCAACTGAGCGCTGCCCGCCCCGCCGAGCGGCTTGTGCAGAGACCCTACTACCTCATCGGCGCGCGCTGAGCTATAATATTAAGCAATCATGATTACAGCATCATGGGACGCCGTCGTTTCATCTTTTTTGAGAGGAAAAAACCATGAATGTACAGTTGCACGCAAAAAATTTTGAACTGGGCGAGCGGCTGCGCGGCTACGCCGAGAAAAAACTCGCCCGCCTCGACCGCTATTTGCCTCACATCACTCAGGTGACCCTCGAACTGAGCGAAGAGCATCGGCGCAGCGGCAATCAAAGCATCGCCCAGCTGACCGTGCGGGATCGGCGCGGCACGATCCTGCGCGCTGAAGAGCGCTCTCAAGCCGATGCCTTCGCCGCCATTGATGCTGTAGTGGATAAGATGTACCGCCAGATCAGCCGCTATAAGGGCAAGCGCCGTCGGCGTGCGGGCGACAAATTCGAGATGCTTGAGCCTGAGTTCGCCGCCGCCGAAGTGCCCGAAGGCGTGACCGAAGAAGAAGAGCCGACGCCTCAAATTGTGCGCCGCAAACGCATCGAGGTGCTGCCCATGAGCGAAGAAGAGGCGATTGATCAAATGGAGCTGCTCGGTCACGACTTCTTCATGTTCTTCAACGCCGAGACGCACACCATCAACGTGCTGTATCGCCGCAAGGAAGGCAATTTCGGTCTCTTGCAGCCGCTGCAGTGACCTCTCGGCGCGTGGTGGGCGGGCGCTCCCGCCTTGATCGGGCATCAACAGTGAGAACAATTTATGACGGGTCTTGGGGCGGTCATCATGCTTGGGGCGGGCGGCAGCACGCCCCAAGAACAGCTCGTGCGCGATGCGCAGCGCGCCAACGTCCGCGATTTGCTTCACTTGTTGCGCGCTAACCGCGTCGAGCAGATCGTCCTAGCCGCCCCACAGACCGATTGGCTCTCCGACGACCGCGACCTGATCCGCGCCGACGACCTGCCCAACGCGCCCTTTCACTTCGGGCAGCGCCTCGCCGCCCTGATCAGCGCCTACCGCTACGATCCAGCGCTCTACTTTGGCGGCGGCAGCACCCCCCTGCTCGACTCGACGCTCATGGAGACTATCGTGGGCATCGTCACGCAAGCGGCGAGCGGCAGTTCCAACCTGCCCGACCGCCTCGCCCTGACCAACAATCTGCACAGCAGCGACTGGATCGGTTTCACCCAAGTGGCACGAGCGCTGCCCATCGTCGCCGATCAGCGCCGCGATAACAGCATTGCCTGGGCGCTGCGCGAGAACGGCGGCTACGAAGTGCGGGCGCTCTCCGCCTTGCGCCCCGCCACCGGCTTCGATATCGATACGCCCACCGATCTGGCGCTGCTGGCTCAGCATCCCGATATCATGCCCAATTTGCGCGCCGTCCTCGATGACGTGCGCCTGACCTCGATCCCCATCGAGGCGGTCTTGGACGTATTGCGGCAAAACGGCAAGACCGTCGCGCTGATCGGGCGCGTCTCGCCGATGGCGTGGAGCGCCCTCAATCGCGTCTGCCAAGTCTGGACGCGCGTGATCGCCGAAGAGCGCGGCATGGTCGCCAGCGAGCGCGAGGCGCGCGGCGAGGTGCGCTCGCTGTTGCTGCCCATGCTGGAGGGTCTGGGCATGGAGGGCTTCTTCGCTCAGCTGGCTGAGCTGGCGGACGCCGTCCTGTTCGATACGCGCGTCCTGTTCGCGGCGCGCGGCATGACGCCCAGCGCGGCGGATCGCTACGCCTCCGACCTGCTGTGGCACTGGGCGATTGAGGATGAATGGCTGCGCGCCTTCACTTTCGCGGCGGCGACCGCGCCGATCCCCGTCGTGCTGGGCGGACACAGCCTCGTCTCAGGCGGCTTGCACGCCCTCGTCGAGATTCTTCAGCGCACTTGAGCCGCCTCGCGCCACAAACGCCCCAACAAGACGTACTTGCGCCACTCGTAGTACGCCATCAGCAGCGAGAGCCGCAAGCCGTGCAGACCGTCGCGGTAGCCGCCCAGAGTCAGGAAGCGCCAACGGAAATGGCGCAGCGGCTGCAGGATGTAATTGTGCGGCTTGGCGCGCACGCCCTGCTTGAACAGCTCCTGTGCGGCGAAAGCGGTGTAGCGGCGCTGCTTGTGGTGGAATTGGCGGGCGTCGCGGTAGTTATAGTGCACTAGCGGGACGCTCAAATAGCCCGCCGTGCCGTCTAGCAACACGATCTCATGCACGTCGCGGGTCAGGTCGTAGCGGGCGCGGCGGGCGCGCAGCAAGCGCAGCTGATAATCAGGGTACCAGCCCGCGCCGCGCGTCAGCCTGCCAAAGATGTAGTTGTGACGCGGCAGCCAGAAGCCATCATGCTCAGTCTGGGCGATGGCGGCGCGCATCTCGGCGGCTTGCTCAGGGCTGGAGCGCTCGTCGGCATCGATGAAGAACAGCCACTCGGTCTGCGCCTCGAACAGGCGCAGCGCCGCCTCGCGCTGAGCGCTGTAGTTCTCAAACGGGTGCTGGACGATCTGCGCGCCGCATTCTTGAGCGATCTCAAGGGTACGATCCGCGCTGAACGAGTCGAAGACGATCACGGCATCCGCCCAGCGCGCCGATTCAATGCACGCCGCGATGTGCGCTTCCTCATCTTTGGTCAGGATGACGGCGATCAGGCGCGTCACAGGCGCAGCACCTCCCGATAGGCTGCGATCAGCGCCTCAGACTCAGCGGCGCTCAGTGCGCCCCGAGCCGCCATGCGCCGCACCTTGCCGATCTGGGCGCGCATCCCCAAAGCGATCAGCCGCTTGGCGAGCCACGCCCGCAAGGGCGTGTAGAATTTGCGGTAAAAGCGCAGCCGACTGCGCCACAGATGCACCACGCTCTGCGGGCGGACTTGGCGGGCGCTCTGCCCCTCTAGGTGCGTGATGTGCGCGCGCGGCACAAGGTAGATTTCCCAGCCGGCGCGCCGAATGCGCAGACTCCAGTCCAGCTCTTCGGCGTAGAGGAAGTAGCCCTCATCGAACAGCCCGACTGCCTCAATCGCCTCGCGGCGGAGCATCATGGCGGCGCCGAGCGTGTGTTCAACCGCGAAAGGCGGTTGATCGGGCGCGTATAAGCGGCGCGGATAGCGTCCGTTCAAGGCGCTCTCGTAGAGTCTGCCTTGCAGCGCAGCGGGCAGCGGCAAGAGATCGATGGCGATCTGAGTCAAGCCGGGGAAGCGGAAGGCGCTATGCTGCAGCGAGCCATCGGGGTAGCTCAGGCGCGCTCCGACTAAACCGGCGCAGGGCAAGCTGAAGAGCGCCTCGTAGAGCGCTTGCACGGCGCCGCGCTGGACGAGCGTATCCGGGTTGAGCAGGAAGACGGCGCGCGGGGCGTTCGGGGCATTTCCGGGCGCATCGCTGAAGCCGAGCGCCCGCAGCGCGAGGTTATTGCCCGCCCCGAAGCCCAGATTAGCCCCGCTCTCAATGACTGTCACGCGCTCGAAGGCGGCGGCGCGGATCGCCTCAGCCGTGCCATCCAACGAGGCGTTATCGACCACCCAGACCGCCCAGTCGAGATCGCTCGCGGCGAGATCGGCGGTCAGAGTCCGTAGCGCCTCCAAGACCAGCTCGCGCACGTTCCACGTCACGATGATGGCGGCGAGATCGGCGGGCGGAGCGAGGCGATTCATGCGCGCTCAGCGGCTGGCGGTCAGCAGATCGAGGGCGGCGAGGCGCAAGAGCGCATCGAGCGCCGCCACGCGCCCCGACTCGGCTGGCACGAAGGCGCTGACGTTCACAGCGGCGCGCCACGCCGCCCGATTCTCCAAAAAGACTTGGCGGACTTGCTCGCTCAGGCTGGCGGGGATCAGCGGCGAGACGACCAAGCCGCCCAGCGGCACTTCGGGCGTGGTGAGGACGGTGCGCAGCGCCTGAGTCAGGTTCACGCCCTCGACGCGGTAACGGCTGAGCGTGCCCGTCTCGATGGCGCCGATGCACTCGCCCAGCGCCACAGCTCGCAGCATCGAGGGGACATCCGGCAGGCGGCGCACGTCCCTGAAGCTCAAAAAGGGATCGAAGCCGTTGCTGCGCATGGCGAGGGCGGGCAGAATCCAGTCGCTCAAGCCGCCGTCCTGCACGCGGCAGAAAACGCGCCCGGCGAAGTCCCGCACGGCTGTGATACCGCTCCCGCTCGCCGCCACGATCTGGCTGCTGATGCCGCTGAGACGGCGTGCGCCCTCGACTTGCTCAGTGAAGAGCAGCGGCGATGCGCAGCCGCGCGCCTGTGCTGCGAGCAGAGTCCAACTATCCACGACTCCGAAGGCGGGCAGCTCGCCGCACAAGGCGGCGAGGGCTTGAGTCGGGCTGGCATAGAACTCAACGCGGAACGAGAAGCCCGTTTGATCGCGCAACGCCTGTTCCAGCGCCCCGCCGACCGCGTTGATATCCTCCGAGAGGATGACGAGCGGGAAGGGGCGCGTCTCGGCGCCGAACGGCACAGCCGTCGCCACGGTCGGCAGCGGCTGCGAGAGCGGCGTGGGCGTCGGCAAGGGCGTGGCGGTCGGCAGGACGGGACGATCCGCGCCGCAAGCGGCGAGGAACAACGCAGCCAGCAAAATCAGCGTCACGTGACGGATAGCGCACACTCCGATCTTGATCAGTTCATCAGCGCCTCTGAGTATAGACGGCGCAACGCGCGACGGCTACTCAACCTCAACCGCCATGGCGACCGCCTCGCCGCCGCCCAAGCACAACGCCGCTACGCCGCGCTTGAGTCCGCGATCCTTGAGGGCGTAGATCAAGGTGATCAGCACGCGCGCGCCGCTAGCGCCGACGGGATGTCCGAGCGCGATCGCGCCGCCATTGACGTTCAGCTTGTCCATCGGCAACTCGTAGCCCTCGCGCGCCAAGCCGCGCAGGTCTGCCAGCACTTGGGCGGCGAACGCCTCGTTGATCTCGAACAGATCGACGTCCGCCATTTGCCAGCCGGCGCGCTCCAGCGCCACCGGAATCGCCTTGACCGGCGCGTAGAAAAGCCAACGCGGATCGAGCGCCGCCTGCCCGTAGCCCACCACGCGCGCCAAAGGCTGCACGCCGTGCCGCTCGGCGAAGTCGCGGCGCGCCACCACCACGGCTGAGGCGCCGTCGTTCAAGCCGGGCGCGTTGCCCGCCGTGACGCGCCCGTTCGGATCGAAGGCGGGCTTGAGCTTGGCGAGCGACTCCATGGTTGTATCCGGGCGGATCGGCTCGTCGCGATCCAGCGTGAGCGCGCCTTTCTTATCCTGCAAGGTGATCGGCACGATCTCCGCCTTGAATTTGCCCGCTTCGGTCGCCGCCGCTGCCTTTTGATGGCTGCTGAGCGCAAATTCGTCCATCTCCTCGCGGCTGACCTCAAGCTGATCGGCGATGAACTCAGCGGCGTTGCCCATCAGCTGATCGGTGATTGAGCAGAACAAGCCGTCGTGCTGGAGGCTATCTTTCAGCTCCACGTGACCGTAACGCGCGCCGCTGCGCGCCGTCATATCCAGATAGGGCGCGTTGCTCATGCTCTCCACGCCGCCCGCCACGTAAGCGACGCCATCGCCCGCCTTGATGCCGTTCGCCGCCAACATGACCGCTTTCAGGCTGCTGCCACAGGCTTTGTTGACCGCGATGCCGCCGACGCTCGTCGGGAAGCCCGCCCCGATCCAGATTTGGCGCGGCACAGCTTGCCCAGAGCCAGCCGCCACCACTTGCCCGATGATCACCTCGCTGATGCTCTCAGGCGGCAAGCCGCTGCGCTCGATGGCGGCGCGCACCGCCATGCTGCCCAGCTGCACGGCGCTGAACGGCTTCAGCGCGCCCAGAAACTTGCCCTGCGGCAGGCGCGCGCCGCTCAGGATCACCACATCGGATGCTTGTTTACCATTCGTCGTCATAAAAACAGTCCTCTTTTTGAAAAAACTAGCCGCCGCTCGGCGGCGCTTGCCATGCCTCGCGCAGTTTGCGCCACGTCTCAACCAGTTCGTCGGGGATGATGCGCGTGCCGCCGACCACCGACATGAAGTTGGTATCGCCTGCCCAGCGTGGCACGATGTGCAGGTGAAAATGCCCCGCCACGCCCGCGCCCGCCGCCTCGCCCAGATTGGCGCCCACATTGAACGCCTGCGGCTTATAGATGCGCCGCAGCGCCGCCAAGGCGGCGTTGGTGGTGAGCATCAAGTCGGTCAGCGCCTCAGGCGGCAGCTGCTCGGTGCTCGGCACGTGGGCGTATGGCACAACCATCAAGTGACCGTTGTTGTACGGATACAGGTTCAAGGTCACGTACACATGGGTCGAGCGGTAGACGACCAGCTCAGCCTGATCGTCGGCGTTGACTTTAGCGCAGAAGATGCAGTCTACTTCGGGCTTCTTTCTATCGCCGCTCAGATAGCCGTAGCGCCACGGCGTATATAAATGGTCAAAATTAGACATAAGGCAGCCGCAATAAGCACTGATCGGGCAAGACGCGGCACAAAAAAGCCGCCCCCTTATTCTAGCGCCTCTGGGGCAAAATGAAAGGTCGGTTTTGAGGGCGCGCGGCGCGTCACGCCTCGTCTTCGAGCGGCTGGATGGCGCTGCCCTCGTGAACGGCGCGCAGCCGCCGATAAGTCGCCTGCAGGGTGAGCGCATCCGCCACGTGGAACGGCTCCGGCGCCTCCACGCCGACTGTGCCGCGCGCCTCGACTTCGATCAGGGCTTGCAGCAGCTCGCGGTAGGCGAAATCCGCCTCGTTCAGCGGGATGTGCTGACGCTCGCCCTTCGGACCGTACTCGATGCCGCTCAAGTGGATGTGCAGAGTCTCTAAGCCGCGCCTGCCCAGCCCATCTTCGACCGCTTTGAGCATGGCGCGGAACTCCTCGTAGGTGTTGTGCTTGCCGTCGCGGGCGTGCAGATGGGCGAAGTCGAGGGCGGGCAGGACGCCCTCGACCTCGCGGCTGAGCTGAATGACCTCATCCAACGAGCCGAACATGGCGGGCTTGCCCATCGTCTCAGGGCGCAAAGTCACCTCAACGCCCTCGGCGCGCAGGATGGCGGTCAGCTCCAGCAACTTTTCGCGCACGCGCTCGTAGACTCGTTCAGGCGGCTGGTTGTGATAGGAGGCGGCGTGAAAGACGATATCGCGCGCGCCCGCTAGGAAGCCTTTGCGCGCCGCCGCCAGCAACCGCTCATCGCTTTTGCGCATGAGTTCGGCGGTCTGGCTGTTCAGATTGATGAAGTAGGGCGCGTGGACGCTCAGCGTGATGGCGTGCTGCTCAGCCGCCGCTTTGATGGCAGCGCAAGCTTCATCGGTGACGCGCACGCTCTGCACCCAAGCGATCTCGAGGTGATCCAAGCCGAGCGCGCGGCTGTGGGCGATAGCGAGCGGCGTGCCGCCGGGCTTGGGCGTGGTCTGGGGCGCGCCGACCGTGCCGAAGCGCAGCGGGTCGGCGAGCGGGAGGCTCGATCTGGACATGGAAGATTCCTCTACGGCGGCAAGCCGTGTTAAAGTCAGGGCGAACTACGTGAAATTGTACGCAAACTGGGCGGAAAACCGCAAAAGGCAAGTCACAGCATGGACGATTACGGCATCTCACAGACCTTTGACAGCGAAGCGCGCTTGCGCCGCCAGACTCTGTTCAGCGCGCTGGGGGCATTCGGGTTGGTCTTCGTGCTATGGCAGCTGGCGCCGCATAATGAGACGGTCAGCAGCTTGTTGTATCCCTTTCGGCTGATCGTCACCTTCGTGCATGAGGCGGGGCATGGCATCGCGGCGCTGCTGACGGGCGGGCGCTTCATCGAGTTCCGCGTCTTCCCCAACGGGGCGGGCTTGGCGACCACCGCCGGCGGCAATCGGCTGATCATCACGCAGATGGGCTATCTGGGCGCGGCGTTCTTCGGCGCGATCCTGCTCTACGCCGCCAATCGTCTGCGACGTGTGCGCTTGGTGGCAGTCTTGGCGGGCTTGTTCTTCGTCGGCTGCGCGCTGCTCTTCACGGGCGGCGAGGGCTCGCTGCTGATCGGCGGCGTCGGCTTGACCATCGCGTTGTGGTCGGCGGGCGGCACGCTGCAGCAGAGCGAAAATCAGCTGCAATTGGTGCTGCGCGGCGCGGCAATTGGGGCGCTCGCCCTGACCTTCGTGCTGGTGCGCGATAACGTGGCGTTGATGACGGGCGTGGTCAGCGGGACGGCGCTCTTCGCTTTAGCCGCCTTCGCCTCGCGCTCGGTGGTGCTGTTTGCGCTCAACGCGCTAGCGCTGATCGTCGGCTTCAACGCCCTCAGCGACATTCTAGCGCTGTGGAACAACCAATCGGCGATGCTGGGAAGGGTGCCAAACGACGCCCTTTCCATGGCGCGCCTGACCAATCTGCCCGTCAATTTTTGGCTGCTTGTGTGGCTTGCCATCGCGGTGGGCGTGATGGGCGCGGCGATCTGGTTCGGGATCATCCGCCCGACGCGCTCAAAGCGCTAATGAGTCGCTCGGATCGCCGTCGTCGAGCGCGCTATAATCTGCTTGAAGAGAAAGGAGAGGGCGTTGTACAGTGTTGATGAGGCGCTTGGGCATATCCTGAGCCACTTTGAGCGTCTGCCGACTGAACATGTTCCGCTCGAAGAGGCGTTTGGGCGTATTTTGGCGCAAGCGATCCACGCTGCGCACGATCTGCCGCCTTTCCCGAACAGCGCGCTGGATGGCTACGCCGTGCGCGCCGCCGACGTCGCCGCCGCCAGCGCTGAGTCGCCCGTGCGCTTGCCCATCAGCGGCGATATCCCCGCCGGGAGCTTCCCGCAAGCGCCGCTACAGGCTGGCACAGCCATGCGCATCATGACGGGCGCGCCTCTGCCCGAAGGCGCCGACGCCGTCGTGCCTGTGGAGCAGACTGACGACGCGCCCAATCGCTTCGCCCTCAACAGTCCGCTGCCTCAGAGCGTGCTGATCCGCGCTGCAGTCTCTGCGGGCAACGGCGTGCGCCCCGTCGGGGAGGATGTGACGGCGGGCGCCCTCGTGCTGGAGGCGGGGCGGCGGCTGCGCGCGGCGGATATCGGCATTTTGGCGGGCTTGGGCGTGGCGCGCGTGCCGGTGGTACGCCGCCCTGTGGTGGCGATCCTCTCCACGGGCGATGAGCTGCTCCCGCCGCACGCGCTACTCGTCAAAGGCAAGATTCACGACGTGAACGGCGTGGCGTTGTGCGCCTGCGTGCAGGAGCTGGGCGGCGTCCCGCGCTTTCTGGGCATCGCGCCCGACTCGGTCGAGGCGGTTTACAGCCGCCTCGAAGCCGCCGCCGACTCTGACGTCATCCTCAGCACGGCGGGCGTCTCAGTCGGGGCGCTAGACGTGGTCAAAGAGGCGGTCACGCGGCGCGGAACGCTCGGTTTGTGGCGCGTGAACATCCGACCGGGCAAACCGCTCGCCTTCGGGAAGTTCGGCAACACGCCGTTCTTTGGTCTGCCGGGCAACCCCGTCAGCGCGCTGGTCACTTTTGACGTCTTCGTGCGCCCCGCTCTGCTGAAATTGCTGGGCGCCGCGCACGCAGACCTCCCACAAGCCATCGCCGAAGTCGCTGAGCCGATGCACAGCGACGGCAGGCGCACTTACGCACGAGTCAAGCTGCGCCGCGCCGCGGACGGGCAGCTGCTCGCCTTCAGCACGGGCACGCAGAGTTCAGGAGCGATCAGCTCGCTAGTCAACGCCGACGGGCTGCTGATCATCCCTGAGGGCATGACTGAAGTGCCGATCGGCACGCGCTTGCCCGTGCGCCTGTTCGATCAAACCCTGTAATGTGAGTTGTGAAGGAGCATCTCCGATGACTACCAGTCACTCAGCTGAAGGATACCTCGCAAAGGCAGCCGATGGCGTCTCGGCTCAGCCCAAAGGCGACTCGCTCTGGCGCATCAGCCTGATTTTGAGTCTGATCGGCTTGTGCATCGCCGGCTATCTCGCCTACACCAAGCTGACCAACACCGAGATCGCCTGCGTGCAAGCCATCAGCGACTGCAGCTACGTGGATAGCTCGCCCTACGCCTACTTGGGCGGCTACGGCGGCGTGCCGATTGCCTACATCGGCTTCGGGGGCTATGCCGCCATCTTCCTGACCCTGCTGGGCGAGCGGCGGCTTGGGCTGCTCAGCCGCTATGGCAAGTGGCTGATCCTCGGCATGACGCTGATCGGCTTTTTAGTCTCAGGCTATTTGGTGGCTGTTCAGGCGTTGGTGCTGAACAGCTTTTGCCAATGGTGCATGGGCAGCGCCGTGACGATGACCGTCCTGTTTGGCGTGAGCTTTGCGCGGCTGTGGCGCGCCTTGA
Organism: uncultured Anaerolineae bacterium; assembly: GCA_938005675.1. Classification (GTDB taxonomy): domain Bacteria; phylum Chloroflexota; class Anaerolineae; order Aggregatilineales; family UBA2796; genus CP2-2F. The sequence continues at coordinate 19,042 of CALKXH010000050.1, forward strand.
GCGCTGAGCCTGATGACGAAGAGGCAGAGCAAGCGTAGCAGACGCCACGCGAAAGGCGAGAGGCGCAACAAGCCAAACGTGCCGCGGCGCGGCGCGTCCCGATCAGCCCTCTGAGCTAGAGCTCAGCGTCTCCTCCGCTTGTGAGCGCGCGTTGGGCTTGCCGCGCCGCTTGCCCTTGCGACTGCTCGCCTTGTGCGCCGCGCGCCCCGCCAGAGCGCGTTCCAGCTCCGGAAAGTTGGCGTCGGCTGAGTTCAGCAGCGCACGGCGCAGCGCCAGCTCGATGGCGTTCGGCACATTCTCATCATCCGAATCCTCGTCGGCGGCAGCGGCGGTCGGCGCTTCCAGCGCTTTCACGCTCAGATCGAGCTGCTTCTTGCGGCTGCTGACCTTGATGACTTTGGCGGTCAGCTCCTCGCCAAGCTGGTAGACATCAGCGGGCGAGCCGACAAAGCCATGAGCCAGCTCCTTGACGTGAACCATGCCGGGGCGCTCCGCGCCGACGTCCACGAAGACGCCGTAGTTTTCAATGCGCACGATTTTGCCGCTCAGCACCTGCCCGACGCGAATCTCGTCCCAATCCAGCCCCAGCGGCTTGATCATGGTCGCATCGATGCGCCCGTGCTCGGCGTCAACGTGGCGCACCCAGACGGTGACGGCTTGCCCCTCCTGCAGCACATCGTTGACGTTCTTGGGCGGCTCTTCGCTGATCTGCGAGATATGTACGAAGGCATCCTTGCCCACGCCCACATCGACAAAGGCGCCGAACAGCTCCACGCGCTTCACGACGCCCTTCAGCTCCATTTTGGGCTTCAGAGCCTGCCAAGCGTCGGCTTGGCTTGGCGCAGTCGGCTCAGCGCTGGGCGCGGAGTCGGCAGGGGCAGCTGCCAGCGGTTCGGTGAGGGCAGCATTTTCTTCGGTCATGTTGGCTTTACTCCTTCAATCAGAGAACTCGGGATGGCGACTTGGCTATCGCATTTGGGGCGCAATTCTACTACTTTATTAAAGTATGGTCAACTGTGGGCTGAATTGAGGTTTGGGCGGAGTATCTCTTGCCTGCGGGGTCGGCAGGCAAGAGATTGAGCGTGGATCGGAGCGCTTAGCCGCCCAGTTCCTTGAGGCGTTTCTCCCAACGTTCGACAAGGCGATTGTAAGTTGCCTCGCTGATCTCGCCGTTGGCTAGGCGCATATCCAGATTGGCGATCAGCGCCTCGATCTCCTCTTTGGTCTGCGGATTGGCGGGCGGTTGCGCAGCGGGCGGCTTTTGCTCCTGAGCGGGCGGCTTGTTCTGCTGCTGACTCACCTGATTCGCCATCATCTGCATCATCATCTGCTGCATCATCATCTGCTGTTGCTGCATCTGCTGCTGCATAGCGGCTTGCTCAGGGTTCATGGTCGCGCCGAGGGTCTGCCCTAGCCCAAAGCCCAGACCGGCGCCCGCCGCCGCGCCGCCCAAACCGGGATTCTGAGCGGCAGCCTCGGCGATGTCCAGACGGCGCATCTCAGCGAAGGTACGCGCATCGCCGCCGTACTTGATGATATCTTCCTGAGTCAGGTCTTTGATATCGAAGGTGCCGGCTTGGAAGCTCTTGATGCGCATCCCCAGCGCCTGAAACTCGGCGTTGAGCAGGGCGAGCGAGGCGGACTCAAGGCTGCTGATCAGGCGGTTCGCCTCCTGCACGCTGTTGATCTTCTCTTTAGAGATCAGCTCGGTGATCTCGCCCAGCAGGATGGTCTGAATGCGCTCGCGGATATCCGCCAAGCGCAGGGACGGGCGCCCGATGCCGTATTGCTTCAAGAAACGGACGGGGTCTTCAATGCCGATATCGACCACGCCGCGATTGCGCAGGAGCATGAAGCCAGCGCCGCGACCGGGCGTCTCCATGTAGATGGGCGGGTTCGTCCCCCAGGGCACCTGCGGCAAATCGCGCATGTTCACGAAGTAGACGTCCGCCGTGAAGATGTTCTTGCCGCTGGAGACGAGGAAGTTCAGCGCGTCGGAGAGCAACGGGAGAGTGCCCGTGTTCAGCGTATGCGCGCCCGGTCCGAGCGCATCCAGCACTTGCCCTTGCCGCACAAAGATCGCCACTTGGCTCTCTTGCACGATCACCCGTGAGCCAAAACGGAAGTCGCCGTTGCCTTGTTGCGGCTCGCGCCATACCAGCTCATCTTCCATCACGTTGGGATGCGAAACGACGTCAATAATACGCGGCATGATCTAGCCCTTCCTTAAAGCACTCAACTGATCTCGGTCACAGCGTTATCGCGCATGTTGAAGGCGGCGTTCGCCTCCATGGCGACCATCTCCAACTTGCTGATGGCTTCATCCACGCCCTCGCCGCTGCGCGTCGCGGCATCGAACGCCTCGATTGCCGTGCGGAAGTGATCGACGTACTCGATCAAAGCGGCATCGAAGGCGTAAATCCGCTCCAGCTGCTCAGGACCGATCTTCTGGGCGGCGTAGAAGCCTGCGTAGCCCGGCGCCGCCGTGTTGACGCGGTCGATGAAAATCTGGAACTGCGTCTTCGCCTCCCGAAGCTTGGTGGCAACGGAGAGTCCGCCCTGCCGCAGCATCCGAGTCTCGGCGGCGATGAAGCGCTGCATCTGCTCTTTGAGCAGCGTGACAATGTGCTCACGAATCATGCGGTCAGCCTCGCGGCGCGCCGTCATCTCCGTGTAGCCGCGGAAGCCCGGAATGCGCGCCAAAACGCGCTCAAAGCCGCTGCGCTGCGAGATAATCCTCTGATATAAATCCATCGCTCTGAACATCCTCGCTGAACTTGCCAATCCCACTGAGCTTAGCATACACTGAATCGGCTTGCAGAACAAACACCAAATTTTGGTGAGATGAAAATTCGCGCTGAGCGAAGGAGGGATTCGCTAATGGGCGCGGCACAACAAGGCTTCGATTCTGCGCGCTGGATGGTCATCCCGCGCACGCTGATCTTCCTGACTAACGGCGGCGATCTGCTGCTGCTGAAGCGCAGTGCGAATCGGCGCGTCTTTCCGAACCGCTACAACGGGCTAGGCGGGCATGTCGAGCGCGACGAGACGCTGGAGACGGCGGCGCTGCGCGAAGTGCGCGAGGAATGTGGCATCCCGCCCGATCAGATACGCGATTTTCGCCTGCGCGCCATCTCGCACGTCGCCAGCGACGCAAGGGGCGGCATCATGGTCTTCATCTTCAGCGGGGAGGCGCTCACGCGGGAGGTGCGCGCCACTTCAGAGGGCGAGTTGAGCTGGATTCCCCTCTCAGACGTCTACGGCTTGCCGCTGGTGGACGATTTGCCGCCCCTGCTGCCGCGCCTCTTCGGCGAGACTGCCCGCCGTGAGCTGATCTACCTGCACGTGCGCTACAACGCAAGCGATCAGATGATCATCACCTTCAGCGACGGGCAAACCGACTAGCTAATCTTTCAGGGCGCGCTCGGCGCGGACTAGGGCGCGCCGCACCTCGGCGAAGCGCACGATGAGGCTCGTCACATACGCGCCCATGATCGCCGCGATAGCCGCCAAGCCGAGCATCAAGTATTCTGCGTTCTGTGGCATGGTAGATTACTCCCTCTAGCGCTCTGCCAAGCGCGCCTTGAGCCAATTCAAGCGTTCGATCAGGTTATTCAGGCGGATGCGATGCCAGATCAGCGTGATCGGCACCAAAACCGCCCAGACCAGCATATTCACGCCCAGCGCCGCGCTCATGCCCGCCGAGGCGTCCAGCTCAAAAGTGCCGCGCGCCTGCTGCGAACTCGGTCCGAAGACGGTCGGATGGATCGTATCCGGCTTGACGCGAGAGATCAGGATCACCATGATCACGAGGATGATCGCCAACATGCCGTAGACGGCGGCGAAGCGGCGGCGCGTCTGGGCGTTGCCGATGCTGGCGCGCAGCACGAGGTATGCCGCGTAAGTCAGCATCATGATCGCCTCAAGGGTCAGGCGCGGATCCCACGTCCACCACGTATTCCAGATCGGGCGCGCCCAGATCATGCCCGTCACCAAATTGACCGCCGCCAACGCCAAGCCCACCTCCACGCCAGCTAGGGCGAGGCTATCCCACTTAGTCTGGCGGGTGCGCAGGTACATGAAGCCGCCGAAGGTCGTGCAGGCGAACGCCACAAACGCCCCGATGAAAGCCGGCATGTGCAGATAGAAAATGCGCTGCACCTCGCCCTGATTGGCGTCGGTCTTGGCGAAGCCGAGCGCCATGTACAGCCCGAAGCCGATCCCGATCAAGGTCAGGGCGCTGAGCGCCACCAACAGGCGCGGCACGCCGATGCGCACGCGCTCAGGCTGCTCCAGCGCCACATCCGAGAGCGAAAGATTAGGTGCGATATTCACGGTTAACTCCTCACTAGGCTTCAACTACGAACTCAAACATGACGAAACACGCCGCGAAATAGACGGCATCTACGAATGCCAGCAGCTGCAACCAAGCCAGCCAGTCGCCGCTGGGCTGCCCGCTCAAGATGCCCGTCGTGGCGCGCACAGCCGTCAGCACGATGGGCAACGCCAACGGTAGCATCACAATCGGCAGCAGACTCTCGCGCGTGCGCGTCTGCGCCGTCATGGTCGCCAAGAGCGTGCCGACGCTGCTCAAGCCGAGCGTGCCGAGCACCAGCGCCCCGATCAGCCACAGACTGAGCGCGGGCAAGTTGTAGAGCAGCGCCGCAATCGGGATCAACAACGCGCCCACGATCAGGGCGAACAGGAAATTGCCGACCAGCTTGCCGACGAAGATCGCGGCGCGCTGAATCGGCGCGATCAGCATGGCGTCTAGGCTGCCTTGCTCGCGCTCCAGAGTCAGGCTGCGATTCAAGCCGATGATGCTGGCAAAGGCGACCGTCACCCACAGCACGCCGCTGATCGACTCTTCGCGGGCGATCCGATCCAGCTCAAGGGCGAAGCTGAAGATCAGCAGGCTGAGCAGGGCGAAGATCAGCATCAGGCTGAGCAACTCGCGGCTGCGCAACTCCGCCTGCAAGTCTTTGAGGGCGATGCCGTAAACGGCGCGCAGGAAGGGAGTCTGCATAGCGTGCCTCCTAGCTCGTGACTTCGGCATAGCGCGCCGCCAGCCACGCCGCATCAGGAATCGCCTCGCGCGGGCAGACGAAGGCGATGGCGCCGCGCGCCAAGATCGCCACGTGGCTGGGCAGGCGCGCCGCCCGCTCGATCTCGTGCGTCACCATCAGGATGGTGCGCCCTTCGGCGTGCGCCTCGCCTAGGAGGGCATCCAGCAGCGCTGCCGCCGCCTGATCCAAGCCGCTGTACGGCTCATCCAGCAGCAGGATAGCCGGATTGTGCAGGAGCGCCCGCGCGATGCTCAGCCGCTGCGCCATGCCCCGCGAGAACGTCCGCACGGGATCGTCGGCGCGGCGCGCCAAGCCGACGCGCGCCAAGAGCGCCTCGATGCGCGCCTCCGCCGCGCCGCCGCGCAAGTTGTAGAGGCGGCTGAAGAAGCGCAAGTTCTCGCGCGCCGTCAGATTCTCGTAAAGCAGCAGCTTGTGGCTGACCAAACCCAGCTGAGCGCGCACGCGCGCCGCCTCGCGCGGCAACTGCCAGCCGCCCACCCGAATTGTCCCGCCCTCAGCCTGCCCCAGCCCGGCGATCAGGCGCAAGAGCGTGCTTTTGCCGCTGCCGTTAGCGCCCAGCAGCGCCCAGAAGTCGCCGCGCCCGATGTGCAGCGTCAAATTGCGCAGGACGGGCAGCAGATCGAAGGTCTTGGTCACGCCCTCAAGGGCGATCAGCGGCGCGGCGGGCTTCAAAGCGGGCTGAGCGGTCTGCGAGGGGGCAAGGGTCGCCATAGCCACCTACTCTCCACCCATCAGCTTGGCAAGCTGCGCCTTGAGCGAGTCGCGTTGGCGGGCGTAGGCAGCTTTGCTCAGTTTGCCCTGCTGATACTGCTCATCGAGCGCCGCCAACGCCGCGATCAGGCGCTCCTGCTCGCTCGATTGAGGCGACTCAGCCGTTGCCGATGGTTTTCTGCCGCGCACCAGTAGCACCACGCCGATTCCGATCATCAGCAGCCCGCCGACGATCAGAGCGAGGGCGAGCGGCTGCAACGTGCCGCCGAGTTCGCCCGTCGCGGCGCTTGGCGCGCTCAGCGCGCCGCTCAGGACGTATTCGAGCGCAGTCTGAGGCGCTTGCAACGCAAGGGCGTAGTTCTGATACAAGTTGCCGCCCATGTCTTGCACGGTCTGCAACGTGAGCGGCTGATCGCCCGCTCGCGCCTTGACGCTCAAGCTGGGTGGATTGACCAAGAGCGTGACCGTGCCTTCAATGCGGTAGGGCAACGGCAAGCTGATGCGCGTCCCCTCAGACTGGTAGGGCAGCAGGTAGCGGAAGTGGACGATGTGGCGCGTCTGAGGGTAGACGGGCTGTGTGTCGGTGATCACGCCGTCCTGCACGTGGAAACGCCGCTCATCGGTGGCGAAGCCGAGCAGCAGCGCGCCATCGGGCAGCCGCACGCGCACAGAGGCGTAACCTTCCTCGCCGACGCGCTCATCGGTGCTAAAGAGGCGATCCGAAGTGTTCTCGAAGCGGATGATCTGCACCACATAGAGCGCCTCTTCCTCCGGGCTGACCTGCGTGATGACGTTGGCGACCTTCACGATGCTCGGATCGGCGCTGCGCTCGTAGATTTTGAAGGGCAAGTTCAGCGTTGGCGCGGCGGGATTGCCCACGACGGGCTCGCTGGCGAAGTAGCGCCCCTCGATGACGGCAGCCGTGAAGTAGGAGCGATCCGCGCGGATCGGCACATTTTCGAAGACGAACTTGCCCTCAGCATCGGCTTTGGTCTTCAGGACGGCGTCGTTGAAGGCGCGGTCGACGCTGTGCAGCTCGATCTCCAGCTCGGCGGGGAGCGCCGCGCCCGCCGTGGCGTTGGTCACCTGCCCGCTGACCGTGCCGAGCGCCTCCTCTGGCGCGACGGCGAGCGGCGTGCTCTCGGCTGTGGCGATGGGCGTCACTTCGGCGTGAATTTGCGCCAAGACGGTCGGATCGAAAGTCGGCTGAATGGGGTTCTGAGGCAGCGTCGCCACGATGGGCGGCTCGCCGCCCAAGCCGCCGCAGGCGCTCAGGAGCAGGCTCAATCCGATCAGGGCGAGGATGCGTCGCATGTCGGTCTCTCTCAAGCTCATGCTAACTTGTGCGCCTTGCGATACGCCGCCACCGCCCGCTCAATTTGACGGTCTATCGCTGCATCCAGCTCGCCGACGGTCTGCTCAGGCGCGCTCAAGGCGCCGATCTGATCGAGCTCCATCAGCACCTCGATGCCCTGTGCCATCCAGCGCTCGCGCTCAGCCGCGTAGCGGACTTGATCGAGCTTGCCGAGCGCGAAATCCTCTTCAAGGTCGCGCAGGGCGGTCAGGATGCGCTCGTAGTGCTGCTGCAGGCGCTCGATCAGCACGGCGTCGGCGCTTTGGGCGAAGCGCGGCTTACGGCGCAGCAATGGCGCGGCGATCCACACCAAGAGAGCAGCGCTCAGCGCGAGGCTGAGTCCGAGTGTTTCGAAGCTCATGGTTGCGCTCCTTTCGCCAAAGCGCGTTCGATCATGGCGCTCAACTGCGGGCGCTTGAGCGGCATCATCACGAACTCGCTGATCTGCCCGTCACGGTCGATGATAAAGGTCTCCGGCACGCCTGAGATGCGGTAAAGCGCCGAGATGCGCGTCTGATAGTCCAAGCCGTTGGGATAGGTGATGCCGTACTCTTTGAGGTAGGCTTGCGCGTTGCGCTCGGTATCGGTGTAGGCGATGCCCAAGAAGACGACGCCCTTATCTTTGTACTGCTGCCACGCCGCTTCCAGCTCGGCGGCTTCATCGCGGCACGGACCGCACCAGCTCGCCCAGAAGTTCAGCACCACCACCTTGCCGCGCAAAGACTCTAAGGCGATCTCCTCGCCGTTGAGCGTCTTCAAGGTGAAGAGCGGCGCCGCGCCTTCGGTTGGCTGAGTTCGCTGCTGATGGCGCAACCCTAAGCCGAAGATCAGCGCCATGCTCGCCAAGATCGCCGCCGCCAAGACGATCAAAAAGTTCGCGCCACGCTTCGAAGGCGCTCGCTCAACCTGTAAGTCCTCAGCCATACGCAATTCGGTCATGATTCGCTCCTCTCTGCTCAACGGCGCGCTGCGAGGTCTGCCTCGATGCGCGCGCGATAAGTTTCTAAACTACGCACGCTTGCTGAGGCGCTCGGTTGGGCGGCGCTCGCCTTCGGAGTGGGCGCCCCGCCCTCCTTGCGCCAACGCAAGAAGATGATCGCTGTGCCCAGCAGCACCAAACCGCTCAGCAGCCACGGCGTCACGAGCGAGAGCGCGCGCAGGGTCGGATCGACGGGCGTGCCGACCACGCGGTCGCCGAAGCGCGCCACGAAGTTCTCGATAACCTGCTCAGGCGTGTTGCCCTCGCTCAGCAGGAGGCGCACTTCCTCGCGCCATTGGGCGCAAGCGAGCGTGCCGCAGGTATCCAGCGTGATGTTCTCGCAGACCGGGCAATATAACTTCTTCGAGACGGCGTTCACCTCGTCGTCCGTGACCGGACGACGCGGATCGTCTTGGGCGTAGGCGCTCAGCGTGACCGCGCTCAGCGCCACGCCGATCACCAGCAAACTCAGAGCGATTCTCAGTAAGTTTTTCATGCCTTTGCTCCTGCCAACTGACTCGGCTGCGCCGCTTTCGCCGTCGCAAGGGCGGGGCGATCCTCAGGGTACATCCCGATGATCGTGCCGATCACCAGCAAGAGCGCGCCCCACCAAATCAGGTTGATCAACGGGTTGATGAAGACTTTGAAGGTCGCGCTGCGGGCGCTGATGGTCTCCCAATCGACCAGCAGCACGTAGAAGTCGTTCTCCAGCGTGCTGTGCGCCGAGGGGATAGTCATGGTGTTCATGCCCTGCGCATTCGGGTAGAAGTCGCGGCGCGGACGCAACTGGGCGATCTCGCGCCCGTCGCGCAGCACGGTCACCTGCGCGATGTCCATGATGCGCCCGTCCTCAGCCACCTGACCGCCCAAAAAGCCATCGTAGCGCATGACGTAACCGCCCAACTCAAGGCTCTGCCCGACGGCGAGCGTGCGCTGAGTCTCTTGCTGATAGAGTTCGCTGCCCAGCGCGCCGATGCCCAGAATGGCGATGCTCAAATGGATCAGGTAGCCGCCGTAGCGCCGCCGATTGCGCGCCACCAGCGCCGTGAATGCCGTGTACCAGCCCTCGCCCAGCGACCGATGCCGCGCCGCCGCGCCGCGCACAGTCTCCCAGAGCGCAACTGTGCCGCTGAGGGCGATCACGCCGTAAATCAGCAGCGCGAGCGGCTCGGCGGGCTGAGTCAGCGCCAACAGCCCGACTATCAGCGCAGCCAACACCGTCGGGACGATCAGCGCCTTGCCCAAGCGCCGCAGCGAGGTCACGCCCCACGCCGAGAGCGGCGCGACGCCCATCAACACGAACAGGGCGAGGAACAACGGCGGCGTCACCTGCAGGAAGTAATCCTTGCCCAGCGTGATGGTCGTCCCCATGACCAGCTCGCTGAAGATCGGCGCGCCGAAGCTGCCCCAGAAAATGGCGATGAACAGCATCACGAACACGATGTTGTTCAGCACAAAGAGCGACTCGCGACTCAGCCAACCGTTCAGACGGCGTTCGTCGCGCAGCTCGCCGCGCCGCCAACGCCACAGCAGCAGCCCGACGCTCACCGACGTCATGCCGAACCAGAAAAAGAAGAGCGGGAAGCCGATCTGACTGCGCGCAAAGCTGTGGACGCTATCCACCAAGCCGCTGCGCGTGGCGAACGTGCCGAAGATCACGGCGCTGAACGTGCCCAGCATCAGGAACATGTTCCAGACCTTGAACATGCCGCGCTTCTCTTGAATTATGACGCTGTGCAGGAACGCCGTGCCGAGCAGCCACGGCAAAAACGCCGCGTTCTCGACCGGATCCCAGCCCCACCAGCCGCCCCAGCCCAGCACGTCGTACGCCCAGCGCCCGCCCAGCACCAAGCCCAAGCTCAGGCTGACCCACGCCAAGAGCGTCCAACGGCGCGTCGCCTTGAGCCAATTCGTGCTGAGATCGCCGCTGGCGAGCGCCGCCATAGCGAAGGCGAAGGGGATGATGAAGCCGACGAAGCCCATGTACAGCAGCGGCGGATGCACGATCATGCCGAAATGCCGCAAGAGCGGGTTGAGTCCGTTGGCGGTCTCGGCGAGGCGCACGGAAGCGGGCGGCACTGCCCCGCCCAGCGCAAAGACGCTCTTCACCACGCTGTTATCGGGCATGATCCAGTAGCGCTCGAAGGGATTCTCAAAGAACAGCGAGAGCGAGAGGAAAAACGCCAGCGTCAGCATGGTGTAGAGGATCACATAGGGCATCAGGCGGCGCTGACCTTGCCAATTCAAGAGGAGCGCGCCGAAGGCGAAGGCGCTCATGATGCCCGACCAGAACAAGAGCGAGCCGGCTTGCGCGCCCCACAGCGCCGTCAGGCGGAAGAAGGTCGGCGTGTTGGGATCGGTCACGTTCCAGACGTAGGCGATCTGATACTGCTCGCTCAGCAGCGCGACCAGCAGCGCGCCCAAGCTGATCGTCAACAACGGGAAAGTTGCCAAGGCGGCGTTGCGCGCGCTCAGCAGCAGCCGATCATCGCGGACGCGGACGCTGTAAAATGCCATGCCCGCCGCGTACAACGCCGCAAGGAAGGCGAGGAAGGTCGCAATGAAGCCCAGTTCAGCTAACATCGCTCGCGCTCACTTTCCCGCCATCGGATCGGCGATAGCTTGGTTGGGCGCGACCTCTTCATAGCGGCTGGGGCATTTCAGCAGCACTTCCGTGGCGTAGAAGACGCCATCGGCGCCCAGTTTGCCGGTCAAGATCGCTTGCGCCTCGTTTTGGAGCAGATCGGGCTTGACTTGGTTGCGTACGTGGACGGCGAGGCGCGTCGCGTTCGGGTCGTGAACTGCCTCGTAGAGCGTCCGAGCGAGGTCTTTGGTCTCGGTGGGGATGTTGGCGATGTTGAAGTCGATGATCAGGTTCTGCGGGTCGTAGCGGATGCTCTCGCCGATCACGGCGCCGCTGATGCGCACGGTCTTGCCGACGTAATCGCCGCTGAGCAGCTCATCCACGCTGATGAAGTAGCGCGCCCCGCTGACCGTCCCCTGTAGGATCAAGTAACCGATGCCGATGAACAACGCGATCAGCCCGATCAGGTACTTCCATTGAATCCCGCCCTGTACAACCTCTTCAGGTGCATTCTCAGGCTTTTCCCAAGCGATGTGGGTCATCTTTCCAACCTCCCTTTCACTGTCCTGATGGTAGAACGACGCCTCGATGCCATATAGTGACTTTCGTCACAATCAGAGCTGCTGAGCATCACTTCTTATAAGCAGACAATCTGACAAACGAGCCGAACGATAAGCAACCCTTTTGATAAAACATAGGGACGGCATATGCCGTCCCCTGCGCCGGCAGGCGCCGATGGCAGCCTACTGAGCGCGCGCCTCCACTTTTTGCGGCGGCGTCAGCTTGATGGCGGCGATCTGGGCTTGGCGGGCTAGATTCGCCGCATCGGCGAGGATGCGCGCCGACTCCTGCGGGCTGTGGAAGCCCGTGCTGTTCTCGCTGAAGACGAAGTCCCAGCGCATTTGAGCGCGGCGATGCAGCCAAAGCGCCTCTTTGAGTTCCTCATCAGTCACGCCCGCCTCTTTAGCCACCTTGATGGCGTCGATGGCGTCGATCAGAGCGGCTTCAGCGCTGCGCAGCAAGCCCGCCGTCCGATCCTGAATCAGGCTGACGCGCTCCAACAGCGCCTTCTCATCCTGCTTGTGGCAGGTCTGGCAGGCGTTGTTGATGTTGTGGACGGGCGAGCGAATCCAGTGATCGCTGACCTTGAGCGAGCCCTCGCGCACGTAGGGCATGTGGCAATCGGCGCAGCTGACCCCGGACTTGTAGTGGATGCTGGTGGTGTATAGCTCAAACTCAGGGTGCTGAATCTTGATCATGGGCGCGCCCGTCTCGGCGTGCGTCCAGTCCTTGAAGCCGATGTCGGTGTAGTACTGATCGATCTCGTCGATGTTCGTGCCGTTCAGCCACGGGAAGGTCAGGATTTTCTGCTCGCCGGCGAAGTAGTACTCGACGTGGCACTGCGCACAGACGTAGGTGCGCATCTCTTGACGGGTAGCCGTGCTGATATCGATGCCGCGCGCCGCCATCGCGTTGGTGAAGGCAGGGCGCGAGATGCGCAACTGCATGGTCTTGGGATCGTGGCAATCATTGCAGGTGCCGCCGTGATGGAGGCGATCCGCCAGCTCGGCGTAGGGCGTGCCGTTGAATTTCTCCCAGCCCAGCTCGGCGATCAGGACGGGCGCTTCGCCGGCGTGGCAGTTGATGCAGGCGCCCGGCTGCTTATAAGTGATCGAGCCGTCTTCCTTGACCACGCGATTGCGCGCCGTCTCTTTTTGATCGATCAGGGCGTAGTAATGCCCGCGCTCCTCGTTGAAGTCGACGCTGAAGGGCATCCCGCCCCACAGACGGCGCAGCACGGGATATTTCTCCAGCTTGTTGATCGGCTCGCTGCCGCCGTACTTGGTCGGCATGGTATCGATCCGCGTCTTCATGAAGGAATCGTACTGACGCGGGAAGTTCTGCCCCCAAACTGCCGCATCCAGCTCGTTCTCAGCGATCTCGACGATGCGCGCCGGCGAGACGGCGCCCTCAACCTGCCGCGTGTTGATGTTCAACAGCAGCAAGGCAATGCCGACCATCACAGCGCCGCCCAGCAGGAAGGCGCCCGCCAGCAAGAAGAATTGTGTGCTACGTTTCGGTGTTTGTGCGCTCATGTGAAGAATCCCCCTTCGATAACTCACTCATCATGCCCGACCCGCGAATGACAGGCGAGGCAATCGGTCGCCTCGCCGCCGACATGGCTCATCTGGCTGGTCACGGCGGCGTGGCAATGCATACAGTTCTCACGGGCGATATCACGATTGAACCGACCGGCTCGAATCGGCTCGTGGAAGTTGCCGGTCGTGAAGGCGATGCTGTGATTGACCCCGTTGATCGCCTTCGAGATGTACTTGCTCACGAGGTTATCGTGCGCGGTGTGGCAGTCGTTGCAGGTCGCCACGTTGCGATGGCTGCCGCGCGTCCACGCCGTGAAGACATCGCGCATGATGTGGCAGTTGGCGCAGGCGTTCGGATCGTCGGTCAGGTAGGAGTAGCCCCGCGCGTAGACGAAGGTGAAACTGCCCAGCCCGACGATGCAGCCGAGCATCCCCGCCAAGATCAGCATGATCGGGAAGGGGATGCCCTGGCGGCGCGCTGCTTTGTTCTGCTGCGATACGTTCTGCGTTTCGCTCATAAACCGTCTCCAACAGTTTGCTAGGTACAATGCCTGAAATTCGTCAAAAACGCCCTCGAATCCGTCTCAATAGTCGCTCTCCATAACGCGCATCTATTGCCGTCTCTAAGATATGCTTTGAGTACACAAACGTTCAGTGAAATTTGCACGCGATTTCTCATGACAATTATCATCTGCAGCCGCTTGTGAAAATCAGCACATCCTGAGATGAGCCTAGCGCAAGGGGCGCGAGGCGTCCTTGATCTAGATCAAACTTTGAGATGACTTTTTGCACCGTGAGCAGCCTAGAGGCGTGCTAAAATAGAGACATACACTCAGCTTGAGGCTTACCCAATGCAACCAACCGATCTGACCTTGAGCATCCTGCCCGATCCGCTCGCAGTCTGCCAGCTGCCGCCTGAGTCGCCCTTGCCCAGTTGGGCGAGCGGGAGCTTGGTGGCGTTCGTGCGCACCCCTGAAGAGCTCTCGGTAGTCTGCGCGGAGGCAGCCGTGCCGCTGGGCATCCCGCGCGAGGGCGACCTGCGCGCCTTGAAAGTCGAGGGGACGCTTGAATTCGGGCTGACGGGCATCTTGGCGGGCATCAGCACGACGCTCGCCGCGGTCGGCATCACCCTTTTTGCCATCTCCACCTACAACACGGACTACATCCTCGTGCGCCACGCCAGCCTAGAGCGCGCTTGCCGCGCCTTGCGGTTAGAGGGCTACACCGTCCTGCCTGAGAGCGAGCCGTAGGCGAGGAGGCGCAGCCATGCCCAACGGCACGATCTTGGTGGTGGACGATATGGCGCGCAATCGCTCCCTGCTTGAGGCAATGCTCAGCCATGAAGGCTACGCTGTGCTTCAAGCCGAGAACGGGTTAGGGGCATTGGCGATTCTAGAGCGGGAATTGCCCGATCTAGTGCTGCTCGACGTGCAAATGCCGCACATGGACGGCTTCGAGACTTGCCGACGCATCAAGGCTGATCTGCGCACTTGCAACATCCCGGTCATCTTCATCAGCGTCTCCGATGAAGCGCGCGATAAAGTCTATGCCTTCACGGTCGGCGCTGTCGATTACGTGACTAAGCCGCTCCATCCTAGGGAGGTGGTGGCGCGCGTCAACACGCACGTCAGCCTGTATCGGCAGCAGCGTGAGCTGGAAGCGCTCCGCGCCGCCCAGATCGATCATCTCAAGATCGTCGATGAGATCAAAACCCGCTTCATCCGCGCCGTCTCGCACGATTTGAAGAACCCGCTGGGGCTGATCCTGAGCGCCACCGACATGCTGCGCGAGACAGGTCTGAGCGATGAGCAAACCCAACTGATCGGCATCATCGAGCGCAAGGCGCACTTCATGCTGGCGATCATCTCCGACTTGCTCGATCTCGCCCACCTGACCGCCGAAGAGGCGCCTAACTACGCCACTACCAGCTTGCGCGCCCTAGCTCTAGAGGCGCTCGTCGGCTTTGACTTGCAGGCGGAGAGCAAGCAACTGGCTTTCTCGGTCAGCCTGCCCCAGGAAGACGCGCTCGTCGAGGTAGATCGCCACGCCGTCTCCCGTATGATCGGCAACTTGGTCTCCAACGCCATCAAGTACACTTCACAAGGCGGAGTCGAAGTGCGCGTGGAGACAGCTCCTGAGACTTTCAGCGTCATCGTGCGCGATAGCGGCTTGGGCATCCCGCCAGAGGCGTTGCCGCACATCTTTGACAAGTTCTATCGCATCCCGCTGCCCGCCTACCGCCAAGAAGACGGCACCGGCTTGGGCTTGGCAATCGTCAAGGCGATTGTCGATCAGCATCACGGCAGCATCGATGTCAAAACAACAGTCGGCGCGGGCAGCACGTTCACCGTCACGTTGCCGCGCCGCGCCCGACGCCCGATCAACCACAAAGAAAGCAGCGCTTGAGCATGACCCGACCAACCCTCCCAGAGCTTTTCCAGACTTTGCCCTACGGCGAGGCGCCTGAGTCGCCCGCCGCCGCTTACGCTTGGCTCGCCGCGCACGGCGAGGTCTTGCCGATGTACATCGACGGCGAGTGGCGGCGCGGCGCTCAGACCTTTGAGAGCGTCAACCCCGCCACGGGCAAGCCCCTCACCCACCTTGTGCAGGCGACCGAGTCGGACGTGGATGCCGCCGTCAAGGCGGCGCGCGCGGCGTTGTCGGCTTGGCGCGCCCGCTCAGGCGGAGAACGCGCCCGCTACCTCTACGCTTTGGCGCGCGGCATCCAGCGCCATGCGCGCCTTTTCGCCGTGCTGGAGACGCTCGATAACGGCAAGCCCATCCGCGAGACGCGCGATATCGATATCCCGCTGGTGGCGCGCCACTTTTACCATCATGCGGGCTGGGCGCAGCTGCTGGAGAGCGAGTTCCCTGACATGGAAGCCGTTGGCGTGTGCGGGCAGATCATCCCTTGGAACTTCCCGCTGCTCATGTTGGCGTGGAAGATCGCCCCGGCGCTGGCTGCCGGCTGCACAGTCGTGCTGAAGCCCGCCGAGTTCACCTCGATCACGGCTATTCGCTTCGCCGAGCTGTGCGAGGCGGTCGGCTTGCCGCGCGGCGTAGTCAACATCATAACGGGCGATGGCGAGGTCGGCGCGCAGCTGGTAGGGCACCCCGACGTAGATAAGATCGCCTTCACGGGCTCGACCGAAGTCGGGCGGATCATCCGCCAGCGGACAGCCGGCAGCGGCAAAAAGCTCTCGCTAGAGCTGGGCGGCAAGTCGCCTTTCATCGTCTTTGAGGACGCCGACCTTGATAGCGTGGTGGAGGGCGTGGTCGATGCGATCTGGTTCAATCAGGGGCAAGTTTGCTGCGCTGGCTCGCGCTTGCTGGTGCAGGAGAACATTGCTGAGCGTTTGGTGAGCAAACTCAAGGCGCGCATGGAGACTTTGCGCATCGGCGATCCGCTCGATAAGGCGGTCGATATCGGGGCGATCATCGCGCCCGCCCAGCTGCAGAAGATTCAAGGGCTGGTGGCGCAAGGCATCGCCGAAGGCGCGCAGCTGTGGCAACCTAGCATCGCTTGCCCGCACGAAGGCTACTTCTTCCCGCCTTCCCTCTTTACAAATGTCGCGCCGTCGTCTACTATTGCTCAGGTAGAAATTTTCGGTCCCGTCCTTGTGGTGATGACCTTCCGCACTCCGTCGGAAGCGGTCGCCCTCGCCAACAATACCCCTTACGGTTTAGCCGCCTCAGTTTGGTCGGATAACTTGAACCTCTCCCTTGACGTGGCGCGTCAAGTCAAGGCAGGGACGGTCTGGATCAACGCGACCAATCTATTCGACGCGGCTTCGGGCTTCGGCGGCTACCGCGAGAGCGGCTACGGGCGCGAGGGCGGGCGCGAGGGCATGTACGAGTACCTCACGCCGCGCCCTGAGCCGACCGAGAGCGCGCCGATCAGCCCCTCAGAGGCAACTGTGCAGGCGATCCCTGCCATCAGCATCGACCGCACGCCCAAGTTGTTCATCGGCGGCAAGCAAGTCCGCCCGGATAGCGGCTACAGCCTGCCCGTGCGCGGCGCGGCGGGTCAGCTGCTGGGCGAGGTGGGCGAGGGCAATCGCAAAGATATCCGCAACGCCGTTGAGGCGGCGCACAGCGCGGCGAGCTGGCAGTTCACGCACGGGCATCAGCGCGCGCAGATTCTTTATTACGTCGCCGAAAACTTGGCGGCGCGCTCGGCTGAGTTCGCGGCGCGGCTGAACGCCCTGACCGGTCAAGACGGAGTCGCTGAGGTGGAGGCGGCTGTTGATCGGCTGTTCACCTACGCGGCGTGGGCGGACAAGTACGACGGTTTGGTGCATAGCACGCCCTTGCGCGGCGTAGTGCTCGCCATCCCGGAGCCAATCGGCGTGATTGGCATTTTGTGCCCGAACGAGGCGCCATTGCTCAGCTTCATCGCGCTGATGGCGCCCGCCATAGCGATGGGCAATTCAATAGTGATCGTACCCTCTGAGCGCTATCCGCTCGTCGCCACCGACTTCTACCAAGTGCTGGAGACGTCGGATGTGCCATCGGGCGTGGTGAACATCGTCACGGGCAAGCGCGAGGTCTTGGCGAAGACGCTTGCCGAGCATGAGGACGTGGATGCGATCTGGTATTTCGGCACGCCTGAGGGCGTGAAGCTGGTCGAGTCGGCTTCGGTGAGCAACTTGAAGCGCACTTGGGCGGAGTCGACCTCCCGCAATTGGTTTGACCGCAAGCAGGGCGAAGGGCAGGTCTTTCTGCGCGCCGCCACGCAGGTCAAGAACATCTGGACACCTTATGGCGAGTGAATTCTCTGAACGCCTGAGCGCCGAGCGCTTGCAGGCAGCTCTAAACGAGCGCCCCTTTCAATTCTTCGAGACGGTCAGCAGCACAAATGACGTGGCGCGCGCGTGGGCGCTTGAAGACGCGCCGCACGGCGCGGTCGTGATCGCCGAGCTGCAGACGGCAGGGCGCGGGCGCTTCGGGCGGACTTGGCAAGCGCCCAGCGGCACAGCGCTCTTGTTCAGCGCGCTGCTGCGCCCCTCACTTGCTGTGCCGACCACGCGCTACACGATGGCAGCGGCGGTCTCGGTGCGCAGCGCGCTGCTCGATCTGCTCAAGCTCGATGCTAGCGACATCAAGCTGAAGTGGCCCAACGACGTCTGTCTGCACGACCGCAAGGTCTGCGGCATTTTGATCGAGCCGCTCTGGCGCGGCGCGCTGCTGGAGGCGCTCATCGTCGGCATTGGCGTCAACGTGCGCGTGCCCTTCGACGATCCTGAGCTGGCGGCACGCGCCATCAACCTTGAGCCGTTCTGCCCGAGCCAAGTTGACCGCGCCTTGCTCTTAGCGGATATCCTCAAGCGCCTTGAGTACTGGTCGGCGCGGGTGGAGGGCTTGGCGCTCTTTCAGGCGTGGCGGGCGGCGCTCAGCACGCTCGGTCAGCGCGTGCAAGTGACTGACGTCGGCACGGGGCGCGTGATCGCCGTAGGGCGAGCGTTGGACGTCGATGAGGATGGCGCGCTCCTTGTGCGGGCTGAGGATGGTAGAATCCAGCCCGTCTTCGCAGGCGAGGTCACCTTGCAACAATTCAAGGCGGAGTGAGGCGGAGCAAGGCGTTGAGCATCAAGCTGGATTGGCAGATCGAGGCAGAGCGCATTCAGGATCGCGCCACCGAATCGAACGAGGCGCGCCGACGGCGTCGCCAACAGCGCAGGCGGCTGATCCTTTTCACGCTGCTGCTGGTCTTCTTCGGCGGCGCGACGGCACTTTTGGTGCGCTTGCGTCTTGAAGACGTCGATAATCAGCTGCGCCAGAGCCTGATCGATAGCCTGCAAGCTGAGCTGGCTGCTCTGCGCATCGGCAACTACGGCGAGTTCATGGCGTTTCAGCGCAGCGCTGGGGAGAATTGGTACATCGTGCAGGGCGAGCGCTTCCAGCTCTACCAGCGTTTGAAGATCGAGCGCGGCTTGGTGCTGACTGGGACAGTCTTCGATGCCACAGTGGACGGTCAGCGCGGGCGAGTGGTCTTTGAAGAAGTGCTGAACGGCGTGCCGCATCGGACGGTGTGGTTCTATTGGCGCTACAGCGATGGCTGGCGGCACGTGCCCTCGGATTATACTTTCTGGGGCGCGGCGCGCACGCTCAGCGCGGGCGAGGTGACTGTACATTACCGCCAACTGGACGAGGACTCGGCGCGCGCCTTGTTGGAGCGCGCGGCGCGTTGGTGGCGCGAAGGCTGCCAAATGCTGGGCAACGCCGCCTGCCCGCCTTTAGAGCTGGAGATCGTGCCGAACCCGGTGCTGCAAGTGACGTGGGATAGCGCCCGCCCGGAGCGGCTCTTCGTGCCTTCGCCGCTGGCGCGCGATGACCGCCTATCGCTCTCCGAGCCGCTGCCCGACCTGATCGAGGAGAGCGTGGCTGCTTACCTCGCCGCCCGCCAAGTCGACTTGGTGACGGGCGGCGTGCGTCCGCGCCGCAACGCTGATGCCGCGTGGCTGCATCAAACCCTGATCGAGTGGTTGGCGGCGACCTACACAGGGCGCATGGATAGCCTGCGCCTCGCCTTCGTGCAGAGTCTGCGCGATGGCTATGGCGACTCGGCTGTGGCGGCAGTGGCGCGCGCCCTGACCGCCGAGGCGGATATCAGCGCGGTCGCGCGCGCGCTCGGTCAGCCTTTGGAAGCGCTCAATCTGGATTGGCGACCCTTCTTCCAGTGGCGGCTAGAGGTGGAGCGCCAACTGATCGCCCAGAACGACCTCGAAGCGCTGCAGGCGCTCTGGGATGTGAGCGACTCCAGCACGCGGACGCTGCTACAACGGCGCATCAGCGCCTTCGGGCAGCCCAACGCGCGCGTGCTGGCAGCCGCCGTCACAGGGGCGGCGGATGGCATCCCGCGCGCCATTGTGCAAGTGCTGCGCGCCGATCAAACCGAGACGCTCATCTTCCGCCTGCGCGATGGCACGTGGAAGCGCAGCGCCACCTGAGCGCTAGGCGTTCGGCTTCGCCTCGTCGGAGGGGGTGGGATCGCTCTTGGGGACGCCGCCGCCCGTCAGCCGATTTTTGATGCCCAGCAAGCCTTTCAGCACTTTTTGGCGGAAGTTCGGCTCTTTGATCAGATCGAGCGCCACTTCATAGGTTGCGGCGGCATCCATCCACTTGCCGCTGCGCGCTTGCAGATTCGCCAGCTCTAGCAAGGTGCGCCCGTAGCGATCCTCATCGCCCATATCGCGGAAGGCGTCGGCTGCTTCGCGCAGAAGGGTGAAGGCTTGCTCGCTGTTGCCCTCCGCCATGTACAAGCCGCCCAAGTTACCGATCACCATTGCCTCGCGCTCGGCGTCGCCGCGCTCGGCGAAGAATTGGCGGGCGGCGTTCAGCTTTTCGACGGCTGCCTCGAAGTTGCCCAAGCGCTGATCGATCAAGCCCAGATTGACTTGCATCTCAGCGGCTAGATCGAGCTTTCCCTCCGCCTCGTACGCCGCTTTCGCCTGCTCAAACTGCTCTTGCGCCGCTTCGTAGTCGCGCTGCATGAACAGCTCCGTGCCTTTGGCTTGCAGCTCTGCTCCCGTCATGTGACCGTCCTCTCAGCGTGATGTGGTATCGTATGCATTGTCTCACCAGTCAGAGCGACTGTCAACATCATGTGGCGCTCGGCGGCGCTTTTGAGACAAAACCGTGAAAAACGCGAGGTGCACCGTTCAGTGTGCCTCGCGCTTGCCTAGCGGGACTCGCGGTAGACGACGTGCCTCCGCAAGATGGGATCGTATTTACGGAGCTCAAGCCGTTGCGGATCGTTGCGTTTGCTCTTCTGAGAGTAGTAGACGTGACCGCTCTCCGTGCTGACCAGCTTGATCACGATGCGGGTTTCTTTTTTCGCCATTGCCGTTCACCTCTTTAGCGCCACTTTGGGAAGGGATCGCGCAGCTTGTGCCAGTTGCCGCGCTGAATTTCTTGCGGCGAGAGCAAGCACGCCTCTAAGCTTGCCGCGATCTCTGCCTGATCCATCTGGATGCCGATGAAGACGATCTCTTGGCGGCGGTCACCGTACGGCTCGCGCCAATACTTTGCCAGATATGCCTGAAAGTCGGGGTCTTGCACAGGACGTTGCGCTTCAGGCACGCTCGCCCACCAAAAGCCGGAGGGTCCCATGCGCTTGACGCCGCCCGCCTGCGAATACAGCACGGGATAATCGCGCGTGGCGAGCCACAGATAGCCCTTTGCGCGCAGGACTTGCCCGAACGCGCCGCTGCGAAGCAGTTTCATGAAGCGATCAGGGTGCATCGGCGCGTGCGCGCGGTAGATAAAGCTAGAGATGCCGTATTCTTCGGTCTCCGGCGTGTGCTGACCTTGCAGCTCCTTGATCCAGCCCGCCGATTGCGAAGCGCGCTCCAGATCGAACAGCCCGGTGTTCAAAATCTGGGTCAGATCGACGGCGCCCTCGCGGCAAGTCAGGATGCGCGCCTCAGGATTCAGGTGATGCAAGATGCCCTTCAGCCGCTCCAGCTCGCGCTCGCTGACCAAGTCGATTTTGTTGATCACGATCACGTTGGCGAACTCAACTTGATCGGTCAGCAAGTCTACGACCGTGCGCTGATCGTCGGCGCCGCTCGCCATATTGCGTTGATGCAGCATATCGGCTGAGCCGTAATCGCGCAGGAAGTTGTAGGCGTCCACGACGGTCACCATCGTATCGAGGCGCGCCAACTGCGAGAGCGACTCGCCCGTCTCGGTCTCGAAGCTGAAGGTCATGGCGACGGGCAGCGGCTCTGAGATACCTGTCGATTCGATCAGCAGGTACTCAAAACGCCCTTCGCGGGCGAGTTTCGCCACTTCGCGCAGCAGATCGTCGCGCAGCGTGCAGCAGATGCAGCCGTTGCTCATCTCGACGAGGCGCTCTTCAGTGCGGCTGAGCGCCGTGCCGCCATCGCGCACCAGCTGCGCGTCTATGTTCACCTCGCTCATGTCGTTGACGATCACGGCGACGCGCATACCTTGCCGATTGTTCAGCACGTGATTTAGGAGCGTCGTCTTGCCCGCGCCCAGAAAGCCCGAAAGCACGGTCACGGGCAGCGGCGAGCGATCTGTAGCCATTTTCAGTATCCTCTCACAGGTGGACGTGAGGTAATGATACTGAGTATCGTTTAGTTTGTCAAGTTTCGGCGATGGCTATTCGCCTTCTTGCAAGGCGCTGAGGGCTATGACGTTGCTTGGGGCGCGCTGCACCTGCCCGACGAGGTCGTAGAGCATGGCGCCCGTGATCTGCACAGGGATGATCGGGCGTCCGATGGGCGCGTCGCCCTCGATGATCACGTAGCCGTCGACTTCAGGCGCGTCGCGGTAGCTGCGCCCGACCGTCAAGCCGTCGCCCTGCCCTTCGATCAGGACGTCGAGCGTCTTGCCGACCAGCGCCTGATTCTTCGCCAAGCTGATGGCTTGCTGGACTGCCATCAAATGGTCGCGGCGCGCCCCCTTGACGTCTTCGGGCAGGTGGTTGGGCTGCTCGGCTGAGGGCGTGTTCTCCTCGAAGCTGTAGGTGAAGACGCCGACACGGTCGAACTGCAGATCGCGCACAAACTGGACGAGCTCCTCGAATTCGGCGTCGGTCTCGCCGGGGTAGCCGACGATGAAGGTGGTGCGCAGGGCGAGATCGGGCATGGCAGCGCGCATTTTCTCAACCGTGCGGTAGACCCACTCGACGTTGGCAGGGCGGCGCATCCGCATGAGCGTAGCGCGGCTGGCGTGCTGCAAGGGCATGTCGAGGTAGGGCAGAATCTGCGGGCGAGTCGCCATGATCTCGATCAGCCGATCCGTCACGGCGCCCGGATAGGCGTACATCAGGCGAATCCACGCGATATCGGTCTCAGTAGTCAGCCGATCCAGCAAATGCGCCAAGCCGTCGCGCAGTCCCAAGTCGTGACCGTAATCGGTAGTATCTTGGGCGATCAGGATCAGCTCCTGCACGCCTTGCGCGCTCAGGCGCTGCGCCTCGGCAAGGATCGCCTCAGGCGGGCGGCTGACCGCCGTGCCCTTGATGAGCGGGATGGCGCAGAAAGCGCACGGACGGCGGCAGCCATCGGCGATTTTCAGGTAGGCGCTGTGACCTTGCACGCTGGCGCGCAAGACGCCGCGCTCATCGCCGCCGACGGTCGCCGCGTCGGTCGGCAGGTGGTAGAGCGGCTCAGGGTGTTTGCGCGCGCGCAAGCGACGGATCAAATCCACAATGTCCATCCAGCGGCGCGTGCCGATCACGCCATCCAAGCCTTGCACCTGAGCTGCGAGCTCGACGCCGTAGCGTTGCGCCATACAGCCGGCGGCGATCAAGTACTGATCGGGGCGTTTGCGGCGGGCTAACTCGCGCAGGGTCTGTAGGCTCTCGGCTTTGGCGGCGTTGATGAAGCCACAGGTGTTCACGATCAGCACTTCGGCGTGGCGCGCCTCGTCCAGAGCGGTCATGCCGCTCTCGTCCAGCAGTTGCGCCATGCTCGCCGCGTCTACAGCGTTCTTCGAGCAGCCGAGATTGACCAGATAGTAGGTATTTTGCGCTGTGCGCCGCTTCGTCATGTGTTTTTCAGCACCTCGTGAGGGGAAACTTGCCTTGTGGCGATCTTAGCGGTTGTGTGAGCGCGCGGCAAGGCACAAAATGCGCTACAATCGAGGTATTATGAAAGAACGTCTGGATATCTTGCTGGTGGCGCGCGGAAAAGTCGAGTCGCGGGAGCGGGCACGGCGCTTGATCATGGCGGGCGAGGTGCGCGTGAACGGGCAAGTGATCGATAAGCCCGCTCAGCGCGTGCCAGCCGATGCCGAGCTATCCGTGCAGGCACCGCCGCCTTACGTCAGCCGTGGCGGCGAGAAATTGGCGGCAGCGTTGGCGGCGTTCGCCGTGCCTGTGGCGGGACAGGTCTGCGCCGACGTCGGCGCCAGTCACGGCGGCTTCACCGATTGTCTGCTGCAGAGCGGCGCGGCGCGCGTCTACGCCATCGACGTGGGCTACGGTCAGTTGGACTACCGCCTGCGCACGGATGAGCGGGTCGTGGTGATGGAGCGCACCAATGTGCGCTACCTCGCGGCGCTGCCAGAGCCTGTGCGCGTGGCGGTGATCGACGTCTCGTTCATCTCGCTGCGCTTGGTGCTGCCTGTGGTGCGGGCGTGGCTGAGCGCCGACGGGCACGTCGTGCCGTTGATCAAGCCGCAGTTCGAGGCGGGCAAGCGCGACGTGGGCAAGGGTGGCGTGGTGCGCTCGGCGGAGGTGCATCGGCGCGTGCTGCTCGACGTGCTGGAAGTGGCGCGGGCGCTGGGCTTTGCGCCTTGCGGCGTGATGGTCAGCCCGTTGCGGGGCGCGGCGGGCAATGTGGAATTCTTAGCGTGGTTGCGCTATAACGCGCCTGAGGCGACACCCTTCGATCAGAGCGCCGCTGTCGAGCGAGCGCTGGGCGAGGCACATCCAGAGGAGTCGGCATGAACGTTCACATCGCGCCGTCGATCTTATCGGCGGATTTTGCCAAGCTGGGCGAGGAGGTGCGCGCCGTCGCCGAGCACGGCGCCGATGCCATCCACATTGACGTGATGGACGGGCACTTCGTGCCGAATCTGACCTTTGGCGCGCCGATTGTGGCGGCGCTCAGGCGCGTGACAACCTTGCCGCTGGACGTCCACTTGATGATTGAGCAGCCGGAGCGCTACCTCGAGCAGTTCGTGGAGGCGGGCGCTGATATGCTGACCGTGCACGTGGAGACTTGCCCGCATCTGCATCGGACTGTGCAGGCGATCCACGCGTTGGGCGTCAGGGCGGGCGTGGCGCTCAATCCGCACACACCCTTCGAGCTGATCCGCGAGGTGCTGCCCGATGTCGAGCGTGTCTTGATCATGACGGTCAATCCGGGTTTCGGCGGACAGCGCTTAATCCCGCGCACGCTGGGCAAAGTTGCCCAGATTCGGGCGGCGATCGCGGCGCTTGATCAGCCTATCGAGCTGGGCGTGGACGGCGGCGTGGATCGAGAGACCATCGCCGATCTAGCGCGCAGCGGCGCCGATGTGTTCGTGGCGGGCAGCGCGATCTTCGGGGCAGCGGAGGGCATCGCCGAGGCGATGGCGGCGTTGCGCGCGGCGGCTAGGCGAGGTCATCAGGCAGGGTGAGGTAGCCTTTGGCGGGCAAGGCGCGCAATTTTGCCATCAGGACGGCGTTGAGGTGCGCGGCGCGCTCGCCGCTGTTGGCGCTGAAGTTGGGCAGCGTGCCGATGTGACTCAAATTGGGATTGTAGTACGGGTCGCCGCGTTCGATCCACGTTTTGAAGTGTTCATTGGCGCGCAGAAAGTCGTCGTAGGGCACGCGGCGCTTATGCGTCAGCGACTCGTGATGGAGCAGGCGCGCATCGGGCGTGTAGACCACGCGATAGCCGGCTGCCACCGCCCGCAGGCACAATTCTACATCGCTGTAGACCAGCTCATACGCCTCGTCGAAGCCGCCGATGCGCTCGAAGAGCCGCCGATCTATCAACAAGCACGCGCCCGTGACCGCTAGATAGTCTCGATACCAATCGTCGCTGCCGAAGTGCGTCATGATCGACTCTTCAGAGAGCTGAAAAGCGTGCGAAGCCATGCCCGATAAGCCGACGATCACGCCGCCGTGTTGAACTTTGCCATCCGGATAGAGCAATTTAGCGCCCACCACGCCCACGCCTTCGCGCTCGAACCACTGCGCCATGCGCGATAGCCAATCCGCCGCCAAGACTTGCGTGTCGTTGTTCAAAAAGAGCAGCAGATCGTCTTGAGCGGCGTGCTGAGCGCCGAAATTGCAGGCGCGGCTGAAGTTGAAGGGCTGATCGTAATGCACAAGGCTGAAGCGCGGCTCGGCAGCGTAGCCGACGTAGAGGGCGTTTGTGGCAGGCTCGCGGCTGCCCGTATCCACCACGATGACGCGGTAATTCGGGTAGTCGGTCAGGCGGAAGAGGCTGGCCAGACAGGCATCCAGCACGCGGGCGTGATCGCGCGAAGGGATGATGATCGCCACTGAGCGCGGCGCTGGCTGCTGCCATTCCACGCGCGGATAGATGCTACGGATCGGATGCTCCGCCACGAAAAAGACGCGCGGCGCGGCAATGCCTGTGCGCTGCAGATGGTTGCGCACAGCAGCGAGCTGGGCAGCAGCAACGTAACGCTTGGCGGAGCGCGCTTGCGCCGTCGAGCTGCGCCAAGCCCGCCAATGATACAGCACCTTCGGAATGTGATGGATGCGCTGCGTCTGTTCGCTCAGGCGCAAGAAATAATCCCAATCCTGAGCGCCATCGAGGGCGGGATCGAACTGCCCGACCTGTAAGGCAACTTCGCGGCGCAAGACGCTCAAATGAGCGAGGTAATTGACGCACAGCAACAACTCAGGCGACCAGTCGGGCTTGAAGAACGGCTCGAAATGGCGCCCCTTAGCGTTCACCTTGTCGGAGTCGGAGTAGATCAAATCTGCTTGGGGCTGCCTCTGCAGAAAACGCGCCACCTCAAAGAGTGCCTCTGGCGCTAACAGATCGTCGTGATCGAGCAGGACGAGGAACTCTTCAGTGGCGGATTGCAGCGCTGCGTTCGTGTTAGCGGCGATGCCCCTGTTTTGATCGAGGCGGATGGCGCACAGGCGCGGCTCAGCTGCCGCCAACTGCTGCAAGTAAGCCGAGAGCTGTGAGTCGGTGCTGGCATCCGCCACGTACCAACGCCAGTTGGGATAGCTCTGCGCCGTGACGGCGGCGGCGGTCTGCTGGAAAATGGGCAAAGGGACGTTGTAGAGCGGGGTCAGGATGCCGAAAGTGGGCTGATAGCTCCACGCAAGCGCCGCTTGGCGCTGGGCGGCGAGTTCGGTCGGGCTGAGTTTGGCGCTCTGGGCGTATTTCTGGTAGGCGAGCCACTCCAGCGGACGGTAGTAGCGGCGCTCGCCGCGCAGCCAGCGACCTAACCGCTCCGCGAAAGCGGGCAGCCCATCGCGCCGCAAAATGATCGAAGCGGTGCGCATCAACTGGTAGGCGCGTTGGCGCTCAAGAGCGTTGCGCAGGCGTTTGAGGCGGGTCGTTAGATGCGGCATGAGACACAGACTGAAAATTCAGCCAGCCACGTTGAATGAGCCTGACACAAGCTTCTGTTTCTGCTGCACGATAGAGCGATCAGCTGCTCCGCTTGCCGCAAGGATGAATGCGCGGGAGCTGATCGCCCGCCTCCGAGCTAGGCGCGCTCCAGATGCGCCCGCAAGAGCGCTACAAAGGCATCCGGCACTTCCACGTTTGGCGAGTGGGTGGCGCCTTGGATGACCTCGTAACGGGCATGCGGAATGCCCTGCGCCGAAGCCAGCACAACCGATTCTGGGATGATGCTATCGTTGATGCCGCGCGCCACCGTCGTGGGGATGCCCTCCAGCTCGCGCAGGCGCGTCGCGACCGCCCACTGCTTCAACGCGACGGGCGTGCGGTAGCTGGCGGCGTCCTGTTGGCGTAAGGCGGCGTTTTCCAGCACATCCCAGCCCGCGTCGGGGTGATTAGCCGCCGTCATGCGCAACGCCGCCTTAAGGATCGCCTTATTCTGAACCATCATCTGAATGCGGGCAGGATCGGCGACTTCAGCGGGCATATCCCCAGCCACCCAGCCGGGCGCTAGGAGGAACAGACTGCGTACGTCGGGCTTATAGTCGAGTGCGTACTGAATAGCCACCAGCGCGCCCAGCGAATGCCCGACCAGATGCACGCTGCCCAGCCCAAGCGCCTCGATTAGCCCGCGCACATCGTGGGCGAGCGTCTCGATTGTCCAGTTATCGGCAGCGCCTTCGGTCTCGCCGCGACCGCGCAGATCGGGCGCGATCAGTCGGTATGCCGAGCCGCTGAGCCGCTCAAAGGTATACTGCCACCAGACGCTGCTAGAGACATTGCCGTGAATGAAGACAATCGGGACGCCGTTGGGATCGCCCTGATCGAGATAGTGCATTTTCAGGTCATGAACATCTTGAAAAGGCATTTTTAGCTCCTGATTCTGAGAAAACCGAGTCTTTGAGGCGATTGTAGATCGGCAGCCAGTCAAAATCAAGCGCTCAGCTGCCTCTTTATCACTTCAATTGAATCGTTAGCACAGCGTAATGGCACTGGATGGAAAGCGGGGTACAATCAAACCGACTCACTAGTAGAGCGGACTTATGAAACTCTCGGTAATCATTCCAGCGCGGAACGAAGAGGGCGTGATCGGGCAGACGATCACGGCATTGCGCGATCACCTCGATCAGGCGGGTATCCACGACTTCGAAATCCTCGTGATCGACGATGGTAGCAGCGACCGCACGCACGAAATTGTGGCGGCAGAGCATGAGCGCGATCCGCGCTTGCGCGTGCTGCGCAACACGGGCAAGAATGGCTTTGGGCGGGCTGTGGCGCTCGGCTTGAACAGCTTCACAGGCGATGCCGTCGTGATCTACATGGCGGATGCCTCCGACGCGCCCGCCGACGTGGTCAAGTACTACTACATCCTGCGCGATGAGGCCGATTGCGCTTTTGGCTCGCGTTTCATTCGCGGCAGCAAGCTGGTGAACTATCCGCGTTTCAAGCTCGTCATCAATCGGATCGCCAACTTTGTCATTCAGCTGATGTTCGGCTTCCGCTTGAACGATACGACCAACGCGTTTAAGGGCTATCGCGCTAACGTGATCGAGGGTTGCCGTCCGTTCGTCTCGCCGCACTTCAACATGACCATCGAGCTGCCGCTGAAGGCGATGGTGCGCGGCTACTCGTATAAGATCGTCCCGATTTCGTGGCAAGACCGCACGGCTGGCACGTCGTCGCTCAAGCTGCGCGAGCAGGGCAGCCGCTATCTCTACACCTTGCTGACCGTCTGGTTCGAGTGGCTGCTCGTGCGCAACGATACGCGCCGCCCTGAGGGGGAAGTCTTTCAGGCGTTTGTTGCTCAGTCTGCTGCCCCCGAAAACCGAGAGAGTTGAGCTGGCTTGAAAGCTTTTGATTCAACCCATCTGAAATGCATTTACCGCCAGCGTTTCGGCGCTGATGAACACGCCTCGCGCAACGGCGTATGGCGCGCCCTGTGCCGTCACTTTTTTCAGCGTTTTGTGCCGATCAATGCGACGGTGCTCGATCTCGCTGCCGGCAACTGCGAGTTCATCAATAACATTCAGGCGGGCAGCAAGATCGCGGTCGATCTGAACGAAGATATCCGCAACTTTGCTGCGCCCGAAGTGCGCGTCGTGCTCGCCTACAGCCACGCCATGTCCGAGATCGCCGCCGAGAGCGTGGATGTGGTCTTCGTCAGCAACTTCTTCGAACATCTGCCTGACAAAGAGGCGCTCTTGGCAACGCTTGCTGAGATTCGGCGCGTGTTGAAGCGCGGCGGCAAGTTGCTGATCTTGCAGCCCAACATTCGCTTGCTCAAGGGCGCCTACTGGGACTTCATCGATCACCTCTTGCCACTGACGCACTACACGTTGGCGGAGGCGCTTGAACTGGTGGATATGCCGATTGAGTATATGCGCGTGCGCTTCCTGCCCTATACCACGCGCAGCCGCTTGCCACGCGCGCCTTGGCTGGTGTGGTTGTATTTGCAGGTTCGCCCCGTGCAATGGCTGATGGGCAAACAGACCTTCCTCGTGGCGCGCAAACCGTGAAATTCGCAGGCGGCTTAGTCTGCTGGGTAAATCCGAGAAAGCGCCTTACAAATTGATGAGTTCTGCTGAAGGAGCGACCAGATGAAGCGCAGACGCGCGCCGCTGTGGTTGAAAGCGATTGCCATCGCAGTGCTCCTCTTTTATCTTGTGCTGATGCTTGCTTCAGTCGCTAACTACGCCAATGCCACGCCTGTCTCGGACGAGTGGCATGAGCTGATGAACAGCGGCATTGCCATCAAAACTGCGCAGGGCAAGCTCACATGGCAAGACTTGACCGTGAACTATACTGGTCACAATCTGATAGTGCCGCGCTTGCTGACGGCGCTCAACACGCTTGTGTTCCGCTATGACCCGCGCGCTGAGATGCTGATGAGCATCGGGCTGTTGTGGCTGATTTTTGGGGCGCTTGCCCTCTTTGCGCGCCAACTTTTCGCTACAGAATCGCCCCGTTTATTCTGGTTCAGCCTAATCGTGCTGGCGAGCTTGGTTTTCAGCGCGCGCTGGCTAATTGGCTGGTCTTGGGGGTTGCTCGTCTCGACGCCGTACGTCATCCTGCTGACCGTGATTGGCGTTCTGGCGGCAGTGCGTCTGGAACTGGGCTGGCGGCTCGCTATCTTGCTGACCTTCATCTGCCTGTTGGCGTTGCCCGCCAGCAGCGCAGGTCTGCTGACGTGCGGGGTGATCGGCGTGGTATGGTGG
>CALKXH010000051.1 GCA_938005675.1 uncultured Anaerolineae bacterium
AACGCCGAAGTGCCGCCTCTAGTCTTGCCGCAGAGCTGAGCGCTCGGCGATCAGCGCCTGCAAGCCTGCCTCATCCAAGACTGGAATGCCCAACGCTTGCGCTTTCTCAAGCTTGCTGCCGGCTGCCTCGCCCGCCACCACATAGCTAGTCTTCTTGCTCACGCTGCTGGCGACCTTGCCGCCGTGCGCCTCGATCAGCGCCGCCGCCTCATCCCGAGTCAGGGTCGGCAGGCTGCCCGTCAATACGAAGGTCAAGCCGCTCAGCGCGTCTGAGCGCGGCGTTGCGCTCTCCAGCGGCGCCATCTGCACGCCGTTGGCGCGCAGCTTCTCTAGCAGGGCGCGATTGCGCGGCTCAGCGAACCACGCCACCACTGTCCGCGCCAATGCCTCGCCAATGCCATGAATGGCGTCTAGCTGCTCGAGGGTGGCGCTTTGAAGCGCCTCCAGGCTTGGGAAGTGCTTCAGGAGCAGGCGCGCCACCGTCAAGCCGACGCCGGGGATGCCCAGCGCCGCGATCACCCGATCTAACGGGCGACTCTTCGCCGCTTCAAGGCTCGCCAACAGATTCTTGATCTTTTGTGCGCCGTAGCCTTCAAGCGGCTCAAGCTGCTCGGCTTTCAGGGCGAAGAGATCGGCTTCATCGCGCACCAAGCCCGCTTCGATCAGTTGGCGCACACCGCGCTCCGCCAAGCCCTCGATATCCATCTGCCCGCGCCCGACGAAATACTCCAATTGGCGCGCCCGCCGCTCAGGACAGTCGGGGTTGCTACAATAGTAGGCGATCTCGCCCTCGGCGCGCACGACGGGCGCTCCGCAGAACGGACAGCGCTCAGGCGGCGCGATGATCTGCTCTGTGCCGTCGCGCCGCTCAGGGATCGCGCCGATCACGAACGGGATGACCTCCCCGGCGCGCTTCAGACGCACGTAATCGCCGATGCGCACGTCTTTGCGGGCGATGTCGTCAAAGTTGTTCAGGGTGGCTTGGCGGATGGTCGCCCCGCTGACGAAGACGGGCGCCAGTTCGGCGCTCGGCACGATCATGCCCGTCCGCCCGACGTTGAAGGTGACGTTGATGAGGCGCGTGACGACCTCCTCAGGCGGGAACTTATAGGCGATGGCGCCGCGCGGATTCTTGCCGACGATGCCCAGCGCGTTGTAGAGGGCAGCATCGTCCACTTTGATGACCATGCCGTCGATCTCGAAGGGCAGGTCGTGGCGATGCGCCTCGAAGTCCTGCACGTAGGCGATCACCTCGTCGAGGCTCTCGAAGCGGCGGGCGATGTGGCTGGTCAGGAAGCCGAGCGCGCCTAAGTACTCCAGCACGGCATACTGATTGCGCGGCAGGCGCTCGCCCAGCTCCTCTGAGGCGTCTACGATGCCGAAGGCGTAGCAGGTCAGCGGGCGGGAGGCGGCGACGCGCGGATCGAGCTGTTTGAGGGCGCCTGAGGCGGTGTTGCGCGCATTGACGAACTTGGCGGCGCCTTCGGGCTGCTCAGCTTGCATCCGCGCCTGAAACGCCTTGAAATCGTCCTTGTGGATGACCACCTCGCCGCGCACCACCAAGCGATGCGGCACGGCGGGCGCATCGGGGCGGGCGGGCAGGCGCTGTGGCAAGTTGCGGATGGTGCGCACGGCGGGCGTGACGTCGTCGCCGATGTAGCCATCGCCGCGCGTGGCGCCCAACGTCAAGATGCCATCGGTGTAGGTCAGGGCGACCGAGACGCCATCGAACTTCGGCTCGACCGTGTAGGCGAAGGCGGCGCGCGTATCCAGCAGCCGTTCGAGGCGAGCTTGCCACGCGCGCAGCTCCTCAGGCGTGTAGGCTTTGGCGAGGCTGAGCATCGGCGCGGGATGAGTCACCTTAGGCAGGCGCTCGTCCAGATCGCTGCCGACCCGTTGCGTGGGCGAGTCGGGCGTGATCAGCTCAGGATAGCGTTTCTCAATGGCGTCGAGTTCATCGAAGAGCTGATCGTACTCGGCATCGCTGATGGTCGGCGCGCCCAGCACGAAATAGCGATGGTTGTGCTCGTGAATCAAGCGGCGCAGCTCGGCGGCGCGCTGTGCGGCGGCTTCGCGCTCAGCTGAGTCGGCAAGTCGGTCGCTCATGACACTCCCTCAGACGCACGAACTGATCTCTGAGGTAAGTATAGCACAGATTTTCTAAGCGCGATGTCGCCCCGTCCTGTTGCCCGCCTCAGGCTGTGCTGGTAAGATTAGTGCTGCTGTGCTGGCTTAGCCAACGGCTGATGATCTTTTGAACGCACTAGAGAGCTTTATCGCAATAGATTTAGGCACTAGTCACGTCAAGGCAGCCATTTTCGATCTGCAGGGCAGACGTTTGGCGCGCGCCTCGCGCCCTTGTCCGCTGCAGCGCCCGCAGCCCGCTTGGTGCGAGCAAGATTTGTCCGCCTTGCAGGAGGCTGCCCTCGCCTGCCTCGCTGAGTGCATCCGCGCGGCGGACTTGCCGCCGCAAGCTTATCGCGCGCTGGCTATCACGGCGCAGGGCGATGGCACGCGCTTGCTGCGCGCCGACGGCAGCTCGGTGCGCCCCGCCATCCTCTGGCAGGATGCGCGCGCCGTGCCGATCCTGCGCCGTTGGCAAGCCGACGGACGCGCGGCGCTGGTCGCGCGCTACACAGGAACGGCGATCTCCGCCTCCCATCAGACAGCCCAACTGGCTTGGTTGCTTGAGAATGAGCCATTCGCTCTCGATGAGACGTGGCGCGTCTTCTTCGCTAAGGATTGGCTCTTCTTCCAGCTGACGGGCGAGGCGATCACTGATCAAAGCGATGCTAGCCACACTTACTTGAACCTGCAGACGCGTCAATTTGAGCCGCACCTGCTAGAGCTGCTAGGGCTGAGCGCGCTGACCGAGAAAGTGCCGCCCATCCGCCCGCCACAAGAGTGCCTCGCGCCATTGCGCCGCGAGATGGCTGAGACTCTAGGCTTGCCGAGCGCTTTGCCCGTTGTCTTGGCGCCCTTTGACGTGGTCGCCGAGCTGATCAGCGTGAGCGGCGGCGCGCCGAACGCTGCCTGCAGCGTCTTCGGGACGGCGGGCGTGCATCAGGTCAGCCTTGCCGAGCTGGAGCAGCCTGAGGGCGAGCTGATCGGCGGCACGACCTACATCCCCTCGCAGAGCGGCTACATCCGCTTCATCCCGACCATGTTGGCGACGCCGAACATCGAGTTCTGGGTGCAGTTGCTCTATCCTGAGGTGGCACAGCCGCAGGGCGCCATCGGCACGCCTGGGCTGGAGGCGGAGCTGGAGCGCGTGCCTATCGGCGCGGAGGGCGTGCTGTATTTGCCGTTCCTCGCGCCTTCAGGCGAGCGCGCGCCTTACCTCTTGACGGGCGCGCGGGCGCAATTCTCAGGCGTCTCGCTGCTGCACACGCGGGCGCACCTCTTGCGCGCGGTCTATGAGGGCGTGGCGCTGGCGGCGGCGCATTGCTACGCTTTTCTGCCGCCTTTCGCGCCGCCCTTGCGCCTGAGCGGCGGCGGCGCGCGCAGCCCGCTCTTGGCACAGATGATGGCAGATATGCTCAACGTGGAGGTGGTCGCTTACGATAGCGCCAGCGGCGCTTTGCGCGGCGCAGCCATGTACGCCGCGGCGCTGCTGGGCATCTTCCCTGACCTCGCCTCAGCCTTCGGCGCCATGCAATCGCCCTGTCAGGCGTTCACGCCGCAAGCTGAGGCGCACGTCGTCTATCGCCAGCTGGCTGAGCGCCATCGCAACCAGATCGCGGCGCTCACTTAGCCTACTTCTTCTTAGCGGGGAAGCGCGTCAGCACGATTGCCGCATCTGGCACGGGCAGACGGTCGCCTAGCGCCACGCTGGCGGGCAGAGTCGCCTCCTTGCCGATGTTCAGGATCAAAAGCGGCGTCTCAGGCGCGCTGAACGCCTCCTTGACGTACGCCTGCCCGCATTGATAGCCCTCTGAATCGATGCTGCACGAGGTGACCATGCCGATCACGCTGCCACGCCGATCCAGCACGGCGGCGCCGGGCTGCGGCGGACGCACGCCCTTGTGTTGCATCCGAAAGCGCACGATGACCGCATCGCGCTTGCGCTCGCGCTCTAGGTAGGCGAGCTTGCCGATGAAGAACGGCTTCCAGAGCTTGACGTAGCTGCCGAAGCCAGCATCGCCCGGCGTGAAGGCGTGCAAGCCGCCCAGCTCGTGCCCGTAGAGCGGCAAGCCCGCCTCGATGCGCGTGCTATCGCGGCTGGCGAGTCCGCAGGGCTGGGCGCCGGCGGCGATCAGCGCCTCGAAGAGCGCTGCCGCCCGCTGCGGATGCACGAACAGCTCAAAAGCCACCCGCTCGCCCGTGTAGCCCGTCCGCGAGATGATCAGATCGAAGTCGCCCAGCTGAAAATGCCCCACCGTCGACCACGCCATGCTCGCTAGGCGCTTTTTGTCCGCCTCGCTGCCTGCCATGCCCTGCAAAATGCCGAGACTCGCCTGTCCCTGCAAAGCAATGTCGACGCGACACGCCTCGCCGTGCTGGGGATCGCGCAAGTCGCGCAGGATCACGTCTTCAGGATCGTCCAGCAGGCGCGCGTAGGGGCGAGTCGGGTCAATCTGGACTTCGCCGCGCCGCACGGCATTCACCCACGCCCAGTCTTTATCGTTGTTGCTGGCGTTCACCACCAACATGAAGCGATCCTCAGCCAGCCGATAGACGTAGATGTCATCGAGCGGCACGCCATCGATGCCCAACAGATAGCTGTAATGCGCATCGCCGACTTTCAGGGCGCGCACCTCGTTGGTGGTCAGACGATCTAGGAAGTGCAGCGCGCCGCGCCCGCACACCTCCCAGACGCCCATGTGCGAAACATCGAAGACGCCCGCCGCCGTGCGCACAGCGGCGTGTTCCGCGCTGACGCTCTTGTACCAGAGCGGCATCTCGTAGCCGCCGAAGGGCGCTATCTTGGCGCCGAGCCGCTTGTGGACGTCGTAGAGGGGCGTGCGCTTGAGCGGCTGATCGGACGGCTCGTGCCATTTGAAGACGGGCAGCGGCGCGCCGCGCTCGGCGGGCAGACATTCGCCGCGCGCGCCCACGAAGTAATCCTTGTGAGCGTAGAAGCCTGCCAAAGTCCCGACTGGCAGCTCGATGGGCTGGCTGGGCTTGCCCAAGATGCTCACCACAACCACGCCTGCCAATTTGCCGTGCAGATCGAGCGGATCGTAGCTCACGAAGCCATCGGAGAGCGCCTGTAGCCACGCGGCAGCCCGCCCGCCTTCCGCGTTCAGGTGCAGATGGTAGGTCTCCGCGCCGACTCGCTCCAGAACGCCGCTGGCGATCAGCTTGCCGTCTTGAGCGAGCAGGCTGGTCGGCTCAGAGTCGCCGATTGACAACCCGTAGACCTTGCTGGTGAGCGCCACGCGCAGGAAGTCGGTGGCGGCGGCGCCGCGCACGCTCAGCGAGAGCGCGCCGTGTTCCGCCATTTCGTCGACCCATAGCGAGATGTGCTGGGCGCCTTTCTCGGTCATGCGCGCCCCGACCACAGGCAGGTCGTAGTCGATGCCCGCCTCATCGCAGAGCGCAGCGACGGCGTGCCGCGCATCGGTCAGCGCCTCGAAGGGCAGTTTGGCGCGCGGATCGTCCTTGCCGCCTTTGCCGGCGTAGCTGAAGGGCTGAATCGCCTTGAGGCTGTGGGCGATGATCGAGGCGAGTCGGTCGATCTCAGGCTCGCGGAAGCCGCGTTGCGTAATCCATGGTGTGCCGAGCCGTATGCCGCTCGGACGCGCCGCCGAAGTATCGCCCGGAATCGTGTTTCGATTGCAGGTGATGCCGATCAAGTCTAGGATGCGCGCCGCCATATCGCCGCTGAGCGGCGTGCCATCTGCCCCGCGCAGCGCGCTGACATCCACCACCAACAAGTGCGTATCCGTGCCGCCGTAGACGATGCGCAAGCCGTGTTCGCCCAATTTCTCGGCGAGGCGAGCGGCATTTTTGACCGTCTGCGCTTGCAGCGCCTTGAATTGCTCAGTGCGCGCCAACTTGAGCGCCACCGCCAATGCCGCGATGCTGTTCATGTGCGCGCCGCCCTGCTCGCCCGGAAAGACGCCGCGATCCAGCTTCTTGGCGAGGTCGGCGCGATGGGTGATGATCACGGCACCGCGCGGACCGCCCAAGGTCTTATGCGTGGTGAAGGTGACGATATCGGCGATGCCGACGGGCGAGGGATAGACGCCCGCCGCCACCAGTCCCGCCACGTGCGCGATATCCGCCATGAGCAGCGCGCCGCAAGCATCAGCAATTTGGCGGAGTCTGTGCCAGTCGGGCGCCCAAGGGTAGGATGAGTAGCCGCCGATGATGATCTTTGGGCGCTGCTGCAAGGCTGTGGTGTGTGCGGCGTCATAGTCGATCCGCTCAGTCTGCGGATGCACGCCGTAGAAGACGGCGTTGTACTGCTTGCCGCTGCGCGCAGCAGGACTGCCGTGCGTCAAGTGACCGCCGTGCAGCAAGTCCATGCCCATGATCGTGTCGCCGGGCGTGAGCAGAGCGGTGTAGACGGCGCTATTGGCGGGCGCGCCGCTGAGCGGCTGCACATTCACGTAGAGCTGATCGGCGCTCAGCCCGTTGGCAGCAAACAGCTCGGCGCAGCGTCGCCGCGCCAATGCCTCCACCAGATTGGCGAACTCCGTGCCTTTGTAGTAGCGCGGATCGCCGTAGCGACGGAAGGTGGCGAGGTGCAGATCGAAGTCCAGCAGCGCCGCCTCAGACATTGTGCGCATCTCTTCAGGCGGATAGCCCTCAGTGTACAAGTTGTGATAGTGCGAGGTCAGGGCTTGACGCACGGCGTACGGCACAGTGGACTCAGACGGGATCATGATCAAGCGGCGACGCTGCCGCGCCGCCTCAAGATTGATCAGATCGGCGAGATCGGGGTCGAGGTCGGCGAGGTCGCCGCGAAACAGAAAATCGTGTGACATGCGCTCTCCAAGTGCGGACTACAAAACAGCGTTGCGGCGGATGAGCAGCAGCTAGGCAGTGCCGCTGCGGATGTGATCGCCGTAGCGGACGAGGCTGGCGCGGATGGCTGCCAGCTCAAAGCCTGTGTGCAGCTTGCCTTTGGCGTGGCACTGCATCACCTCGGCGAGCGTCCACCAGGTGATGTTCAAGATTTCGTTGGGATTGATCTTGAAGTTCAGGTGGCACGGACGGGCGAAGTAAATATGATGAGCGCGCTGGCGGTAGGTGTACATCGCCACGAAGCCGATGATCTCGGCAGTCATGGCGAATTCCTCGTAGAGTTCGCGGTGTAGCGCCGCCTCGAGGTTTGGGTCGCTCGCCTCGACGCGCCCGCCCGGCAAGCCCCACTTGCCGATGGTCTCCGGCAGGTGATTGTGATGTTGCACCAATAAGAATCTATCCTCGTAAAGCAGCACAGCTCGCACAGCTGGACTGCGCAGTGTTGTTCCCATACGCCCCGTTCCCCAGCGCTTGTCCTGTAAAGGTCGCCTTAGCGTAGCAGCGGAAGTGGCTTCCTCACTGCTGCGATAAGTGGTTTGTTCAAAGCAATGTGTGCAGCGCAGAACTGATCATCCTTGCCCGCTATGCTAAATCGCTCTGGGCGATCTGTCAAGCAGGCTGATTTTACCTTGCTGCGCCTTGCCGCGAATTTTCCTTATATTTATCTTTTTAATTGACACTTTTTTGCCAATCTGCTATACTCTCACCATGCCGAACATCTCCCTTCAATTGGATTAACACATGAGGAGGCATTCCGCCCAATGACCGCTGTTCTAGAGATTCGTGATTTGCACGTCAGCATTGACGGCAAGCCGATTTTGAAAGGCGTGAACCTGACCGTGCGGCAAGGCGAAGTCCACGCTCTGATGGGGCGCAACGGCTCCGGCAAAAGCACGCTCGCCTACGCCCTGATGGGGCATCCTGCCTACACCGTTGATGCGGGGCAGATCATTTTCGACGGGCAAGACGTGCTGGAAATGGAGGCAGATGAGCGCAGTCGCGCGGGTCTCTTCCTCGCCTTCCAGTATCCTGTGGCAGTGCCGGGCGTGACTTTGGCGAACTTTCTACGGGCTGCTATCAACGCGCGGCGCAAGGCGGTGAACCCTGAGGATAAGGGCATCAGCATTCAGGAGTTCCGCCGTCTGCTGATGAGCAAGATGCAGGCGCTCAAGGTCGATCCGAGCTTCGCCGGGCGCTATTTGAACGACGGCTTCAGCGGCGGCGAGAAAAAGCGCGCCGAGATTTTGCAGCTCGCCACTCTAGAGCCGAAGATCGCCATCCTCGATGAGACCGACAGCGGTCTGGACATCGACGCGCTGCGCGTGGTGGCGGAGGGCATCAACAATCTGATCGGACCGAACTTGGGCGTCTTGGTCATCACGCACTACGAGCAGTTCCTGAACTACATCAAGCCGCAGTTCGTGCATGTGATGTACGATGGGCGCATCGTGGAAGAGGGCGGCTTCGAGCTGGCTGAGCGAATCCAGCAAGAGGGTTACGACTGGGTGGCGGAAAAGTACGCCACTGCCTGATCAATCGTCAAAAGAGTAGGTTGGGAAGGGTATCCGATGAGTGAGCAAGTCACACAGCCTGATCCGAGCCAGCAGCTGGCTGAGCTGAAGCAGGATTACGACGAAAAGTACGGCTTCCACGTGCCCGAGCGCTACGTCTTCAAGGCGGAGAAGGGCTTGAGCCGCGAAGTGGTCGCCGCCATCAGCGAGATGAAGGGCGAGCCGCAGTGGATGCGCGACTTCCGCCTGCGCTCGCTGGAGATTTTCTATCGCAAGCCGATGCCCACGTGGGGCGGCGACCTGAGCGGCATCGATTTCAACGACATCCACTACTACGTGCGCCCGACGGATCGGCAGCAGCGCTCGTGGGATGAGGTGCCTGAGGAGATCAAGTACACCTTTGATCGGTTGGGCATCCCGGAGGCAGAGCAGAAATTCTTGGCCGGCGCCGGCGCTCAGTTCGAGTCGGAGGTGATCTACCACTCCATCCGCAAGGACTTGGAAGAAAAGGGCGTGATCTTCCTCGATACCGACAGCGCGCTGCGCGAGCATCCCGATCTGTTCCGCGAATATTGGGCGACGGTCATCCCGCCGACCGATAACAAGTTCGCGGCGCTCAACAGCGCAGTTTGGTCGGGCGGCTCGTTCATCTACGTGCCGAAGGGCGTGCACGTGGAGATGCCCTTGCAGGCGTATTTCCGCATCAATACAGCGAACATGGGTCAGTTCGAGCGCACTCTGATCATCGTGGATGAGGGCGCGTCGGTGCATTACGTCGAAGGCTGCCTGCCGCCCGGCGAGCAGGTCAGCTTGGGCGACCGCTGGGTCAACATTGAGGCGGTCAAGCCCGGCGATGCCGTCCTGAACAGCGACGGCTGCCAAGGCGTGGTCGAGAGCGTGCGGGCGCGCCCGTTCAAGGGCAACTTGGTGGTCATTCAGCCGCTCTCAGCTGCCAACACCTTCCGCCTGACGCCTGAGCATCCGGTTTTAGCCGTCAAGCGCGAGACAGTGCGCGTCAAGCGCAACACCCGCCGTCCGAACTGGAAGGCGGAGGTCGATAGCGAGCTGCTGCAGCGCACGACGCCGCAATTCGTGGCAGCGGGCGAGCTGCAAGAGGGCGATTTCCTCGTCTTCCCAATCGCCAAGCTCACACGCCCCGACCCGCGCCTGAGCGTCGATGTGATGCGCCTGCTGGGCTACTACCTCGCCGCGGGCTCCGCCTACCTCCACAAGACGCTCAAGCAGCCTGTGGTCGCTTTCAGCTTCAACGAGGCGGAGCGCGAGAGCCTTGACGAGGTCAAGGCGCTGATCGAGCGCGTGGTGGGCAAGACGGCGATGGAGATCGCCCAGAAGAGCCGCCACAGCATCGAGGTGCGCGTCTACTCGCAGGCGCTGATGGATTTGTGCCTTGAGCATTGCGGCAAGGGCGCGGCGACCAAGCAGCTCAGCAAGGCGGTGATGGAGCAACCCGTTGAGCGCCAAGCGCATCTGCTGGAGACGTACTTCAAGGGCGATGGCAGCGTCTACCGCAAGCGCAAGCACCTGATGAGGCGCGCCTCGACCGCATCACAAGCGTTGGCATGGCAACTGCAGGAACTCTTGGCGCGGCAGGGCTATTACGCCACCATCAACGTGCGCAAGGGCGGCAAGGATACCGTTCAAGGGCGCACCATCACGCGGCGCGATCAGTACATCTTGTACTACTCGCCCGATGAGCAGCAGAGCGAGGTGCGCCGCGCGCAGGATCATTTCCTCGTGCCGATCAAGAAGATCAGCCACCAGCCCTACGAAGGTCCAGTCTATAACTTCGAGCTGACTCACGCCCCGAATGCCTACGTCGTGAAGGGCTTTGCTGTGCATAACTGCACCGCGCCAACCTACAGCTCAGATAGCCTGCACAGCGCAGTGGTCGAGATCATCGTCAAGCGGGGCGGGCGCGCTCGCTACACCACCATCCAGAACTGGTCTAACAACGTCTACAACTTGGTCACCAAGCGCGCCATCGCCTATCAAGATGCAGTTATGGAATGGGTGGACTGCAACATCGGTTGCTTGGCAGAGGGCTCAACCGTGACCACGCCCGAAGGCGTCAAGCCGATTGAGCAGGTCAACGTGGGCGACTTGGTGCTCTCTTGGGATGAGCACAATCAGCAGTTGTGCTTCCGCAAGGTGCTCGCCAAGCGCTTCTCCGGCTACCAGCCCGTCCATGAGGTCTCGGCGGGCGGGCGGCGTCTGCGCGTCACTGCTAACCATCCGTTCTACTCCTACGTCTACGATCCGAAGACGCCCAAGGCGCTCGGACGCTACCGTCTGGGCTATGTGCGCGCCGATAGCCTCAAGAAAACCCTGATCCCGCTCACCTCTCTCGACTACGGCGTGCCCTATCGCTTGAAGATGCCCTCCTTGCTGACTCAGTTCGAGGCGTCTGACCAGTACGATGACGACTTGATCATGGAGCGCCAGCGCCAGTCGCGCTTGCACGTGCCTGAGCACACGACCGACGACATCATGTGGCTGTTCGGCTACTGGCTGGGCGATGGCAACCTTGAGGTCATAACCGAGCCGACGCCCGACGCGCTCCGCTTCGCCGAAGTCGGCTTTTCAACGCCTCGCTCGGATCGGACGCGAGGGCGACTGGTCGGGGCGCTCAGCGCCATCGTTGAAGCAGAGCCAACCGAGCGCGCCGATGGCGTTCATCTGGCGTGGAGGGGAGAGGAACTGGCTGAGTTCTTCATCCTGAACGGCTTCACGGGCAAGGCAGGCGAGAAGCGCGTGCCGAGTTGGGTCTACTCACTGCCCGAATCGCAGCGTTTGGCGTTCGTGGCGGGCTACCTCGATGCCAACGGCGCGGTCATCAGCGGCAAGCGCCGCTTCAGCTGGAAGTCCAGCAACCGCGCCCTGCTGCAGGATATGGCGGATGTGCTGACCACGCTGGGCATCCCGACTCGTCTGTACGCGGAGTTCGATCAGCCGCGCCAAGTTGTGATCATGGGCAACCACGTGACGGCACACGGCGCTTATCGCCTCGAAGCGCCCTTCGATGCGCGCCTGCTGCCGCACATCAGCTCGGCGCTGCGCGAAAAGGTCGCGCGTTGCGCGCCGCCCAAGCTGCGCACGAAGCGCCAGATTGGGCGCTCCAACATCGTCCTGAGCGAGCAGCTCGATGTGGCGACGGTCGCGCGCTCGGAAGCCTCCGAGCCTGTCCCGACGTGGGACATCGAAGTGGAGGGGACGGGCAACTTTGTCTCGCAGGGCTTCATCGTCCACAACTCCAAGCTGACCATGAAGTATCCCGCCGTCTACCTCGTTGAGCCGGGCGCGCACGGCGAGGTGCTATCGGTCGCCTTCGCCGGCAAGGGGCAGCATCAGGACGCCGGCGCCAAGATCATCCACGCCGCGCCGCGCACCACCAGCCAGATCATCAGCAAATCCATCTCGATGCACGGCGGGCGCAGCAGCTATCGCGGCTTGCTGAAGGTCAACGAGGGCGCAGTCGGCAGCAAGTCCAACGTGGTCTGCGACGCGCTGCTGATGGATGAGCTGAGCCGCACCGACACTTACCCCTCCATCGAAATTGACGAGAAAGACGTCACCATCGGGCATGAGGCGTCGGTGAGCAAGGTCAATGAAGAGCAGCTCTTCTACATGATGTCGCGCGGGATCGATGAGGATACCGCCAACGCCATGATCGTCAGCGGCTTCATCGAGCCGGTGGCGAAGGAGCTGCCTGCGGAGTACAGCATCGAACTCTACCGCCTCGTCCAGCTGCAGATGGAAGGCTCGGTCGGCTGAGCCGCCCTGACCTAAGCATCCAAGCAACAGAAGGCGGCGCATAGTCCGCCTTCTGATTGAGATGACAGAGCATCTTGACTGACACGGAGAAAGTTGAACCGTGACCTTACGCACTCGCAATAAACTGATCGCGCCCAAGCTGACGCGGGAGATGGTCGAGCAGCTCAGCGCCGCCAAAAACGAGCCCGCTTGGCTGCTCAATGCCCGCCTGACCGCTTGGGAGCTCTACGATACGCTGAACATGCCCTCGCTGCAGAGCGAGGCGTGGCGGCGCACCGATTACACCACCATCCGCTGGGAGCAGGCGGGCAAAATCGTCGACGGGGGCGCAGCGGGCATCGAGGCGATTCCCGCTGAGAACCTCGCACCGCTGATCGGCGAGGCGCAAGGCGGCTTAATCGCCGCCGTGGACGGCAAGATCGTCCACAGCCAACTGAACGAGGCGCTCAAGGCGCAGGGCGTCATCTTCTGCGACTTCGAGAGCGCCGCTCGCGAGCATGAGGCGCTCCTGCGCAAGCACCTGATGACCACCGCCGTGCATCCCAGCGAGGATAAGTTCGCCGCCATGCACGCCGCCCTCTGGACGCACGGCGTGTTCCTGTACGTGCCGCGCGGCACGCTCGTGGAGCTGCCGCTGCACAGCGTCTTCTACAACACTACCAGCGGCTTATCGCTCGGTCACGTCTTGGTGGTGCTGGAGGAAGGCGCGCAAGTCACCTACCTGCACGAGTATCTCTCGGCTGAGGCGCCTGAGCAGTTCGCCTACGTCGGCATGACCGAGCTGATCCTCGGCGAGCGCGCCAACTTGCGCTACGTGGCGCTGCAAGACTGGGCAGCCAACGCCAACGACATCCGCCATGAGCGGGCGCGCGTGGCGGCGGGCGCTCAGCTGGATTGGATCATCGGCACGATGGGCGGGCGTTTCGTCAAACAG
The DNA here is from genome assembly GCA_938005675.1 of uncultured Anaerolineae bacterium. Classification (GTDB taxonomy): domain Bacteria; phylum Chloroflexota; class Anaerolineae; order Aggregatilineales; family UBA2796; genus CP2-2F. The sequence continues at coordinate 13,213 of CALKXH010000051.1, forward strand.
TTCGCCGAGATCGAGCTGGATGGCGAGGGCGCCTTCGGGCGTATGTCCGGGCTGTTCTTCGCCGACGGTCACCAGTTCTTCGACCACGATACGCAGCAGAATCACAACGCGCCGCACACCACTAGCGACCTGCTCTTCAAGGGCGCCCTCAAAGACGAGGCGCGCACAGTCTGGCAGGGTATGATCAAGGTGCTGCCGCACGCTCAGAAGACCGACGGCTTCCAAGCCAACCGCAACCTCGTGCTGAGCCCCGATGCGCGCGCCGACTCGATCCCCGGTCTGGAGATCGAGGCGAACGATGTGCGCTGCACGCACGCCGCCAC
>CALKXH010000052.1 GCA_938005675.1 uncultured Anaerolineae bacterium
TGAAATTCTGGTGAAAGGTCAGGATGATGGTCAGGGCAAAGCGCCACGTCCAGACCCCATCGATGACAAACCACAGGCTGGCAGGCACGCGCAAAAAACACAAACCCGACGTTCTGGTGTATCTTAAAGTCAGTAAGGCAGTACTCGTGAAGGAAGCATGATGAATCGTCGGAATGGCAAGCGACTGCCGCCCAAACCTGGTTGGGCAATCTACCTGCGCACAAGCAGTGAAGAGGCCCAAAACCCTACCATGTCACAGGATCGCCAGCGATTTAACATTAATCGGGCGCTGTTGGAACAATCTGACCTGTCGGTTATAGGTGAATACACCGATGTGATGAGCGGACGCACTTCCAATCGTGCTGGGTATCAACGCCTGCTGGATGATGCGCGTGCTGGCAAATTCTCGCATGTCGCGGTCGAGAACGCCGAACGCTTTGGTCGTAATGACACTGAGGCGCTGACCGCGATTGATGAGCTTCATCATCTGGGTGTTGCTGTGCGTTTTGCTGACTATCCTGATCTTGATCCCATTGATGCCGATGACCGCTTGCTCATTGCCATTTCTTTTACCTTGGCTCGGCGGGAATCACTCAAGCTGGGCGAACGAGTGCGTGGCGGGATACACGCTAAGTTCCGTAATGGTGGGTATGCCACACTTGCGCCCGACGGTTATCGGAACGCCGAACGTAAAGCCGATGATCCTTCGCGCTCGCGTATGGGACGTTACGAACGCTGGATTGAACCTGATCCAGAGCAGTTCAAGGTGTGGCGACTGGCATGGGATTTACTGCTCACCGATCGCTATACATTGGGCGAGATTTGCGAGGAGCTGCATGCACGGGGTTTTCGCTATCGGACTGGTCGTCCCTTTGTTGAAATCAAGAACAATCGCCGCAAACCTGCGACCAATACGTTGTCCAAGCGCTTCCATAACTGGTTCTATGCCGGTTGGGTGGTGAGCGAACGAGCGGGCATCCCTCCCAAAACCGTGCGAGGAAACTGGAAGCCGTTGGTAACCACGGAAGAATTTGAACGCGGTCTCGAAATACTGGCACGTCGAGATCGCCATCGGATTGCCAGCCGTCGTCATACCTACTTGTTGAAAGGGCTGGTCTATATCCAGGATGACAATACTGGAAAACTGGTCAAACTGACCGGTTCCACATCGAACGCCAGTCGTAAGGGCGGTGGCACCGCTTATTACTGCGTGTGGAGCAGCGATGTCAACATCCGTTGCGAAATCATTGATGGACACGTTGCTGAGATGATGCGTGAAATTCAGGTTGATCCTGAATTAATGCCGGTCATTCGAGACGCCTACACGCAGGAGATTGCTGAGAAGCTGGGACACTTGCGCCCCAGTGAACAGCAGGAACTAGAAGCAGCCTTAAAAGCTGTCGACGAAGAAGAAGCCAGAGCTGCTCGTCTGTATGCGGCGGGCAAAATCACCGATCATGTATGGGATGCCCTCTGGGAGGAATGGTTGGACAAGCGCAGAACAATCCAGTCCAGTTTGGCATCGTTGAACCGCCAGCATGAAGCGCATATCGCGGATTTGGATGCGGCTCTGACAATCATCGCAAAAGTGGGTATACTGTATAATAATCTTGAGCAGTGCAGTCAACGAGATGCACTGCGCGAGATGGTTGACAAGATCGTTGTGGACCGTGCTGGACACATTGTGAGGATGGATTTGCTTTCCCCCTTCGCCTATCTGAAACGACTGACAGATCGGGTCAAGCGGGAGGTAAATTCGGAAGGCACTGAGAGAAACGAAAACAGCGGCGCTGATGCCGCTGTTCCCGAATGTTCGGATTGTACCGCTTCTGGTGGACCTGAGGGGATTCGAACCCCTGACCTCTACAGTGCGATTGTAGCGCTCTCCCAGCTGAGCTACGCGCCCGTGTGGCATTCATAATCGTAGCCGATTTGCAGCGCGCCGTCAAGGGCAGGTCTGGGCGGGCATTTGTGCTATACTTCCAACAGTGAAGAAACTCACGAAATAGATGAGGAATCTCATGCACAGCCTACGAGTTGCCCTCGTGCTGATATGTTTCGCGCTTGCGGCGTGCGGCGCGCCCGCCGCCTCGCCCACGCCGCCGCCCGATCCGCGCGCCTTGCTCAGCGCCGCCGCCGCCGATATCCAAGCGGTCAGCGCGCTGCGCTTCAAACTCCAACTGACCGGCGCGCCCGCCTTCATTGACGATGCCAACCTGATCGCCTTCAGCAGCGCCGATGGCGTCTACGTGGCGCCGGATAAAGTCAGCGCCAGAGTGAACGCGGCAGTAGGCGGCGTCGCCGGTCAGATCGACATCGTCGCCGTCGGCGAGCAGCAGTACATGAAGCACATCCTGCTGACCGCTAACCGCTGGCTGAATATGCAGTTCTCGCCCGGCTTCAACGCCGATCAGCTCATTCGCGGCGAGCTGGGCATCAAGTACGCCCTTAACGCCCTGACCGATCTGACTTATCGCGGCGAGGTCGATTTATTCGGCGTGCGCGTCCATCACATCAGCGGGACGGCGAGCGTCGCCGATATCAGCGCAGTGACCGTCAACCTGATTCGCGGCACGGGCGTCGCCAACGCCGATATCTACCTGAACGTGGCGAACGGGCGCGTGGAGCGCATCGTCCTCGTGCAGCCTGAGACGGTCAGCGAGCAACACCCAGAGCCGACCACGTGGATCATGGAACTTTTTGACTACGATGATCGTTCGATCAGCGTGGAAGTGCCACAAGCCGAGTCCGCGCCGACCGTCACGCCCAGTCTGTTGGGCGCGCCCGACGCCCTCCCGACCTTGCCCAGTCGCAGCACGCCTGAGGTGACCCAAACACCATGACCAACATCCTTGTAGAGGCGCCCAGCGCGCCCCGCCTTGACGAGAAACCGATCAATGCGCACCTGAGCGAGCGCCGTCGCTGGCTGATCATCGCGCTGGTGCTGGTGCCGGTCTTCGTCGGCTCCATCGACCTGACCATCATCTCCGCCATCCTGCCGGAGGTGCTGATCCGCCTGAACATTCCCATCGATACCAATCTCGGCACGGCGGCGTGGCTGGTGACGGGCTACCTGCTGGCTTACACGGTCAGCATGGCGCTGATGGGGCGCTTCTCGGACATGGTGGGCAGGCGCAGCGCCTTTTTGGTCTGCCTTGGGCTGTTCATCATCGGCTCGTGGTGGGTGGCGACGGCGCACTTGTTCCCGACGGCGCTGCTCAACGACATCGCGCGGCGCTATCTCGGTCAGCGCCCCGACCTGAGCCAGCTGACTCTGCTCGCCGTCATCATCGGGCGCGTGATTCAGGCGCTGGGCGCGGGCGCGGTCGTGCCGGTCAGCCTCGCGCTGGTGGCAGACCTGTACCCGCCCGAACGGCGCGCGGCGGCGGTCGGCTTCGTGGGCGCGATGGATACGCTTGGCTGGGTGCTGGGTCACCTGTATGGCGGCGTGATGGTCGGCTTTTTTCAGCAGAACGGCGAGGCAATTCGGCAAGGGCTGGCAGGGCTGGGCTTGGCGCTGCCCGCGCCGGATTGGCGCACGCTCTTCTGGCTGAACGTGCCGATGGGCATCTTCGCCTTTGTGCTGATGGTCTTCGCCCTGCGCGGCGTGCAGCACCCGATCAGCAAGGGGCGCTTCGATCTGATCGGCGCGCTGCTGATCGCCGCCTCGCTGACCTGCCTCGTGCTGGGTCTGGGCGGCAACACCGACGTGACGGGCGCGACGAGTCTGCAGGCGCTGCAGGCGCAAACGAGCCAATCGCCCTACAACCTGACCCTTCTAGCGCTCGCGGCGGCGCTCTTGGTGGCTTTTTTGGCATGGGAGTGGCGGCAGGAGCACCCGATCTTGGAGCTGCACCTGTTCCGCCAGCGCGCCGTGAGCGCCGCGACGCTCACCAACCTGCTGATCGGCTTCCTGCTGATGCTCGGCTTGGTCAGCGTGCCGCTCTTGATCAACCTGCGCGCCGAAAATGCCAGCGCCGAGGCGATTGCGCGCGCCGCCGAGCGCGCCGGCGTGCTGCTCTCCACGCTGACCATCCCGATGGCGTTGGCGGCGGTGCCGGGCGCATGGCTCTCCGGACGAATCGGCTTTCGGAATACCGTGCTGGGCGGCATCGCTTTGGCGATAGTCGGCTTTGCGCTGGCGGGCAGCACGTGGCGGGGCGATACGCCTGAGCTGGTGATGAGCTTGCAGCTGGTCGTGATCGGAATCGGCTTGGGCTTGACCATCGCGCCCATCGGCACGGTCGTGATCAACGCGGTGGATGCGACGCGGCGCGGCGTTGCCTCTGCGCTGGTGCTGATCATGCGCTACTTGGGCATGACCATCGCCATCCCCACCATGACGACCTACGCCTTCAGCCGCTTGAACTACATGGTCAGCCTTGCGCGCGAGTCGTTCGCGTTAGATTGGTCAGCCGAGCAGATACAGCGCGAGTCGGTGCGCGTGTACTTCGAGTCGGGCGTGGCAGTCATCGCCGAGATGCTCCTGATTGGCGCGTTGATCGGGCTGGTGGCGCTGCTGCCCGCCCTTTGGCTGCACGGCAAGCAGCCGAATAGATCGAAATCCGCCCAAGAGGGAGTGTGATCCGATGAAGTACCTGATCTGGACGTTGATTGTGCTGTTGAGCCTTGCGGCGCTGCCGACGCGCAGCTCCGCCGCTGATCCGAACCGTCTAGTTGGCACGCAGTGGAAACTGCTGCGCTACGGCGCGGAGAGCACGCCTGCGACGCCCATCGGCGATCAGGCGATCACGCTGACTTTCGGCGCCGAGAGCATCGGCGGCTCAGGCGGTTGCAATACCTATGGCGGCGGCTACCGCGTCGACGGCGCGACGATCAGTTTCAGCAACATCTTCAGCACGCTGATCGCTTGCGAGCCTGAGACGATTGCCAAGCAAGAGACAGCCTACTTCCAAGCCCTGCGCAAGGCGACCGAGTTCCGCTTTGAGGACGGTCTGCTGATCGTCCGCTACGGCGCGGATGAGGCGCTCGTCTTCACGCGTCTGCTCGCCTTCGCCGATAGCACATGGCGCCTTCTCGCCATTGAGTCGCCCGATGCGCAGGTGACGTTGATTGACGAAGCCCCTATCACGCTCATCCTGATGGCTGAGCGCGCCAGCGGCTCAAGCGGCTGCAATACTTATCGCGCCGTGCCGACCTACCGCGAGGATTCGATCCGCTTCGGGCAGATCGTCAGCACACAGATGGCGTGCGCCGAGCCGCTCATGGCGCTCGAACAGACCTATCTGGCGGCGCTCGGCGCTGTGGAGAGCTATCGCGTCGTGGACGGACAGCTGGTCTTGCTCTACAGCTCAAGCGGACGCCTGATCTTCGACCGCGTGGCGACCTTCACCGAGTCAGCGTGGCAACTGAGCGCCTACGGCGCGCCCAACGCCCTGATTCTTGCCACGGGCGAGGTGACGCTGCGCTTCGCTGAGGGGCGCGCGCTCGGCTCAACGGGCTGCAACCAGTACAACGCCATCTTCAGCGCGCGCGGCGACTCGGTGAGCTTCAGCAATCCGATCACCACGCGGCGCGCCTGCCCGAACGCGGCGCTCAGCCAGCAGGAGCAGACCTTCCTCAAGGCGCTGGAGCGCGCCACGCACTACAGCCAGCAAGGCGGCGAACTCACCTTGCACTATGGCGCGGGCGAGCGCTTGATCTTCAAGCGCGCCGAATAGCCCTTCGTGCGGGCTGCCTCAGGCGAAGCAGCCCGCACCTCTTCAGAAATCTCTGAGCTGCCCTCCATTTGTACAACCTTAGTCATTTCTTAAAGCAAGCTTAAACGACTTTCACAACGTTTTTAACTCGCCTCGTCTAGTCTCATGGTGTGTGGCGTCATGTCGCCACGCAAGAGTCAAAGTACGTCAGGAGAGACGCAAAACATGAAGGCTCGTATTATTGCTGTGATCGCCTTGGTGGCGGTTCTGGTCGCGCCGTTGGCGGCGATCAACGCGCAGGGTGGCAAGACCATTGTCGATATCGCCGTCGAGAACGGCAACTTCACCACGCTGGTGGCAGCTGTGCAGGCTGCAGGCTTGGTCGAGACGCTGCAGAGCGCTGGTCCGTTCACCGTTTTCGCGCCGACCGATGAGGCGTTCGCCAAAATCCCCGGCTACGTGATCGAGTACCTGCTCAAGCCTGAGAACAAGGACTTGCTCGTCCGCATCCTGACCTACCACGTCCTGCCCGGCAAGGCGATGGCTGCCGATGCGATGGGCTTGGTCGGCAAGACGGCTGCCACGGTTGAGGGCGGCGAGGTCGAGTTCACCATGCTCAACGACAAGCTGCGCATCAACAGCGCCAACATCGTGGCAACCGACATCGAGGCAAGCAACGGTGTGATCCATGTGATCGACTCGATCATCCTGCCTGAGATCACCCTGCCTGAGGTCGATCCCTTGGCTGTGACCGGTAACATCATCATCGCCGGCAGCTCGACGGTCTTCCCGCTGACCCGCCGCATGGCGGACTTGTTCCGCAACGAGGGCTTCGCGGGCAACATCGAAGTCGCTTCGGTTGGCACGGGCGCTGGCTTCGAGCGCTTCTGCAAGTCTGGCGAGACCGATATCTCCAACGCCAGCCGCCCGATCAAGGCGAGCGAGCGCGATGACTGCGCCAAGATTGGGCGCGATCCAGTCGCCGAGTTCTACGTGGCGATCGACGCGCTGGGCGTGGTGGTCTCCAACGGCAACGACTTCGTGGACGATCTGACCAAGGCTCAGCTCGCCCAAATCTTCAGCGGCGAACTCAAGACCTGGAACGAAGTCAACCCCTCGTGGCCGGCTGAGCCGATCCGCCTCTTCAGCCCCGGCTCGGATAGCGGCACCTTCGACTACTTCGTCGAGGAAATCTTCAACAAGGACGCCACGCGGCTGCTCAACGCGCCCGGCATCCAGCTGAGCGAGGACGATAACGTGCTGGTGGAAGGCGTGGCGGGCAGCCGCTTCGCCATCGGCTACTTCGGCTTCGCTTACGTCCTGCCCAACCTGGATAAGATTCGCCCTGTGCGCATTCAAGGCGTGGAAGCCAACGAAGCCAACGCCGAAAGCGGCGCTTACCCGCTCTCGCGTCCGCTGTTCATCTACAGCACGCCCGCCATCATGCAGGAGAAGCCGCAGGTGGCTGCCTTCATCAACTTCTACGTCACCAACGTGCGTAGCCAGCTGGGTAGCGCCCGCGAGAACATCAACTACTTCCCGGTCAGCAACGACGCCACCAACCTGAACAAGCTGGTCTGGCTGGCAGCCTCCGGCGAGTAAGCCGCTTCCGTTTGTGAGCGATGTGATGAGCGCCCGCCCTCAGCGGCGCTCATCCTTGCTTTATGCCGAGCTTGCTCATAGCGAAACTTTCACACAAGGAGCAGTTTCCCCATGACCCTAGAGACAAGCGCTGAGCCAACTGCCTTTCGCACCGCAGCCGACCGTCTTTCCGGCAGTACGGATGCCTACGCCAGCCTGAACCGACGCCCGCGCCCCTTCGAAGACCTGATCCGCCTCTCGCTGTTGTTGTGCGGCTTGGTCTCCGTGCTGACGACGGTCGGCATCATCGTGGTGCTCTCCACCGAGGCGATCAACTTCTTCACGCGCTATGGCTTCCGCAGCGCTGAACAACTGCTCATCGTGCCCGTCAGCGCTGAAGACACCATCTTGCAATTCGATGGACGCGGTGGCGTGCCGCGCGTGGGGCAAATCATTCGCCTTAACGAAGAAGACATGCGCGTGACGCGCCTGATCGACAATCGGACGTTCGAAGTTGAGCGCGGCGTGCTGGGCACCCGCCCCGAGCCGCACAACGTGCGCACCACGCTCTTCTTGGGCGAGCAAGTGAGCATCGTCGAATTTCTGACCGGCACGCGCTGGGTGCCGCAAGGCGCTGACTTTGGAGTCTTGGCGCTGGTCATGGCAACCTTGACCACCAGCTTCGTCGCCATGTTGATCGCTGGTCCGGTTGGGCTGGGCGCGGCAATTTTCATCAGCGAGTACGCTTCAGCGCGCCTGCGCAGCATCCTCAAGCCGATCTTGGAGGTTCTCGCCGCTATCCCAACCGTCGTGTACGGCTACTTCGCCTTGACGTTTATCACGCCGTCGCTGCGCAACATTTTCTGGCAGAGCGAGATCGGCGCTTACAATCAGCTCTCAGCCGGCATTGCCATGGGCATCATGATCATCCCGACCATCGCCTCGGTCAGCGAGGATGCCCTCAGCGCTGTGCCGCGCAGCCTGCGCGAGGGCAGCTACGGCTTGGGCGCCACCCGCCGCGAGACGATCTTCCGCGTTTTGATCCCGGCGGCGCTCTCAGGCATCTTGGCGGCGTTCATTCTGGGCGTCTCCCGCGCCGTCGGCGAGACCATGATCGTGGCGATCGCTTCGGGCGCCGGCCCGAATTTCTCGCTCAATCCGCTCGAAGCCGCTGAGACCATGACCGGTCACATCGCGCGCATCAGCACGGGCGACCTCAGCTTCAATTCAGTCGACTACAACAGCCTGTTCGCCATCGGCTTGACCCTGTTCGCCATCACGTTGGTGCTGAACCTGATCAGCAACTTGATTCGGCGGCGTTTCCGCGAGGTGTACCAATGACCGCACAAAGCACACTCAGACCTAGCCGTGGCGTTCTCAATCAGAGAGAGAGCAAGCGCGGCTTGCCCTTCTGGGCGCTGACCCTGATCCTGTTGGGTTGCGCCGTCCTCGTTGTGGCAGCGTGGCTGCTACTGCCGTGGGTGGCTGAAGATGACACCGCCGCGCCGATTGGCAGGCAGCTGCTCGATAACCCAGCCGCTGTCACGCGCGATTTTGCGCCGATGTGGCTGATCCCCGTCGGAATCTTTCTGATCGTCTATGCCGCCCTGCCGCGCCCGTTTTACCCCTATTTGCAGCTGCTGAGCATCCCTTTCCGTCTGCTGCCGGCGCTGTTCGGCATCGGTAGCATCAACGTCGTGCGCTTGGCGCCTTTCTTGCCTAAGTGGAAGCCCTCAAGCCCTGCCCTGAAGGCTCTCCGCAACATCGGCTGGGTGGTGAGCTTGCCTTTGCGCCTGCGCTCGGTGCGCTACACGCCGCCGCCCATCTCACCTAAAGCAGCCCGCAACAGCGGCTTGTTCATGCTCGCCAGCTTGCTGTACTTCTGGCTCTATCAAGGGCAGATATTCCCCAGCCTGCTGGAGGCGCTGCGCGCGCTCGGCATCGCTTTCTGGGTCGTCTTCGCCGTTGCGCTTGCCGTGATGAACATCTGGCGAATCACGCCTGAGGAAGCCAAGCCCATCGTTGAAGAGGTGGTCGAGCGGCGCGAAGGCGGGCTGATGCCGCCTGAGTCCTCCCTGCAGCGCACCCTGCGCGCGCGCAAGACCAACGCAACCTTGTGGCGGACTGCCTTCTTTGTGGCGAACGTCGTCGGCTTGCTGGCGCTGATCACGCTGCTGCTGAACATCATCAATCAATCTTTCGGCTATGTGGTGGTCAACTACACCATCAAGCCGTCTGAGCTCAGCCCCGATAAGCCGCTTGAGGAGCTGAGCGAGGGCGAACTCGCCCGCCTGCTGGAGGATAAAGTCAGCCGCAACCGCTTGCGCACCATCGTGCGCGATAACTTGCTAGGGCGGCAATTCTCGCAGATTCGGCTCTCAGGCGCGCAGATCGTCAACATTTTCCCCAACCTCGCCTTCGACCCCGAACGCAGCGATCAGACTTTCAGCCGCGCGCTGGGCGATAAGCGTTTCTCCGCCCTGAACGCCCGCGAGTTAGTGACGGTCTTCTCGCTGGGGCTGGGCATCCCGCGCGACGTGCTTGAAAATGAGCCAATTGAGGTCGCCTTCAAGGGACGTGCCTTCGATCCCGCTTTGGCGGGCAAAAAACTGAGCGAGCTGAGCATCCCAGAGGCGGCGCAGCTCCTTGCCGATAACGCGCCACGCCCACAAGTCACGACCGACTTCTTGCTGGGCGAGCCGATCAGGAAGCTCTTGGCGGGGCGCAACTTCCGCGCTGAAGTCGCCGACAAGCGCTACGACGAGCTGAGCATCACTGAGTACATCGACTTGCTGGAAGACAACCTCGATACGCGGCAGCTCTACCGCGTCATCATCCGCGATGTGGCGCAGCTGCGCTACGACCGCGCCTGGACGCTGATTGAGTCGCTCACCAACTACGAGGGCATCCTCGCTGAGAAAGAGACGAGCGAGGTGCTGCGCGACGGCGAAATCCGTTTCCACTCGTGGCTCTCGCTCGAATTCGTCACCACCGAGCTGACCGCCTCGCCCGCCACCACCGGCTTGCGCACGTCTTTGATCGGCTCGCTGTGGGTGATCATCCTAACGATCCTGATCGCTTTGCCCTTGGGCGTCGGTGCAGCGGTCTACCTTGAGGAGTACGCCGAGAAAAACCTGCTCAACGCCGTGATCGAGACCAACATCCGCAATCTGGCGGGCGTGCCGTCGATCATCTACGGCATGCTCGGCTTGGCGATCTTCGTGCGCGCGCTGGAGCAGTTCACTAGCGGCGCCTTCATCGGCATCACCGACTCGAACGGGCGGACGGTCATCTCGGCTGCTTTCACCATGGCGCTGCTGATCCTGCCCGTCGTGATCATCAACGCGCAGGAAGCCATCCGCGCCGTGCCGTCTTCAATCCGCGAGGCGAGCTACGGCGTGGGCGCCACCAAATGGCAGACCACTTGGCGGCAAGTGCTGCCGGCTGCCTTTCCGGGCATCCTGACTGGGCTGATCTTGTCGGTCTCGCGCGCAATTGGCGAGACGGCGCCGCTACTGGTAGTAGGCGGCTTGACCTTCACCCTGATCGACCCCAACGGACCGTTCTCGAAGTTCTCGGTGGTGCCGATTCAGGTCTACAGCTGGACGGCAGACCCAGCTATCGGTTTCCGTAACGTGGCGGCAGCTGCGATCATCGTGCTGCTAGTTGTGCTATTGGCGCTCAACACCACTGCTATCATCTTGCGTCAGCGTTTGAGCAAAAAGCTGAGAGGCTAAAGGTGCTGACTATGAACACGACTCCGAATGGTGCAAATCACGCTGTTCAGCTCAAGCAATTGAGCGTCTATTACGGCTCACACAAGGCTGTAGATGACATCACCCTCAATATCGCCCGCAACCAGATCACGGCGTTCATCGGACCGTCAGGCTGCGGCAAGAGCACGGTTTTGCGCGCCATCAACCGCATGAACGATCTGATCCCGACGGCGCGCGTGGAGGGCGAGGTCATCTTTCGCGGTCAGAACTTGTATCAACCGGGCATCGACCCGGTCGAGGTGCGTCGTCGCATCGGCATGGTCTTTCAGAAGCCCAATCCCTTTCCCAAAACCATCTACGATAACGTCGCCTATGGTCCGCGCATCTTGGGCGTCCGCGATACGCGCACGCTCGATGAAGTTGTGGAGACCAGTCTGCGCGCCGCCGCCCTGTGGGACGAGGTCAAGGACGACTACAAGAAGAAGAACGGGCTGGCGCTCTCAGGCGGGCAGCAGCAGCGCTTATGCATTGCGCGGGCGCTGGCAGTCGAGCCTGAGATCATCCTGATGGATGAACCCTGCTCGGCGCTCGACCCGATCTCGACCCTGCGCATTGAAGACCTGATGCGTGAGCTGAGCAAAAACTACACCATCGTGCTGGTGACGCACAACATGCAGCAAGCCTCGCGCGTCTCGGACATGACGGCGTTCTTCCTGAGCGACGAGTCGCGCACGGGCAAGCTGATCGAGTACAACCCGACCACGCAAATCTTCACCCGCCCGGCTGATAAGCGCACCGAAGACTACATCTCCGGTCGGTTCGGCTGATACGCCTGCGGAAGTCCGCCCCCGTGCGGACTTCCCCGCTCATTTAGAGCGCGCCCTGCGCTCTTGGCGCTCCTCGGCGAAGCTCTCAGACTTCAACTCTTCATCAGCCGCCTCTGAGCGCGTCTCGTCGGGCTTGACGTCGATCACGATGCCCTCGTCATCGCTGTGAACGCGATACTTATCGCCGAAGCGCAGCTGCCGCAAGTGCTCCACCACCGCCTCCTCAGGCGAGAGGCTGTTGAAGAGCATAATCGCCAGACCGAAGATGGCGACGTCATCTAGGATGCCGAGCAGACGAAACAGCAAGGCGGGCAGCAAGTCCAGCGGCGAGATGACGTAAGCGATGCTCAGCACGGGCAGAATCTTCAGCCATAAACTGACTCGATTATCGCCGAAGAGCAGCCAAGCGAGGCGCAGCTGCTCCCAGATGCGCTCTAGCGTGCCGAAGTTGCCCGTCGGCGGGGGCACGCGCGCGCGTTTTTGCTTTTGTTCGGGCATGATCGCACCTCTCAGGCGCCTTGCGGCTGCAGGATGCGTTTGACGAAAGCCTCCGCAGCGGCGAAGACGCTCTCACATTCCACATCGTTGGTCAGGATATGGTCGGATTGTTCTAGGGTGAGCGTCTCGACGGGCGCATTGACCAGACCCGCCTGAAAGAGCGCCAAGTTCTTGTACGGCACGGTCTGATCTTGTTTGGAGAAGATCAGCAAAGTCGGGACGCGCACCTGCGGCAGGCAACGGCGCACCTCGCCTTGCAACTTGTGCAGCTCGGCGACGCCGGCGGTGCTCATCTGGAAGTACGAGACGCGCCCCGTGACGGGCTCGCCGCGCTGCGCCTGCAGCTGGCGGATGCGAGCGTCTAGGGGCGTGTCGTCGGGCGAGCTGCTCAGGGCGACGGGACGCACGTAGCGCAGATAGTGTGCCAACCACAGCGGGGCGTCCAGCTGGAGCGGCGAGCCCAGCACGACGATGCCAGAGACTGCCTCCGCCGCGGCGAGGCGCAGCGCTAGCAAGCCGCCCATCGAGAGCCCCATCACGAAAATGTGATCGCAGTGGGCGCGCAGGATGTGGTAGCCATCCAACGCGCTCAGGTACCAGTCCCGCCACAGGACGCGCCGAAAATGCTTCCGCGAGACGCCGTGCCCGTACAGGCGCGGCACAAAGGCGCTGAAGCCCTGCTTGTGCATATGCTGAGCCAGCCATGCCATCTCTTGCGGCGAGGCGCTCAGCCCGTGTAAGCATAAACAGCCGACGCGATTGCCGATCAAGTAGATTGGCTCAGCGCCGCGCATGATTTTCAGGTCCGTCAACATGGTGTAGCGCTCGCAACCTTTCTGTGCCTTTTGCCCGATCCCAAGTTTAGCACATTCGGGCGGGCTGCGAGCGCCTAATTTTGAGGGCAGAGCGAGGGATTGCCTGTGCCACGTGCCGCTTTGACACAGGCAAAAGGCTCTGTGAAGGGCTAGAAGAAGCGGGCGATCAAGTCGTCAAGATCGTCATTGGAGATGCCGAGCGCATTCGCCATGCGAAACAGCATGTTCCAAACGGGCTCACAGATCAAGTCCTGCTCATGTAGCAGCTCAAGAGCCGCACGGATGGCTTCAAGGTTTTGGGGTTGGAATGTCTTGTGGGCGATGCTCCTCAGACGTCCCTCTAGGTCTTCAGAGCGCAGTTTGATAACGCGCTCTTGCAGTCGGTTGACGATCTCCGTGAGGGAGAATTGACGAAAAATAATATACTTTTGTAGAATGAAGTTGCAGTATCTCACGTCAAGCCACTGACTGGCTCGGTTCGATGAGGGAAGCACCACAAGAAATAGCGCTACAATCTCAAAATAAGCGCTCGCCATCGGTTCGGCAAACATGTCATAACCGTTCATTTCGTAATGCAAGTGCATGGCGAATGCCCCCTTCGCCGTATGGCGTCTTGGAAGAACCTTCAAGATGAAGCTTACAAAACAAGTGTTCAACTTTTCAACCGAGTCCGTGCGGCAAATTTAGCTTTTTTTGCCGCACGGACTCGGTTGCTCTTCTGCCGTTCTGGGCTATACGTTCAGTAGTCTCTGAAAAAATGTGCGCTGCCGCAAGTGAGGTGACTCATGATGGAGATTCAGCCGACTGAAAAATGGACGTTCAAAGACTGGTGCAAAGCCGTCGGTTTTTACGATCCTGCCCATAGCATTGCCGCGCATTATCGCCGCTTCACCGAGCTGCTGAGTCGCTTGCCCGCTGAGTTTGTGCTTCGGATCACCGACGATAGGTTCACCGGATGGCTGAACGGCAGACCCATCCAGCAGCGCAGCGAGGCGCTGTGCGCCATTGGCGTGCTGCAACAAGTGGCGCAAGCCTACGAGCATCTCGTGCTGAATGGCATCAACTTTGTCGACCACGCGCGTCTCTTCCTGCGCTCAACGGCTGTGTGCGCGCAGCCCTTCGCCGAGATGAGCGCGCAGGAAATCGAGAGCTTGCTCGCTGTCCAGCAGCGAGAGGGCTTTCTACACCCAGATGCCCTGCGCCGTGAACTGTACAGGCGCGTCTACCCTGCACCTTACTGTCCGATCATCGGGCGTGAACGCGAGATCGATGAGTTGCTCAACCGCCTCAGCGACAAGCGAGCGCGCATCACCTGCGTAGTCGGCACGGCGGGCGATGGCAAAACGAATTTGGCGTGGCACGCCATCTGCCGCGCAGTGGATAGCGGCATATTCACCGCCTTCGACTGGGTGACCGACCGCAGCATGTACCTCGATAGCAACGGCAATCCGCGCCCAACCGACTTGCCCCCTCTGACGCCCTCCGCCATCTTCAACAGCATGATCAAGCATTTTGAATGGGACGAACTGAAGCTTTACGCCACCAATCTCGCCGAACGCTGCGCCAAGCGCTTCCGTGAGGGGCATTACTGCCTTGTGCTGGATAACATGGAGACTCCCGACCAGCTCAGGCAGTTCTTGCACGAGTTGAGCATCCTAGTGCAGCCCAATCCGCCGCGCACCAGCCGCATCCTGATCACCTCCCGCGTGGAGGTGAACACGACCCTAGTGAACTACATGCCCATCAATGGGCTTGAGCACGAGGCTGCCGTCAAGTACGTCAGGCATATCGAGAACGATCAAGCGCGCGCCATGCTCTCCGATCAAGAGCGCGAGTTGCTCGCCGAGTGCACCGGCGGCAATCCCCTTTTCATCCAGATCGCCCTTGCGCGTTACGCAAAAAACGGTAGAAATATGAAGCGCATCATCGAGCAAATTCGGCAAGGGAGCAGCTTTTTCTCGACATTCCAGAATCTATTCAGCAGCCTATATGAAGCGCTCAGCCCTGCGGCTAGACAAGTGGCGCTGGATGCCGCGCAGTACACTGAAGAGATCACGCGCGACGATCTGGAGGCTGAAGCGCGCCGCCACCTGCCCGACGTCGAGCAGTTCGAGCAGGCGCTGACTGAGCTGGTCGATCAACACGTGCTGAAGCTTGGCGACATTCCCGATTACTATACCATTCACCCGTTGATACGGGCATACCTAGTGGGCGTTCTGGAGCGCGATGTCAGGTCATAATGAGTGTATAGATCGAGCCCTGAACACTTGGTGCGAGCTTCAAGAAGCACATCGGCTGATGTGCAATGCAGAGTACTTCTCAGCCCTTGAGCTCTATCGGCGCGTTTTGAAGAAGCTGCGCACCTACCTCAATCTGCCCGAATGGCAGCGCGTCTGCGACTGTGAAGAGCGCCCCTCGCGCAATTGGTTGTGCGTTTACCTCTTTGAGTACTATCAGATCGATTATGGCTGGGTGGGCTGGCGCTGGCTAGCAGAGCCCGTCTTGCAGTCGGGCGAGCTAGAGAAACTCTCATTGCGGGCGTGGTCGCGCTTTCAGAGCGCACTGGGCTGGGCGTATATCCGCCACAAGCCGCTCGGCGAAATTCGGCGGATGCAATACGAGGCGCTGCGCCGCCTCAAAGGCAAAAACTTGCCCTTTGAGGAAGGCTTGCATCACCTGGTGCTATGTCATGTGGAGCAGCTCGCGCTGCGCGAAGAGAGCGCCCACTACCACGCTTACAGCGCGTTGGAGCGCTTCAAGTTTGACGAGTCGCCCTTCTACGCCATGCGCTTGCTCTTTCTGCACAGCAACATGTATCGCATCGTCGATAACTTCAAAAAGGCACAAGAGCTGATCGACCGCCTGACGGACTACACCACTCAGAAAGGCGTTTATCGCACAGCGCTCGGTCCGCACATCGTGCAGGGCTGGATAGACATGGACACAGGCAACTTCGAGCGCGCCGCTCAGTGCTTTCAAGAGGCAATAGAATTTCTGGGCGAGCAGGGCTTGGTTTACGAGCAGGGCAGAGCACGCTATGGACTGGGGTGCTTGTATCTGTTTGTCTGCAACGATCCTGACACTGCTGAACCGCTCATCCGAGCCGCCATTGACGTCTACTACGACGGAGCCCGCTATCACGACCCTGCTTACGTCCATTACTTTGGGCAAAACACACAGACTGCTTTTGTCCAGGCGACTTATCAGAATGTGTTAGTCAATCTGCTGGTAAAACGTGAGCAGATTAAGGCAAAACGTGAGCAGATTGAGGCAAAACGCGAGCAGATTGAGGCAAAACGTAAGCAGATTGAGAAGGCGTTTGAGTACGAACTGGAGGCGCTCGCTCTCTTCAAAGGCGTCGATGACCGCGGCAACCGCTACGATATCTACCTCACCCTATCACAACTGAGCTACCAACTGAAGAAGTATCATCTCTCTATTTTTTACTGGCTCAACGCTGTTTTGCGTCACCCGATTACATT
Source organism: uncultured Anaerolineae bacterium (assembly GCA_938005675.1). Lineage (GTDB taxonomy): Bacteria > Chloroflexota > Anaerolineae > Aggregatilineales > UBA2796 > CP2-2F. The sequence goes on from CALKXH010000052.1 coordinate 16,580, forward strand.
CCTGAAACATAACTACCCCAAGACAATGCTCCGCTTCAGACGCGTCGAGCAGCGCCTGATGAGCCTGTTCGTGCGCCGCAGGTTCTAGAGGCGCGCGCGGCACGCCTCCGCCCATGCTGCGCCCAGCCGTCTCATTCCCTCTTCAATCCGCCCGACGGCTTGCTGAGCAAAATTCAAACGGATGAAATACGGCGCGCTCGGCTCGCCCTCGCCCGTGAAGAACTCCGCGCCGATGGCGAAACTCACGCCGTGCCGCAACGCCACAGGA